>NZ_JACEFC010000099.1 GCF_014180715.1 Nocardioides stalactiti | reverse complement strand
GCCGGGGCGCGGCCCGCCAGCAGCGCTGCGGCCGATCGCAGGGCCGCCACGTGGGCGCAGGCGTAGCGCTCGGCGATGTCACGGGCGGCCACCGCCTCGCTCAACGACTCAGCCGCACGGATCAGGTAGGAGTGGGTGGTGGCGGGCAGGTGCATCGCGACTCCTCGAGCTCATTGTTCGAACATTTGTTCGAACAACGGCCACGGTACACCCCTCCCCCGACACAGGGTCAAGAGTGCGCGGGCTCCTCCACCTCGGCACGGCAGTGCCGACGGGAGTCGGGGTGCCACAGGAAGACGAGGGTCACCGCAGCCAGCACCGCCGCGGCGATGATGAGCCCGCGGAACAGCGCCGGCGGCATCGTCCGCACGGTGGCGAGGGTCGCGAGCAGGATGCCGACCGCCACCATCGCCAGCGCGTGCCGCGCCCAGTTGTGGCCGGCCCGGAAGATCGGGATGAGGGTCAGTGTGGTGAGGGCGACGACGCCGTACAGGACGAGGATCACCGGCACGAACTCGAGGGGCTGGACCGTGCTGTCACCCGAGCGGCCGGGCGACCAGACCTCCTCGAGGTCGTCCCGGAAGACGACGACCAGCACCGACATCACCAGGCCGGCGGCGCACATGATCCACAGCAGCCACGACGCCAGGTCGACCGACGCAGGTCGCTTGCCCATCCGTCCTCCTCGGTGCCCTAGGGTCACCCCCATGTCGGCCGAACACCCATCGATCAGCCGCTTCCGTGCCGCGCACGCGCGACTCGGCGGCACCGGCGAGATCGTCATTCTGCCCGATGCGGTCCACACGGCCGCACTCGCCGCCGAGGCGTTGGGCTGCGAGGTCGGCGCGATCGCCAACAGCCTGCTCTTCGACGCGGGCGGCACCCCGATCCTCATCCTGACCTCGGGAGCGCACCGGGTCGACACCCAGAAGACCGCCACGGCTCTCGGCGTGGACAAGCTGCGCCGGGCGACCCCGGAGTTCGTGCGCGAGCACACCGGCCAGGTGATCGGCGGCGTGTCCCCCATCGGCCACCCGGCACCGGTCCCCACCCACCTCGACTCGTGGCTCCAGCGCTACGACGTGGTGTGGGCAGCGGCGGGCCACCCGGCCGCGGTGTTCTCGACGACGTACGACGAGCTCCTCACCCTCACGGGCGCCAGCCCGATCGACGTCGAGTGACGGAACGGACAGGACACAGCATGAGGATCGTCGTCATCGGCGGCGGGCTCGCCGGCCTCGCATCGGCCGCCCGGCTCGCCAAGAACGGCCACCAGGTCGTGCTCCTCGAGGCGTCCCCGACGCTGGGCGGCGCGCTCGGCGTCGTCAGCGAGGGCGGCTACACCTGGGACGGGTCGGCCTCGTCCACGTTGGTGCCGGCGGCGCTGCGGGACCTGTTCCGCAAGTCCGGACGACCGTTGGAGACCGAGCTCGGCGCCGACCTCGAGCCGCTCGACGTCATCACCGAGCACCGGTTCGAGGACCTCACCACGGTGCGCGTCCCGGGCGGCTCGCGGGCCGCGCAGATCGAGGCGTTCGACGAGCTGGGCGCCGGTCTCGGCGAGGCCTGGGTGCGTCACGTGGACACCTACACCCCCGTGTGGGACGTCCTGCGCCGGCACTACGTCGAGGTGCCGTGGGACCCGCGTGAGGTCCCCCAGGAGCTGGCGGCCCTCTTCGGCACCCGCGAGACCCTGCACAAGCGGCTGCGCCGCGACTTCCGGGACGACCGGCTCGGCCTGGTCGCCGGGCACCGGGCGGTCGCGGAGGGCCACGACCTGCGCAACGTCCCGGCCTGGGTCGGCGTGACCAACTACCTCGAGCAGTGCTTCGGCGCCTGGACGGTGCCCGGCGGCATGGGCCGGATCGTCGACCTGCTCGAGAAGCGGCTCGAGACCCGTGGCGTGACGGTGCTCACCGGGTCCCCGGCCCGCGACCTGGTGGTCCGCGAGGGCCGGGTCGCCGCCGTCCGGGTCGAGGCCGGCGAGATCGACGTCGACGCGGTCGTGGTCGCGGTCGACCCGCGCCGCCTGCCCGCGCTGGCCCCGGTCGTGGAGCGGACGATGCCCGCGATCCCGCCCGTCGTCGCGCACCTCGGGCTCGTCGGGGACCTGCCCGACCTGCCGGCGGAGCTGGTCCTGCACGCCGACCCGCTCATCATCGTCCGCACCGGAGGCACCGCGCCCGAGGGTGGCACGGCCGTGACCCTCCACGGGCGCGGCAAGCTCGCCGAGGACATCGTCGACGCGCTCGCCCGCCACAAGATCGACGTCCGCGAGCAGGTCGTCGTCCGGGTCGACCGGTCCCCCCGCGAGCTGGTCGAGCTGTGGAACGGCTCCCCCTGCGGCGTGCTGTGGCAGGGCCGTGGCACGGTCCGTCACCGGCTCGGACCGACGACGCCGATCCCTGGCGTCTACGCCGCCGGGGCGCACGCTGCGCCCGGTGCGGGCGTGCCGTTCGTGACCCAGTCAGCGGCGCTGGTCGCCCAGCTGATCGGTCCGGCCGAGTAGGGCAGGACCACTGAGCCGGCAGCGTGGCGCCGCCGGCGCCACGCTCGGGCGCCGGTCGCGACCGAGCGCAGGGAGCGCAGCGACCGGAGCGAGGAAGCGACCGAAGGCCGAGGAGGCGCCGACCAGCGGCGACACGCTCGGCTAAACAGAAATGCGGAGGGCCTCGAAGATCTCGAGCGTGGCCTTGGACCGGTTCAGCGTGTAGAAGTGCAGGCCGGGCGCGCCGCCCGCGAGCAGCTCCTCGCAGAGCTCCGCGGCGATCGTGATGCCCTCGGCGCGGACCGCGTCGGGCTCCGGGCCCGCGGCGGTGATCCGGTCGACGATCTCCTGCGGCACCGAGGTGCCGATGAGCTCGCCCTGACGGCGGATCGCGCTCAGGTTCAGGATCGGCATGATGCCCGGCAGGATCGGCATGTCGACGCCGCGGTCGCGAACCCGCTCCACGAGAGCGAAGTAGTCCGACGCCCGGAAGAACATCTGGGTGACCGCGAACTCCGCGCCCGCGTGGGCCTTGGCCACCAGCCGGTCGGCGTCGACGTCGAGCGACTCCGCGCTCGGGTGACCCTCCGGGAACGCCGCGACGCCGACCCGGAAGTCGCCGCGGGAACGCGCGAGCTCGACCAGGTCGAGGGCGTAGTTGAGTCCGCCCTCGGTGGGCGTCCAGTCCGCCCGGGGCCCCTCCTGCGGATCGCCCCGCAGGGCCATCACGTGGGACACGCCCTCGGCGACGTAGGAGTCGAGGATCGCCTCGAGCTCCTCGCGGGTGTGGCCGACGCACGTGAGGTGGGCCATCGGGACCATCGTGGTCTCGCGGGCGATCCGACCGGTGATGCCGACCGTCTTGTCGCGGGTGCTGCCGCCGGCGCCGTAGGTCACGGAGACGAACGTCGGCCGGTAGGGCTCGAGCGCGCGGATGGCGTTCCAGAGCTGCTCCTCACCCGCTTCGTCCTTCGGCGGGAAGAACTCGAAAGAGTAGGAGCGCTGGCCCTCGCGGATGATGTCTCCGAGGGAGCGGCCACGGCCGGTAGTCATGGCGGGAGTGTAGGCAGAGGCGACCGAGGAGGCCCGATCGCGGCCACCATCCGTGCTTTCTCTAGAGTCGACGCCGTGACCGGGCAGGCGTGGGAGCAGGCAGACCAGGAGCGGTTCCGCTCCGACCTCCAGGCTGCCATCGACGACTTCCTCGACGAGCAGGCCACCCGGCTCGCCCCGCTCGGTGACGACGCCGCGCGTCTGGTCGCCGAGGGGCGGGTCTCCGTCACCGGCGGCAAGCGCTTCCGCGCCGCGTTCTGCTACTGGGGCTTCCGGGCCGCCTCGAGCTCGTCGTACGACGAGCGCGCCGTGCTGCGGGCGACCGCCTCCCTCGAGCTCCTCCACGCCAGCGCCCTCGTCCACGACGACCTCATGGACGCCTCGGACACCCGGCGCGGCCGGCCGGCGACCCATCGCGGGTTCGCCGACCTCCACCAGCAGCAGGGCTGGCCAGGCGACCCCGAGCAGTACGGCGCCGCGGCGGCGATCCTGCTGGGTGACCTGCTGCTGTCGTGGTCCGACGAGCTGCTGCGCCGGTGCGGGCTCGGCTGGGACCGGGTGGGCCCGGCGCTCGACGTGCTCGACCAGTGCCGGTCGGAGGTCATCGCCGGCCAGTTCCTCGACGTCTCGGTCCAGGGTCGTGGGGTCGCGTCGGTCGACCAGGCGATGACCGTGCTCCGCTACAAGTCGGCGAAGTACTCCATCGAGCGGCCGCTCCACGTCGGTGCGGCGCTGGCCGGCGCCGGGACGGACACGCTCACAGCTCTGACCGGCTTCGGCCTGCCGCTCGGGGAGGCCTTCCAGCTCCGCGACGACCTGCTCGGGGTGTTCGGCGACCCGGCGACGACCGGCAAGCCCGCCGGCGACGACCTGGTCGAGGGCAAGCGGACCGTGCTGGTCGCGCTCGCGCTCGAGTCCGCCGCGGACGACGAGGCCGCCCGCCTCGACGCTGCGCTCGGCACCGCGCTGGGACCTGACGACGTCGCCGACCTGCGCGGCATCATCGATCGTTCCGGCGCGCACGCCCGGGTCGAGGCCAAGATCACCGAGCTCGCCGAGCAGGCCGTCACCGCGCTGGGCCTCGCCCGTGCGTCCGCCGGCCTCGACGAGCACGCGTGCGACGTCCTCGAGGGCCTCGCGGCCGCCGCGACCCGCCGGGTGCTCTGACCGGCGCGCCGACCGGGCAGGGTCAGTCCAGCGACTCCATGCCGGTCTCGGGGCCGGGGCCCCGGAGCAGCACCTCGAACGCCGGGTCACCGTCGTCGTCGTGACGAGCCAGCGCGCGGCAGATCTTGTCGAACGCCTTCGGCTCGGCGCGGGCCAGGCTGCCCCAGCCCTCCCAGAGCAGCACCGTCGGCGCGGACATGTCACGCAGGCAGTCGCGCAGCGCGTCGACGTTGCCGCCGTAGTGCGCCGGGAAGTCGAGCGCGGCACCGATCGCGCCGAGCACCTCCGACTTGGTCTCGAGCGCCACGCCGTCGACGTAGCCGAACTGCCAACCGGCGTGCTCGACCGCGTGCTGCACGTCGGGGACGTGGAGGGCCGGGTTGTGCCAGTGGTGGACGCCGGGCTGGTGCCTCCCGGCGAGGACGGCCGCCAGGCCGCTCATCCGTGCCTCGCAACTGCTGGGGTCATCTCCAGATCACCTCGAACGACTCGTAGTGGTCCTCTGTCCAGTAGAGCTCACCGTCGGCGCCGCCCACGATGCGACGGGCGCCCCGGTCGTCCGACCCCGGTGTCTCGACTGTGTACTCCCGGTAATAGCCGTCCGGGGCGTCAGGAAGCAACCCCTCGTAGTTGCCGAAGGTGCTGCCGTCCTTGTCGTAGGGGAACGGCCCACCGGTGCCGATGAGGTCGACGACGTCCGCCGCCTCCGGCGGGAGGTCGCCCAGCGCGACGTACGGCAGCCCGCTCAGGTCGTCGTACGGCGGCATGCCGGCGCCGGTCTCCGGCGCCGCCTCGGACGTCGCCGGCGCGACGGAGGGCGTCACGGTCGAGGCACTGGGCTCGGCCGGTGCCGTCAGGCTCGTCGTCGGCTCGGCCGTGGCGTCGCGACCCTCGTCCGACCCGTCGCCGCCCTGCAGCCACCACACGGCGACCGCCAGCAGCGCGACCACCACGGAGGCGACGGCACCCGTCGACCTCCTGCCCCCCGATGTCACCACGGTGCGGCCTCAGAAGCCGAGCGCCTGCGCACGGCGCTTGACCTCCGAGCCGCGGTTCTCGTGGAGCGCATCGATCGGCCGGCCCGGCAGGTCGGCGTCGAGGAAGATCCACGCGATGCACTCGCGGTCGTCGAAGCCCTGGTCGTGCAGGGAGGTCAGCAGACCCGGCAGGCCCTTCACGGGGAGACCCTCGGCGTCGATGAAGAGCGCAGGGATCCTCGGACCGCGGCCCGGCTCCGGCACCGCCGAGGCCAGCTGGTGGTCGCGGACCATGGTCCGCACCTTGGCCGGGGTGACTCCGAGGGCCGCGGCCGCGGCGTCCCAGTCGAGCCACTCCTCGACCAGCGCGGCGAGGTCGACGTCGGCGAGGCGGGGTGCTGGATCGGTCATGGGGACCATCATTCCAGCACCGCTCGCCGCCGGGCGGCGCGCCGTCACGTCGCGGCGTGGTTGCCGGAACAGTCGACGGGCGCCCCGTATCCTTGCCGTTCCGGCACCTTCCCCGCCGGAAGCCCCACGTACTTGCACAGGAGGGTCGCTGTGCACGAGGACCCGCACGCCGGCCGGCTGCTCGACGGCCGCTACCGCATCGGCGACCGCATCGCGCGGGGCGGCATGGCGTCGGTCTACGAGGCCCACGACATCCGTCTCGACCGCGCCGTCGCCGTCAAGATCATGCACGCAGGTCTCGGCGACGCGACGACGGGCGACGAGGAGTTCGCGGCGCGCTTCGTGCGCGAGGCCCGGTCCGCGGCCAAGCTCTCCCACCCCAACGTCGTCGCCGTGTACGACCAGGGCGAGGACAACGGGACCGTCTTCCTCGCGATGGAGCTGGTGCCGGGCCACACGCTGCGCGACACCATCGCCAAGGAGGCGCCGATGTCGCCCGAGCGGGCGCTGGCGATCCTCGACCCCGTCCTGTCCGCGCTCGCGTCCGCCCATCGCAACGGCGTCATCCACCGCGACGTGAAGCCCGAGAACGTCCTCATCGCCGACGACGGCCGGATCAAGGTCGCGGACTTCGGCCTCGCCCGCGCGGTCAGCGCCGAGACCCAGCACACCGCGACCGGCGGCGTGCTCATCGGCACGGTGTCCTACCTCGCGCCCGAGCTCGTCGTCGACGGCAAGGCGGACGCCCGGGCCGACGTCTACGCCGCCGGCGTCGTCCTCTACGAGCTGCTGACCGGCCACAAGCCGCACCAGGGCGAGTCGCCGATCGCGGTCGCCTACAAGCACGTCCACGAGGACGTCCCGGCGCCGTCCGCCGAGGTGCCGTCGCTGCCGGCGTACGTCGACGCGCTCGTCGCCCGCGCGACGACCCGCGACCGTTCGCTGCGGCCGTCCGACGCGGGCGTGCTGCTCCACCACGTCCACCGGGTCACCCACGCCCTCCACGAGGGCGTCCGCGAGGACCCCGAGCTCGTCGCCGACCTGACGCCCACCCCGGCGCGGCCCGACGTCTCCGACGACACGATGCCGGAGGCGATCACCGAGCTCTGGGACGACCGGGAGGTCGCCGGTCTGCTGGCCGGCGACGCCGCGCTCCCCGAGGGCACCACTCGCCTCGACCACGACCTGCCGCCTCCCCCTCCCCGTCGTACTCCCCCGGCCCCGCCGGCCCGGGCGACCGCGGCTCCCGCGTCGCCGCGCCCCCGGCGTCGTCGTCGCGGACTGGTGCTGCTGCTCCTCGCCGCCCTCCTCGCGACCGCAGTCGGCAGCGGCGCCTACTGGTACGGGTGGGCGCGCTACACGACCGCACCCTCGGTCCAGGGCCTCACCCAGGCCGAAGCGGAGCAGAAGATCGAGGACGCCGGCTTCGAGGTCGACTTCGCCGACGCCGTCTACTCGACGACCGTCGACGAGGGCGACGTCGTCGCGAGCGACCCCGGTCCCGGCGCCCGGATCCTCGAGGGCGACACCATCACGGTGACGGTCTCGTTGGGCGAGGAGACCCACGACCTGCCCAAGCTGCGAGGGCTCACGCTGGCAGAGGCGACCCGGTCCCTGGAGAACAACAAGCTCGTGCTCGGCAAGGTCGACGAGCAGTTCTCCGAGACCGTGCCCAAGGGCCACGTCATCAGCAGCGACCCCGCCTACGACACGCCGAAGGCGCAGGACCTGCCGGTCAACGCCGTCGTACGGCTCGTCGTCAGCCAGGGCCGCGAGCCGCTCCAGGTCGGCGACTGGGTCGGCAAGAGCTACGAGAAGGCCAAGGCTGCGCTCGAGAAGCGCGGGCTCGTGGTCAAGCTCGTGGAGACCGAGACCAGCGACACGATCGCCGAGGGCGACGTCATCAGCCACGAGCCGACCGGCGGCACCCTGTTCAAGGGCGACGAGGTCGAGTTCGTGGTGTCCGAGGGCCCGGAGCTGGTGGAGATCCCGTCGGTGTGGAACATGCCGACCGACGAGGCGGTCGCCGAGCTCGAGGGGCTCGGGTTCGTGGTCGAGACCGAGCGGGCGCAGATCTACTTCAACGGCAGCCGGGCCTGGAGCACCGACCCGCCGCGAGGGACGTTGGCCGAGAAGGGCAGCACCGTCGTCATCTACGTCGTCTGACGCCGGCCGTCCCCGCTCCCGCTGAGACCGCTGAGACCGTGACCGAACGTCGTACCTCCCTGCTGGCGGCCGCCGCCCTGCTCGCGATGACGGCGTGCTGGGGCAGCACGTTCTTCCTGATCAAGGACCTGCTCGAGCGGGTGCCGACGGTCGACTTCCTCGCGGTGCGCTTCCTCATCGCGGGCGCCGCGATGCTGCTGGTGGCGCCGCGCGCGATCGCCCGGCTCAGCCCGGAGACCCGGCGCCGAGCGGTCCTGCTCGGCAGCCTGTACGGCGTCGCGCAGATCCTCCAGACCGCCGGTCTGGCGCACACGCCGGCGAGCGTGAGCGGCTTCATCACCGGGCTCTACGTCGTCGCCACGCCGCTCATTGCCGCCGCGGTCCTCCGGACCCGGATCACCGCGCTCACCTGGGCGGCCGTCGCCCTCGCCACCGCCGGGCTCGGCGTGCTGACTCTCGACGGCTTCTCGATCGGCTACGGCGAGGCGATCACCCTCGTGGCGGCGATCCTCTACGCGTGCCACATCGTCGGGCTGGGCGCCTGGTCGACGCCGGCCGACGCCCTCGGCATGTCGATCCTCCAGGTCCTCGTCATCGCGACGATCTGCCTGGTGGGGGCGCTGGTCTCCGGCGAGGCGGGCATCGTCCTCCCCGAGCGCGGCGGCGACTGGGTCTCGGTCGTCTACATGGCGCTGGTCGCCGGCGCGGCGGCGATGCTCGCCCAGACCTGGGCACAGGCCCACCTGCCGCCGACGCGCAGCGCGATCATCATGAGCATGGAGCCGGTGTTCGCCGCGTTCTTCGCCGTGCTGCTCGGCGGGGAGTCCGTGACGTCGCGGATGGTCGGCGGCGGGCTGATGGTGCTGACGGCGATGGTGCTCGTCGAGCTGTTGCCGCGACGCAAGGTCGAGGCCGAGGTCACCCACCTCGTCGTCTGAGCCCGGCGGGCGGCTGAGGCGCACGTCACGTCCGGATCGTGAGTTCGCGCCCGGGCGGCGGGGGCCTCGGACCTACGTTGAGTCCATGGTCGTGGTCATGGCGCCGGACGCCACCGCCGAGGACGTCGCGCACGTCGTCGAGAAGGTCGAGGCCGTCGGCGGCACGGCCTTCGTCTCCCAGGGCGTCGACCGCACGATCATCGGGCTGGTCGGTGACATCGACAGCTTCCACGGGCTCAACCTGCGCACCCTGCACGGCGTCGCGGCGGTCCACCGGATCTCCGACCCCTACAAGCTGGTGAGCCGGCAGCACCACCCCGACCGGTCGACGGTCTGGGTCGGCAAGCCGGGCGCCCAGGTGCCGGTCGGTCCCGCCACGTTCACGTTCATCGCCGGCCCGTGCGCCGTCGAGTCGCCGGAGCAGACGCTCGAGGCGGCGACGATGGCCAAGGCCGCCGGGGCGACGCTGCTGCGCGGGGGCGCCTACAAGCCGCGCACGTCGCCGTACGCCTTCCAGGGCCTGGGCCGCCGCGGGCTCGACATCCTCGCGGCCGTCGGCCAGGCCACCGGGCTGCCGATCGTCACCGAGGTCGTCGACGCCCGCGACGTCGAGGAGGTGGCCGAGCAGGCCGACATGCTCCAGATCGGCACCCGCAACATGGCCAACTTCGGGCTGCTCCAAGCCGTCGGCGAGGCCGGGAAGCCGGTCCTCCTCAAGCGCGGCATGACGGCCACCATCGAGGAGTGGCTGATGGCGGCGGAGTACGTCGCGCAGCGCGGCAACCTCGACGTCGTGCTCTGCGAGCGCGGCATCCGGACGTTCGAGCCGGCGACGCGCAACACCCTCGACATCTCGGCCGTGCCGGTCGTCCAGGCGGCCAGCCACCTGCCGATCATCGTCGACCCGTCCCACGCGTCGGGCCGCAACGACCTCGTCGTCCCGCTGTCGCGCGCGGCGATCGGGGTGGGTGCCGACGGGATCATCGTCGACGTGCACCCGGACCCCGAGGTGGCGCTGTGCGACGGACCGCAGGCGCTGCACGGTCCGGAGCTGCGCGCCCTCGCCCAGGCCGTGCGCCAGATCCCGCCGCTCCTGGGCCGCTGTCCTGCTGACGCGACGAGCACTTTCCCGCCGGGTTAGGGTCGCTGCGTCGACGTACGGGGTCGGCGAAGGGGGATGAGTCGTTGGAGCCGGTCATGAGGTACTGCACGAACTGCGGCCACCAGCTCGGGGTGGGCCGCTACTGCACCAACTGCGGTGCGCGCGTGCCCGTGCCGCCCGCTGACCCGCCGTCGAGCCCCTCGGACTTCCCGACCTCGGTCCGGATCGGCGCCATCTCTCCGCTCTCGGGGACCGTCGAGCGGCCGAAGGACCGGCCCGCTGCTCCCCCGCCGCCCCCGCCCGACCTCGGGCCGGAGCCGACCACGGCCCGCTACCCGCTGTTCGCCGACGGTGCCGACCTGGTCGAGGCGGTCGACCCCGCCGTGCCCCCGCCGCTCTTCGAGGTGGCGCGCCAGACCACCGACGGCCCCGACCGGCGGGCAGCGCTGCCGTGGCTGATCGCGTTCGGCGCCCTCGCGCTCGCGGCCCTCATCGGCGGGGCGCTCCTGCTCCTCGGTGACAGCGAGGGCAGCACCGCCGAGGACCCGGTCGGTGAGACCAGCAGCACGGTCAAGGCGCCGCCCGGGCCCGGCAGCGTGATGGTCCCGATCGGCGTCATGGTCCCCGACACCGCGCCGCCGAGCAACGACGAGAACGGCGAGCGCGTCACCTACACCAAGGGCAACATGCTCGACGCCGACCCGCGCACGGCCTGGCGGATGCCGGGTGACGGCGCCGGCTCGGTGCTCGCCTTCAAGTTCGAGCGTCCGGTGATCGTCACCTCCGTCGGCCTGATCAACGGCTACGCCAAGGACGACCCGCCGCACCACTGGTACGTCAGCAACCGCCGGATCCGCGAGGTCGTCTGGGTCTTCGACGACGGCACCGAGGTCGTGCAGGAGCTCGACAAGTCCAAGGAGGTGCAGGCGCTCGAGGTGTCCCCCGTCCGCACCCGCCGGATCGAGCTGCGCCTGCTCGACGTCAGCAACCCCGGCGCCGGCCCCGACAGCCGCGACTTCACCGCGATCTCCGAGGTCGTGTTCGCCGGCCACTGAGCCCCGCCGCCGGCCCGGCGGGTCGGTCAACCGCCAGCGCTGCTCGTGCGTCGTACGAGGAGAGCGAGCGGAGGTGGACCGATGACTCGGTGGCGCGGCGCGTGGGCCGGAATGGCCGCGGCAGCAGCCGTGGCCTCGGGTTGCGGCGCTGAGCCCGACGTCGCCACCCGGGCGGTCGAACCGACCTCTCCGCCGGTGCCGTCGTCGGCGGTCTCCTCGCCGCCGTCCACATCGACGGACCTGGGCGTCGTGATGCCGGACCTGGTCGGCCTGCCGGACGAGGTCGCCGGCATCCGGCTCCGACAGGGTGAGCGCGCCTCGCTGGACCTGGGGCTCGAGCTGGCCCGGCCGGTCCTCGTCTCCGACTGCTCGGTACCGCCCGAGACGATCGTGACCCAGCGCCCGGCAGCGGGGACGCTGCTGGCGAAGGGGCAGGACGTCGTGCTGCGGTCGGCCCAGCTGGACCTCGCGGTCTTCCGCGGCCCGTGCTCACCTGCGGACGGTGACCTCGGCCCGGTCACCGGGCCGGACGCCGCCCTGGCCCGCGCGTTCTACCGGTTCGCCGCTGACCCGTCGCTCGGTGCGCCGTTCGGGGACGGGCCGCTGTGGGTGGGGATCGAGGGTGGTCCGACGTCGGCGATGATCTCGCCAGAGGACCGGTCGTCGCTGGCGGCCTGGTCACTGGACGCGCTGTATGCCGAGAGCTCCGGCCCGTTCTCGGCGCTCGACCTGGTGGCCTCGACGGGCGGACGGTTCGAGGTCCACGACGGCATTCCCGGTTGCTTCACCGGCGACGGGGTGCCCGCCGAGCTCGCCGACCTGCGGCCGATCTCCATCACGCGGGACGCGGACCTCGTGGGCGCCTGCCTGGACTGGTGGGCGGTCACCCTGTTCGTCGACGAGGACGACCGGATCCGGGGCGTCGCGCTGCGGATGGGTTCCCCCTGAGCCCTACGGCGTGCCCGGACATGCCGATGGCCCCGCCAGTGGGCGGGGTGTGGGGCGGGGTGGCTATCGCTCGGGCGGACGCGCCCGACGCGGGCCGAGATCATGCGTGCCGGTGGGATCGACCAGCCAGGAGCCGACGGTGGTGGTCCACAGGTACGTGCCCGGGGTCAGCATCCGATAACGGGCGCGGTTCGCCGTCTTGAGTCGGTGGTGTCCGCGGCACAGTGGGGCCAGGTTGCAGGCACAGGTCTCGCCTCCGCCGCCGTGCGGCTCGATGTGGTCGAGGTCGCAGGCCTGGGCGGGCTTGGCGCAGTGCGGGAACACGCAGTGGTGGTCTCGGGTGGTGACCTGGGCGCGGATCCGGTCGGGGATCTCGTAGGAGTCGACCGGCTGGTGGCCGGCGAGGTCGCGGACGGGTCGGACGATGATCGTTCCGGTCGTGGTGCCGAGCCAGTCCTTGACCTGTGCGGCGGTGATCGGCTTCCGGGTGGTGCCGCACCGTGCGACCGATCCCTCAACATTGCCGTGGAGGGCGGCTTCGGAGAGGTGGAAGACCAGCTCGGTCGACCGGCCGCGCACGGTCCGGAGGATCTCGCCGGTCGCGGGGTCGGCGACGGGCAGGTCGAGGGTCAGGTCCTCCCGAGCGATCTCACCGAGCGCCTTGGCGCGCCGCGCGTCGAGGGAGTCGGTGTCACCCAGCTGACCGCGGACCTTGGCCCGGCGGGCGATCGCGTTCTCCAGGTCCAGGGCGTCGGGCAGGTCCAGAGCGGTCGACCCGTGGGCGACGCCGTTGATGTCGACCTGGTCGATGCCGAGGTCGACGTGCCGGGTCTCGTCGGCATCGCGACGCCGCTCCTCGGCAGCGTCGGGGTCGAACCGCACCAGCGCCTCCTCGACCAGACGGTCGACCTGTGCCCAGGACATGCCGTGCGCGAACGGCGCCAGGTGCCGGTCGACGTACGCCGCCGCCTCCGACGGGAGCAGCCGAGTCGAGTCAGCGACCTTCAACGCCCGCCACACCGGCACCTCACCGGCCAGCACCCGCGCCCACGTCCGCGGCAGCCGCCACGCCAGCTCGACGACCTGGCCCACGTAGGACCGTCCCGAGTCCAGCGTCCGCCCCAGCACGGCAGCGAGCTCCATCACCGCGAAGTCGCTGATCAGCGGCGCCCCCGGACCCGCGACCGGCAGACCGGTGTCGAGCCCCCGCTCGGTCAGCGTCGCCGCGGTCGTCTCGTCGTCGACGGCGTGCAGCGCCGCCCACTCCGCGACCGCCCGCACCTTCTCGACCTCCTGCGCCGCGATCACCCCCTGCACCGCCCGGATCCCCGACAGCAGCACATCGCTCGCCGACCCGGTCGACGCCGCCGTCACCGCTCCCGACACCATCGCTCCGTCGACCTCGACCCGCGCAGCGGGGAGGTCGAAGAGAGAAGCGGTCCCGAGATCCATACCGAACAGTAAAGACCTCACCTCCGACACTACGAAACACTTCCGGACCCGCCTGTGGAGAAGGCCCCGTCCCGCCGTACCTGGGGACGGATACCGACCGTCCCCACCTCCGCGGCCCCGTCCGGCCCACCCGCAACTGCCGACCTCCGTGCGCGATCTTTGCCGAGTGGCGGGCGCGCCCTAAGTCGAGGACGAATAGCTGCTGGCTCGCATACGGTTGCATTATGAAGCTGATCGCCGTCGCCAGCGTCGCGACCGTCGCGATCCTGGCCTCGAGTGCGCCGGTCGTGGCCGACGACCAGGGTTTGATCGGCACTTCGACCCAGCAGAAGTTCGTGATGCGCGACGAACGGGGCGATCAAGAGGTATACGCCGCTGCCACAACAGCGGAGCGGCGCGCGGCTGACATTCGCCGACTCAGAGTCTTGCAGGACGGTCGCTCAGGTTGGATCGAACTGACCCTACGAGGACGTGTCCGGGCCGCGGACGTCCACGACTGGAATGCACACGTGTGGCTTGGCCCCTTCGATCCCCTCGACCATTCGCAACCCGCGATCGGGATCGAAATCGGCTCCGATACGTCAGAGGTGACCCGGTACGAGGTCAGTGGACCCCAGATCCTCTGTGGGCGCGTTCCCACTCGAGTGTCCAACCGTGGTCGCACTCTCAGAATTCGAGTGGCCCATGCATGCCGCTGGGAGAGAGCTCGCGGAATTCAGGCATTCGCGACGATTGAACATCGCGATGGCCATCCAGCCGTAGTTGACCGTACCTACGGCCGGTCCCGACTCGCCTGGCAGTGACAAGGCGTGCGGCTCGCGACGAGGAATGCAAGACCGCACGCTAATGCCGCTCGGCGTGCGCGGTGCTGAATCGGCAGATCCTGCGGGCTCTCCACCGCACAACGCTCGATCCACCGCACAACGCTCGCTGTTGCCGAAGAGCGGGCGTCGGAACCGTTTGCGGGCACGCTGCGTCCCATGGGCATGACACGGGCCGTTCTCTCGGTCGTTGCCGGACTCGCATGCGTGAGTCTCAGCTCGTGCTCGGCCACCACCGGCAGCACCGGCGGCAACCCCGACTGCGTAAGCCACTATGACGACGTCGCCAGCGCTACCACTTGGGCTGGCCTGAAGAACGCGATGTTGGATTCAAGAGACTGGGGTCGCGTCGGATCGATACGGATCCAAGCGCAAGGCGTTGACATTGGTGCGGGCGATGAAGACGCGGTGCGGGTCGTGGACCTGCTCAACCGAAACGGGCGGCGGCTCGTTCAGGTTGATGTCTGGCGCGCTGACTCGGGCGCTTGGCGTGCTGGCGTCTGGAACCAGTGCATCGACTGAACGCCAGCGCCCTCTGTTGCCGCTCGGGGTGCACGGAGCTACCGAGTAGCGGACGCGACTGCCGTGGCTTGCCATGTCCCCGAACGCGGCGCATCCCGCTTCTGCCGCTCGGTGTCGGCCTGTCCGTCCCCGCGACGGCAGGCGAGGTGCCACGATGCGGCACATGTCGTACGACCTGGCTGTCTGGGACGGCCCCCAGCCCTCAAGCGATGCCGACGCGAGTGCCGAGTACGAGCGTCGGATGGACGCGATGGAGGAACTCCTCGACAGCGACGGCGAACAGCCGGGACCGACCGACTCGATCCCGGCCTTCATCGACGCCGCCTTGGCTCGTTTCCCCGAGCTGGACGACGACTCGGGTCCGGAGTGCCCCTGGGCGTCGGCGCCGCTGGCGGCCGACGCCGTCGGCGACATCATCTACTTCTCGATGACCTTCTCCGGCGCGGGGCTCGCGCGAGACGAGCTGGCTGACATCGCGAGCGCACTGGGCCTGATCTGCTACGACCCTCAGATCGAGCAGATGCTCCCTGATCCCGCGTCGGTACCCGCTTCCACCGTTTCGCAGGCCGCGTACGCCGCGCTCGCCGAGCACCTGCACGCCGAGGAGCAACCACGGGAGTCGGGCTGGCTCGCGCGTCTCTTCAAGCGAACGTAGCGCTCGGGCGACGCACGTCCGAACGGCTTCGCAGAACCGGCGAACGTGTCACCCCTGGGCGATGGCGAGCGAGGGAACGCGAGCAGCCGTGCACGCGTCATAGTTCAGTGATGCGACTGTGGACGACCCTGCCCTGCGTGCTCCTCGTGGCGTCCGTCGGGGCGTGCGGTGAGGACAGCACGACCGCAGCGACCGACGCGCCCTCGTCGAACGACGCCCCGACCACCCAGGCCAAGCGGGGCGACGCCGCGGTGTGGTCGATCCGCCGGGGCACCGAGCTGACGAGCGGGACGACGACCTTCACCGCGAGCGTCTCTCGGCTGGGCTGCCACAGCGGGGTCACCGGCAGGGTGCTGGAGCCGGCGGTGACCTACGAGGACGCGCAGGTGGTGGTCACGTTCGAGGTCGAGGCGGCCGTGGGCGGTTCCTTCGACTGCCAGGGCAACGACCAGGTCGCTCACGAGGTCGTCCTGGACGAGCCGCTCGGCGACCGTGCGCTCGTCGACGGGTCCTGCCTCGAGGGCGGCGAGGCCGGCACCACCTCGTTCTGCTCCCCCGACGGCGTCCGCTGGCCGCGCTAGCTGTCAGGTTGGAGCTGAGGCGGCGCTCAGATCCCGGCCAACGCCTTGGCCGCGACCTCGGCGTCGGACCGGCTGACGTCGAGGTGGGTGACCAGCCGCACCGTGCGGGCGCCGACGGCTCCGACCAGCACCCCCGCCTCGCGAGCAGCCGCCACGAACGCAGCGGCGTCCGGACGTTCG
>NZ_JACEFC010000098.1 GCF_014180715.1 Nocardioides stalactiti | reverse complement strand
GGGCCGGCACCCGCCGACCCGGTCACGTCACCGCTCACCTACCTACTGCCAGGAACCTCCCGTCGGAGAGGTGACCTGGTCGACCAGGTCCCAGCTGCCACCGGCGGGGCTGGCGCTGGTCGAGCCGATGGTCGACTTGTAGTAGTAGAGCTTGCCGTCGTCCTTGGTCGCGAAGACGTAGACCAGCCCGGTGTCCGTCTTCACCCCGGACGAGACGCTCGCCCACGACCCGGCTCCGATCGGCCCCGGCCCTTCCCAGCCGTTGGTGGAGGTGTAGCGGTACTCCAGGTCACCGTCCGTGCGCGTTGCGAACGCCCAGACCCGGCCGGACTTGTCGGTGCTGACCGACACGTCGCCCGCGAACCCGCCGTTGCCGAACTCGAACGGGCTGGCGCCCATCGCGTTCCCGGTCGACTTGAAGTAGTACAGCCGGCCCTTGTTGACCGCGGCGTCGGCTCTCTTCACACCGAACACCCACACCTCGCTGCCCTTCGCCGTGCTCGAGATGCCCGCGAAGCCGCCGTTGCCGATCTCGGTCATCCCGGTCCACGTGCCGTCGGTGTTCTGACGCTTGTAGAAGAGCCGGCCCACCGCGTCGTTCACCTTGGTCGACGTGGTGGCGAACATCCACACCCGACCCTGGTCGTCCGTCGCCGAGGAGGTGTTCGCCCACTCGTAGCCCGAGCTCTGGGCACCCGTCCACGTCCACGCACCCGACGATGCCGAGTAGGTCGCCGACTTCAGGGTCCCTGCCGTGGTGGTGACCGCGATCCAGACCTGTCCCTCGTCGACCGTCGCGGTCACCGAGCGATAGGTCCCGGAGAAGGACTGCCACGTGCCCCACCCCTCGCCGCCGGTCCAGCGGTAGCGCAGGGTCCCGTCCTGCTGGATGGCGAACATCCACAGCCGTCCCGACGGGGTGGACACCACGGCGTGGCTGCCGTCACGCGCGGTGGCCGGCGCCGGAGCCGGCAGGGCGGCGTTGGCGTCGTACACCTCCTGTCCCTCCGCGACCCGCCGCTCGGTGTGGCAGTACGTCGGGTTGCAGCGCTCGAACTCGTCCTGGAAGACGATGGCCGCGCCCCGCACGGTCGAGGCCGTGCGCAGCTCCGCCAGGCCGTACGCCGGGATGGTGGCGAGCTCGTACCAGAGGAAGTCGAGCTGGAGGGTGAGCTCGAACGGACTGCGGTTCCGCGCGTTCGCGAAGCTCACGAGCGTCTCCCACCTGGCTCCCTCGCTCCACTGAGCGATCCCGCGGCCGGGGCCCGGGTCCTGGTCCGCGTACGGGTTCACGTTGGACTCCACGACGAGGTTGCCGACCACGCCGGCGGCCTGCGCCTCGGTGAGGCCCTTGCCCACGAGGTGCCGGAAGGCGATGCCCTCGTTGGTGGCGTCGGCACTCGCCGACGGTGCCGCACCGATCGTCAGTGCCGACAGCATCGCCAGTCCGCTCGCGACGGCGCTGACCAGCGGGACCAACCGCCGGCGGCTCACAGCCAGCCCCCGATCCCGTTGGGCGTGGTGACCTGGTCGACCAGGTCCCAGCTGCCACCGGCCGGGCTGCTGCTCGTCGACCCGATCGTCGACCTGTAGTAGTAGAGCTTGCCGTCGTCCTTGGTCGCGAAGACGTAGACGAGGCCGCTGTCGGTCTTGACCCCCGACGACACCCCCGCCCACGACCCGGCTCCGATGTCACCGGGGCCGACCCAGCCGCTGGTGGCTGTGTAGCGGTACTCCAGGTCACCGTCGGTCCTCGGCGCGAGGGCCCAGACCCTGCCCGACTTGTCCGTGCTGACGGAGACGTCGCCCGCGAAGCCGCCGTCTCCGAACTCGGTCGGACTCGCACCCATGGTGCCGCCGGAGGACTTGAAGTAGTACAGCCGGTTCTTGTTGGCCGCGGCATCGGCGCTCTTCACGCCGAACACCCAGACGTCGCTGCCCTTGAGCGTGCTCGAGATGCCAGCCCAGCCGCCGTTGCCGATCTCGGTCATCCCGGTCCACGTGCCGTCGGCGTTCTGGCGCTTGTAGTAGAGCCGGCCCACCGCGTCGTTGACCTTGCTGGCCGTCGTCGCGAACATCCACACCCGGCCATCGGCATCCGTCGTCGCCGACACGTTGGCCCAGTCGTAGCCCGCACTCTGCGCGGCAGACCACGACCAGCTGTCCGTCGACGGAGCGTAGGTCGCGTACTTCATGACGCCTGTCGATGTCGTCACGAGGATCCACACCTGGCCCTCGTCGATCGTGGCGGTCACCGATCGGTAGGACCCGGAGAACGTCTGCCAGCTACCCCATCCCTCGCCGCCGGTCCAGCGGTAGCGCAGGGTCCCGTCCTGCTGGATCCCGAACATCCACAACCGACCCGAGGGCGTCGAGACGACCGCGTGGCCGCCCTCGCTCGAGGCGCTCTCCGCGCCGCCGACCTCGTTGCTGCTCAGCAGGTCGGCGCCGTTGCCCGGCGAGGTCTCCGTAAAGGAGTAGCCGTCGATGTTCATCGGCAGGCGGGGCAGCTCGAGGTGGAGGTGCGGATCGTCGCCGCGCCCGCACCGGTGCCGAGTGTCCTCGAACGGCACGCTCGGCGGGTCAGGGTGGAGCCGCCCGACGACCGCACCCTGCTGGACTGACACGCCCGCCTCGGTGATGCCCAACGCCTTCACCGAGGCGGTGGTGAGGTGGCGGTAGAGGAACTCCCCCGCGCCCGGCACGGTGAGCTGCACGGTCGCCTGACCCCAGCCGTCCTGGCAGACCAGCTTCGCGCTGCCGGTGGCCACGGCAGCGACCGGGTTGTTGTCGAACCCACCCGTCGGGGCGAAGTCCCACGCGATCGCGTTGTAGTTGGCGCCGTGGTTGCCGTAGGACACCTCCCACACCTCGCCCTTCGCCCACGGCAGCTTGTAGGTCGTCGCGGCCTCCGCGCTCGGCGGGGTTCCGCCACCGGCGACCACACCGCCCACGGCGAGGCCGAGGGCGACCGAGGCAAAGGCCTTCCTTCTGGTTCCCAACATGAGTTCGTCCTCTCAGTTCGACCGGCCATCGGGGCCGGCGTTGGCGTCACTCAACGGGCGCGACCCGGTGTCCGGACACGACCTCGGACGAAGTCGGACACCCCGGACAGCCGTGGGGGATGATGCGGTCATGACGGACGGCACGGGGCCGGGCTCGCCTCCGACACCGGACGGCGTCGCGACGTACGACGACCTGGTCGCGGCCCTCCAGCAGCTCAGGATCTGGGCAGGCGTCAGCTATCGCGAGCTGCACCGCCGCGTCGCGAGGTCACGCCGGGAACGCGGCATCCCGGAGATCCCCGTGGTCGACACCGTCCACCGGGCGCTCCAGCCGGGGCGTCGCCGCCTGGACGTGGAGCTCGTCGTCGACATCGCGACCGCGCTGCTCGGCGACACCGGGGGGGCGGCCGCCTGGCGCCAGGCCTGGAGCGTGGTCGCCGGGTCAGGCACGGCCGCGGGGATCGTCACGGTCTCCGAGGAGCTGCCACCGGCGCACGACCACTTCACCGGCCGGACCCTCGAGCTCGCCGGGGTCCTCGAGGCAGCCGTCCGGAAGGATGGGCTGCCGCCCGTGGTCGCGCTCGAAGGCATGGGCGGCATCGGCAAGACGACCCTGGCGACGCACGCGGCCCACCGCCTGGTGCGGACCGGCCTCTACCCCGACGGACAGCTCGTCGTGAACCTGCGGGGCTTCGACGACACGCTGCCGCCGGTCGAACCGGCGGCGGTGCTCGGGGCCTTCCTCCGCTCGCTCGGCGTGCCCGGCAGCCAGCTCGCCGGGCTCGACTTGTCGGCCCGCCGCACCCGCTTCCGCGACCTGATGAGCGGTCGGCGCGTGCTCATCCTGCTCGACAACGCCGCGTCGGCGGAGCAGGTGGCGCCGCTCCTCCCGGCGACCTCGTCCTGCGTGGTGCTGGTGACGAGTCGGCGCACCCTCGAGGAGGTCGCCACCGCTCGGACCCGGCTGACGACCTTCTCCACCCAGGAGGCGCTGGCGGTGCTGCGAGCCTCGGTCGGCAGCGAGCGGATCGAGGCCGAGCTGTCGTCCGCGGTCGAGCTCATCGAGCTCGTCGGGGCTCTCCCCCTGGCGATCGACCTCGTCGCGGCCAGGATCAGCGCGACCCCGAGCTGGTCCCTCGCCGACCACGTCGCCCGCCTCCAGGACGCCCGGGAGCACTACCACCTCGAGCACGGCGTGGAGGTGGCGCTGCGCTCGTCGTACCGCGGCATCGGCGAGGACCACCGCACGCTCCTGCGGGCGCTCGCCCTCCACGCTGGGACGACGTTCGACGCCTACACGGCCGCCGCGCTCGGCGGGGCAGTGCTGACGGCCACGCAGCAGCTGCTCGACGACCTTGTCGAGGGCTGCCTCCTGGTCCGCGACGCCGACCGGTTCGAGATGCACGACCTGGTCAGGACCTTCGCCATCGGACGCGCGTACGACGAGGACCCGTCATCGGTCCGCCGTGCGGCGATCCGGCGCTCGCTCGCGACCTACGGCCACGCTGCGCACGCGGCCGCGCTCCTGCACACCCCCGAGGCGGCGACCTGGATGCTCGAGCCGCAGGGGGAGCCGGGGGCGACCCCGTCGCTGGCCGACGCCGACGAGGCTGCCGCGTGGTTCGGGTCGGAGTGGACCAACCTCATCTCGTCCGGCCTCCAGGCACTCGACGAGGGCTGTCCGGACGTGGCCGCCCAGATCGTGCTGGCGGTGCTGCGCTACCTCGACGTCGCCGGACACACCGAGGCCACCGAGCGTCTGCTGGAGGAGGTGGCCCAGGCGACCGACGGCCTCGCGCGCGCCCGGTGCCTCACCGCGCTGGTGCTCTCACTGTTCCCCCAGGCTCGCTACGCCGACGCCGAGCGACCGCTCCTCGACGCGCTCGAGGAGTACCGCCACCTCGGCGACGCGTCGGGTGAGTCCGCGGTCCTCAACAACCTCGGCCTCGTCTACCAGAACCTCGGCCGGGCGGAGCTCGCCGCGGACATGTTCGGCTCCGCCGCGACACTGGCCGTGCGGATCGGGGACGCCGGACGCGAGATGCGCCCGCTGCTCAACCTCGGGGAGGTCGCGGCCCAGCTCGGGCGTGACGACGAGGCGCTGGCCCACCTGCGTCGAGCCGACACCATCGCCGCCGGTCTCGGCGACCCGGCGCGTCGTACCGAGACCCGGCTCGCGCTCGGCGAGCTGCTGCTCGGGCAGGGGCGGTTGGAGGAGGCGCGCGTCGAGCTCGACCACGCCGGCGTGCTGGCCGCGCAGACCGGGTTCACCGAGCTCGAGGTCTATGTCCTGAGCGGACTCGGCACGGTGCACGCCGGCCTGGGTGCGTCGGACGTCGCCCTGGCGCACCACGAGCGCGCCCGGTCCACCGCACGCGACGCCGGCCTGACCCGGGCCGAGATCGATGCCCTGATGGCCTACGGCGAGACCCTGGTCGACCTCGGCCTCGCGACCTTGGCGGTCGACCTCTTCACGATCGCCGCGGAACGCGCCGCCGAGGCCGGGAGCGTCCGCGCCGAGACCGCCGCACGCGAGGCGCTGGCCGACGCGCAGGGGCGCGCCGTCGTCCCTCAGAGGCCGTAGGAGCCGCGCCCGCCACCGCCGGGCTCGACCAGCGTCATCGCCCAGCCGCCACCGGCGGGAAGGGTCGCCGTCGATCCCTGCTTGGTCTCGAATGCCCACAGGTCGCCGTTGACCTTGGCCGCGAGCACACGGACCTTCCCGGTGTCCGCTCGGACGCTGGACGACACGCTCACCCAACCGCCGTTGCCGAGCTCGCCCCACGGCTCCGAACCGGAGACACCCCAGCCCGACGGCGTCGTGTAGCGGTAGCGCAGCAGCCCGTCGGTCAGCGTCGGCGCGAACACCCACACCCGGCCGGACAGGTCGGTCGACGCCGAGACGTCGGCCCATCGGTTGCCGGCCCCGAACTCGGTGCTCACGGCGCCCATCACGCCACTGGCGGTGGACTTGAAGTAGAAGATCCGGTTGGAGTAGGCCCCCGAGTCCGATCCCTTCACCCCGAACAACCAGACCTGGCCGTCCTTCAGGGTGCTCGAGACCCCGCGCCAGTCACCGTTGCCGACCTGGTCCATCGACGTCCACGAGCCGTCGGCGTTCTGGCGTCGGTAGAAGAGGCGACCGGTGACGCCGTCGACGGTCGTCGTCGCGGTGGCGAACATCCACACCTGGCCGACGTCGTCGGTGGTCACGGTGACGTCGCCCCAGTCGTAGCCCGCGCTCAACGGGGCCGAGGGCGCTTCCCAACCGCCGCCGCTGGTGCTCGCCGACGGCGGCTGGAGGGTACGCCGGGAGCGCATCTCGCCGTCGGTGCTGGTCGTCAGCACCCACAACCGCCCGGATCCGTCGATCGTCGCCGCGACCGACCGGAACCCGCCGGTCGACCCGTCGTAGCCGTCGCCGAACACGTCCCAGTTCCACTCGGTCATCCCGGTGTAGCGGTAGACGAGGGTGCCCCCGGGGGCGATCACGAACTCCCACTCGCGACCGGACCGGTCCGACACGACCGCGTGGCCGCCGAGCAGCGAGCGGTCCTGGTCAGGGGCGTAACCCTGCCCGGTCCAGAAGGTCGTCGGATCGGGGTTGGCGAGGACGTTGCACGGTGCGTCGGCCGGCTCGCCACCCGAGCACATGCTGGTGGCGGCGATCGTGTGGCGGCCGGGCCGGACCTCCACGTGGGTGTGGAACTGCGGCTGGGTGGTCCCGCGGTAGTCCTCGTAGCCGATCGTCTGGCCGCGGGCGACGGTGTCGCCGGGGCTCAGCGACGCCGGGTTGAGGTGGAGGTAGACGACCGTCTTGTCGAGGGTGGCGTTGTAGACAGCCACCGTCGACAGGCAGCCCGGGCCGGCTCCCCGGCAGCCGACGTCCACGTTGGTGATGGTGCCGGAGACCAGCGCGTGGACCGAGCTGCCGACCATGCGCCGCACGTCGATCCCCTCGTGCGCACCCTCGTGCGCGAGGTAGGTGCCGTAGTCGGCGCTCACCGAGCCTCGGGGAGCGAGGTAGACCGCGTAGGACAACGCCACCCGATCGACGGTCGCGACGTCTGTCCAGCCGCTGGGATCAGGGCTGGTGTGCCGATACATCACCTCGCCGGTCTCCTTCGTACCGGCGACCCACATCTGCGCGTCGTCGGCGTCCCACCCCGACGAGACGCCCACCCAGTCGGCGGTGCCCCACGACTTCTCGGGGCCCCAGGTCGTCGTGCCGGGCCCGGTCTGGCAGTACGTGAGCGCACCGGTCGCCGACCGGGAGGAGAAGAGCCACATCCGACCCGAGGCGTCGCCGCTGAGCGAGACGTCGTCGGCGAAGCCCGTCGACGGTCCTCCGTCGCACTTGAAGGTGGCCCGGGTCGCCGGGTCGACGAGCGTGCCCGCGCTGTTGGTGCGGAAGGTGGAGATCCGGCCGTCCGCGGACGCAGCCGCCAGCCACACCCGGTTGGCGCCGGTCTGAAGCGCGCCCGACACGGCGGCCCACGCCGTCGTTCCGACCCGAGCGACCTGCGTGAACGTCGTCCACGAGCCGTCGGCCTGCTGCCGCTGGTAGTACAGGTCGCCGCCCGTGGTCGTCGCGAACGTCCACACCCGCCCTGCCGCATCCGTCGTCGACGCGACCGATGCCCAGAGCTGGGTGCTGGAGACGCTGGTCCATCCGGTCCACTCGGTGCCGGTGTGCGTGGCGTACCTCAACCCGCCCCCGCTCGTGACCGCCGCCATGAAGAGCCGCCTCACGCCGCCGACGTCGGCGATCGCGCCGGACACCGAGCGGTAGGAGCCCGCCATCGGGGCCCAGTCGGTCCAGTAGGGCGCGCTGTCCTTGGTGTAGCGCGTCTTGAGCACCCCGCCGGGAGTCACGCGCAGCACCCACACCCGTCCGGTCGGTGAGGACACCACGGCGTGGGCGCCTGCGGCGTACTCGCTGTCGACCGCGGCGTACGGCGCCGTCACGGGCGAGGGGCCGGGTGCCGGTCCGGCGACGACCGGTACGGCGAGTGCCGCCAGGACGAGCAGCAGTGATCCGAACCGACGCAGCATGACAACCCCCGGGAGCGAGGCGTGGAGACACCTGGGCCTCGCACCCTGCGGCACCCAGCGGCGCCTGTCAATGGCTCGGAGGAGCCTGCGGTCAGTCCCGGCCCTCGCGGGGCTTGCGGGGGCCCTTGTTCGGCGGCGGGCCGTAGTCGCGCTGGAGCTCGATCAGCTTGCCGCTGATCCGGGTCTCCTTGAGCTTCTCCCACACCGGGCCGGGCAGCTTGGCCGGCAGCTCGACGAGCGAGTAGTCGGGGCGGATCGTGATCCGGCCGAAGTCGTTGCGGCCCAGACCGCCCTCGTTGGCGAGGGCACCGACGATCTGGCGCGGCTCGACGCGGTGGCGCTTGCCGACGGCGATCTTGTACTGCGCCATCGGCTTGTCGCTGCGCGGCTGGCGCGGGCCCCGGTCGGGGCGTTCGCCGCGGTCACCGCGGTCGCCACGATCGTCGTACTCCCGGCGCGCAGGACGCTGCGGCGCGTCCTCGAGGACCAGCGGGGTGTCGCCCTGGAGCACGATCGCCAGCGCGGCGGCCACGTCGGCCTCGGGGACGTCGTTGTTCTTGACGTAGTGACCGACGACGTCGCGGAAGAAGCCGATCTGCGGCGACTCGAGGGCCGCGGTGATCTTGTCGTCGAAGCGCGCGAGGCGGGTGGCGTTGACGTCGTCGACGCTCGGCAGCTGCATCTGCTCGAGCGGCTGGCGGGTGGCCTTCTCGATGTGCTTGAGGAGGTAACGCTCACGCGGCGTGACGAACGAGATCGCGTCACCGCTGCGGCCGGCACGGCCGGTGCGGCCGATCCGGTGCACGTAGGACTCGGTGTCGGTCGGGATGTCGTAGTTGACGACGTGGGTGATCCGCTCGACGTCGAGCCCACGGGCCGCGACGTCGGTCGCGACGAGGATGTCGAGCTTGCCGGCCTTGAGCTGGTTGACGGTCCGCTCGCGCACGGCCTGGGCGACGTCGCCGTTGATGGCGGCGGCACCGAAGCCGCGGGCGCGCAGCTTCTCGGCGAGGGTCTCGGTCTCGTTCTTGGTGCGGACGAAGACGATCATCCCCTCGAAGTTCTCGACCTCGAGGATGCGGGTGAGGGCGTCGACCTTCTGCGGGTAGCTGCAGATCAGGTAGCGCTGGGTGATGTTCTCCGCGGTGCGGGTCTTGCGCTCGATCGAGATCTCGACCGGGTCGTTCAGGTACTTCTGCGACAGGTTGCGGATCTGCTTCGGCATGGTGGCCGAGAACAGCGCGACCTGCTTGGTGTCCGGGGTGTCGGCGAGGATCGTCTCGACGTCCTCGGCGAAGCCCATGTTGAGCATCTCGTCGGCCTCGTCGAGCACCAGGAAGCGCAGCTCGGTCAGGTCGAGGGTGCCCTTGTCGAGGTGGTCCATGATCCGGCCGGGGGTACCGACCACGATGTGCACACCGCGACGCAGCGCGGAGAGCTGGACGCCGTAGCCCTGACCGCCGTAGACGGGGAGCACGTGCACGCCCTTGGTGGTGGCGGCGTACTTCTCGAACGCCTCGCACACCTGGAGCGCGAGCTCGCGGGTCGGGGCGAGGACGAGCGCCTGCGGCGACTTCTGGGAGAGGTCGAGCTGGTCGAGGATCGGCAGCGCGAACGCAGCGGTCTTGCCGGTACCGGTCTGGGCGAGACCCATCACGTCGCGACCCTGGAGGAGGTGCGGGATGGTCTCTGCCTGGATCGCCGAGGGCGACTCGTAACCGACGTCGGAGAGCGCCTTGAGCACCTTCGAGCCGAGTCCGAGGTCGGCGAATCCCGAGGCCTTGTCGGCCCCGTTGTCGGACTGGTCCTGGTCAGGTGCTACGTCGTTCACCCGACAACGGTAGTGGCCGACGCCACTGATCGTGCATTTGTGAGCGCGGTGCGCTGGGTCACGCCCACCCGGTCACTCGACCGTGACCGACTTGGCGAGGTTGCGCGGCTTGTCGATGTCGTGTCCGAGGTGGAGGGCCGCGTGGTAGGCCAGCAGCTGGAGCGGGATCGTCAGCAGGATCGGGTCGAGCTCGCGCTCCGACCGCGGTACGACGATCCGCTCGACCCCGTCCTCGGGGAGCCCCTGGAGCGAGACGTCCTCGTGGGTGACGACGACGAGCGGCCCGTTGCGTGCGGCGATCTCGTGCAGTGCACCGACGTTGCGCTCGACGAGCTCGTCGTCCGGGACGATCGCGATGGTGGGCACGTCCGGGCTGATCAGCGCCAACGGGCCGTGCTTGAGCTCGGAGGTCTGGTAGGCCTCCGCGTGGCGGTAGCTGATCTCCTTGAACTTCTGGGCGCCCTCCCGCGCCACCGGGAAGCCCCTCACCCGTCCGACGAAGAACAGGCTCTCGGCCTGCGCGAGCCGAGCGGCGACCCGCTCGAGGTGGTCCTCGGTGGCGAGGACCTGGTCGATCTTGGCGGGCAGCGCCTCGAGGCCGGCGATGAGCCGGCGACCGTCGGCGATGGAGAGGTCGCGGACCCGTCCGAGCTGGAGCGCGAGCATCGCGAACCCGAGGAACATGTTGGTGAGCGCCTTGGTCGACGCCACCGCGACCTCCGGGCCGGCGTGCAGGTAGATGCCGCCGTCGACCTCACGGGCGATCGCGGACCCGACGACGTTGACCAGCCCGATCACCCGGCCACCCTTGCGGCGGATCTCCTGCACGGCGAGCAGGGTGTCGAGGGTCTCGCCGGACTGGCTCACGGCGACGTAGAGGGTGTCGGGCTCGATGATCGGGTTGCGGTAGCGGAACTCCGACGCGGCCTCGGCGTCGGCGGGGATCCGGGCCAGCTCCTCGACGAGGGTGGCGCCCATCTGGCCCACGTAGTAGGCCGAGCCGCAGCCGAGGACCTTGATCCGCCGGATCGCCCGCAGCTCGCGAGCGTCGAGGTTGAGCCCGCCGAGGTGTCCAGTGGCGAACCGCTGGTCGAGCCGCCCGCGGAGCACCCGCTCGGCCGCCGCCGGCTGCTCGAGCATCTCCTTGTGCATGAACGACGCGTGCTCGCCGGCGTCGTACGACGAGGGGTCGATGTCGACCTGCGACGCCCGTCGGTCGGTGGCGGACAGCCCGCTCGCCTCGAGCCGGTAGGTCGTGAAGCCGGTCGCCGTCACCGTCGCCATCTCGCCGTCGTCGAGGTGGGCGACCGTCGTCGTGTAGCGGACCAGCGCAGCGAGGTCGGAGGCGACGTGCATCTCCTTCTCGCCGACGCCGATGATGAGCGGGCTGCCGTTGCGGGCCACCACGATCCGGTCGGGGAAGTCGACATGGACCACGGCGATGCCATAGGTCCCGTCGATGCGACCGAGCGCCTCGGCGACCTTGGCCTCGAGGGTGTCGGCCTCCGACAGGGCGACCAGATGGGCGAGCACCTCGGTGTCGGTGTCGGAGACCAGGTCGATGCCGGCGTCGGCGAGCTCGTCGCGCAGCGCGCCGGCATTGTCGATGATCCCGTTGTGGACGACCGCGACCCGGTCCTTGCTGTCGGTGTGGGGGTGGGCGTTGGTGTCGTTGGCCGGCCCGTGGGTCGCCCAGCGGGTGTGCCCGATCCCGACCTTGCCGGCGAAGCGCTTGGGCAGCTCCTCGCTGAGGTCGCGGACGCGCCCGGCGCGCTTGGCCACCCGGATGCCGGAGGGCCCGAGGACGGCGACGCCCGCGGAGTCGTAGCCGCGGTGCTCGAGACGACCGAGCCCTTCGAGGAGGAGCGGGGCCGCCTGGTGGGTCCCGAGATAGCCGACGATGCCGCACATGGTCGTTCCTTCCGGCCTTAGCCGTAGATGATCCGGCGCAGCTGGCGCTCGGAGAGGTCGGGCGCGGAGACCAGCCGGTCGGCCAGCTCTTCGCGCAGGGTCGTGAAGATCGC
Source organism: Nocardioides stalactiti (assembly GCF_014180715.1). Taxonomy (GTDB): domain Bacteria; phylum Actinomycetota; class Actinomycetes; order Propionibacteriales; family Nocardioidaceae; genus Nocardioides; species Nocardioides stalactiti. Next base: position 4,644 of record NZ_JACEFC010000098.1, on the reverse strand, counting down.
TGCGTTCTTGGCGCCACGCAGCTGGAGCTCGGCGTGCCTGCGCCGGACGTAGGCCTCCACGGTTTCCTGGTGGAACGCCAGCACGTCGTCGATCACGCGCGCCGCCTCGGCCGGCGCGAGGCCGGTCGTCGCCACGACGTGGCGGACGAGGCGCGAGTCGGCGGGCACTGGACGATGATCTCCGTCGATGCTCGATTTGCCAAGTTTCTGCCCGAAATCGGGCAGAGATCGGACTCTCTGCACCGGGTGGAGCGTGCATGCATTGCGGAGACGGTGATGCAGGAGTCAAGTGGAGGAGATCTCGCTGGTTTTCGGGCGATTCCAGCCCTGAAGTGGGGAGTGTGCTATCTTGGTGAACAGAAGATGAACAGGAGGTGTCCCATGCACTACGAAGAGATGGCCGGCCGACCCGCCCTCGAGATGCGGTGGGTCCCCGTCACCGACGAGCGGGGCACGACCCGCATGCAGGCCGTGTGGATCGACACCGCCCCGGTGACCCAGCACTACGCCGCCTGAAGCTCCCCAGCCACCCGAGGGGCCGACGTCCACCAGGACGACGGCCCCTCGGATCTTTTTTGGCGCCTGCGGAATAGGACCATGGTCCGCTTTGCTTGAAGTGGTTGAGACTTCAACCACGAGGGTCCGAGCGGACCCCATCCCCGCAGGAGGAAGAAAATGACCGAGACCCTGATCCCCGCCCTCACCGACATCAGCGGCGACTACACGATCGACATCAGCCACAGCCGCCTCGGCTTCGTCGCCCGGCACGCGATGGTGACCAAGGTCCGCGGCGCCTTCGACCAGTGGCAGGGCACCGCCCACATCGACACCGCCGACCCGGCCGCCTCCTGGGTCCGGCTCTCGATCGACGCCGCGAGCATCAGCACCGGCAACGGTGACCGCGACGGCCACCTCAAGTCCGGAGACTTCTTCGACGTCGAGAACCACCCCACGTGGACGTTCGTGTCGACCGCCGTCAGCCGCGACGGCGACGACTGGGAGATCACCGGCGACCTCACCATCAAGGGCGTCAGCCACTCCGTCACCATCGAGTTCGAGGAGAACGGCTCCGCCAAGGACCCGTTCGGCAACCTCCGGGTGGGCTTCGAGGGCGACGTCGTCGTCAACCGCAAGGACTGGGGCCTGACCTGGAACGCCGCCCTCGAGACCGGCGGCCTGCTCGTCTCCGAGAAGGTCAAGCTCGAGTTCGACATCTCCGCGATCAAGAACGGCTGAACCCTTCCCGTCCGATCCCGTTAATCGGTCGCGCACGACACCCGCGGGAGGCAGACTCCCGCGGGTGTCTGCGCTCTCCCTGCCTCCGAACCTGACCACCCGACCGCTCGAGCCGTCCGACTCCGCCGCGGTCCACGCGCTGATGGCTGCCCAGGAGCTCCACGACATCGGCTCGGTCGAGATCGAGGAGGAGGACCTGATCGCCGAGTGGCAGCGGCCGTCCTACGACCTGGCCGGCAGCTCGATCGCCGTGCTCGAGGGCTCGCCCGGCGGCCGGATCGTCGCCTACGCCGAGCTCATGGGCGCCGATCGCTACGACGTCGCGGTGCACCCCGAGGTCCGCGGTCGCGGCATCGGCACCTGGTTGGCGGGCTGGGTCCGCGACCTCGCCCGCTCCCGCGGGGCGAGCGTCGTCGGCATGCCGGTGCCGGAGGGCTCGGCCGGTGACCGGCTGCTGGCCGAGCTCGGCTACGGAGTGCGCTGGACCAGCTGGGTGCTCCGGCTCCCGGAGGGCCGGACCATCGAGGAGCGGGCGCTCCCCGACGGCTACGCGTTGCGGGTCGCCACCGAGGACGACCACGAGCAGGTGTGGCACGTCATCGAGGACGCCTTCCTGGAGTGGTCGGACCGCGACAAGCAGACACTGGCGGACTTCGGCGCCGAGGTGTGGCAGCGGCCGGGCTTCGAGCCGTGGATGCTCCAGGTGGTCGTCGGACCGAACGGCGCGGTCGCCGGTGCCGTCTTCACCACGATGAGCGACATCGGCGGCAAGAAGGAGGCCTACGTGTCGCGGGTGGCGGTTCACGCCGACCATCGTGGCCGGGGCCTGGCCCAGTCGCTGCTCGTCGCGGCGTTCGCCGCGGGCCGCGAGCACGGCGCGACCAGCTCCTGCCTCTCGACCGACTCCCGGACCGGGGCGCTCACGCTCTACGAGAAGGTCGGCATGGTGCCGGACTCGGTCTGGCTCAACCGCGCGATCGCCCTCGGCTGACCCTCGCCCCGCCACCACTAGGCTCGCTCGTATGGGTGAGGTGTTCGCCGGTCGCTACGAGCTGATCGACCCGATCGCCTCGGGCGGCATGGGGACGGTCTGGCGCGTGCTCGACCGGGCCGACGGGCAGCTCAAGGCCGCGAAGATGCTCCACCAGAGCGACGCGGCGATGCTGCTCCGCTTCGTGCGCGAGCAGTCGCTGCGGATCGACCACTCCCACGTGGTGACGCCCCAGTCGTGGGCCGGCGTCGACGACCGGGTGCTGTTCACGATGCCGCTGGTGGCGGGCGGCTCGGTCTCGATGCTGCTGCGCCGGCACGGCGCCCTGCCGCCACGGTGGATCGGCCGGCTGCTCGACCAGACCCTGCAGGCCCTCGAGGCCGTCCACGCCGCCGGGATCGTCCACCGCGACATCAAGCCGGGCAACCTCCTGCTCGAGCCGACCGGGCGCGGCGTCCCGCACCTGCGCCTCGGCGACTTCGGCATCGCCGTCCCGACGGACGAGGCACGGCTCACCCACGTGGCGATGGTCATCGGCACGCCCGGCTACATGGCGCCCGAGCAGGCGGGCGGCGCCGACCCGGACCCGAGTGCCGACATCTACGCCGTGGGGATGGTGGTCCTGGAGATGCTCACCGCCACGAAGCCGCCCCGGGAACCCGCGCCCGTCGACGCCGCCGTCCTGCGCACGGGCGACCCGGCTCGCGACGCGGTCGTGGCGCTCATCGAGGCGATGACCCCGTGGGAGGCCGGCGCACGCCCCACCGCCGCCGCGGTCCGGGCCCACCCGGCGCTGCGCTTCCTGCTCGACCTGCCGCCCGACCCGGCGGACCCGATCACGGTCACCGACGTCTTCCCGCCGCTGCCGGGCACGGACGCGCAGACGGCGAGCCACGCGGTGGGCGGCGCGTCGTACCCGCCGCCGCCACCGCCGCCGGTGAGCACGGCTGCCACCCGCGCCCCGACGGCCTCACCGACCGTGCCGCCACCGCCGCGGACCCAGGAGCAGACACCGGTCCCGGTCGCTCCGGCCCGGCGACCGGGCGTGCTCGCTCCGGTCCTGCTGCTGGTCCTCGGCCTGCTCGGCATCGTCGTCAGCGGCTGGCTGCTCCTCGGCTGATCCGTCTCACGCGGAGCGTCGGCGGCGGAGCCAGAGGCCCGCGCTGACGCAGCACGCCAGGCTGACCACGCCCAGCCCGATGCCGAGACCGCGGCGCGGCCCCCACCAACCGGCCTCGTCGTCGGGGGCTCCGACCGGACTGCCCGACGCGACTGCGGAGAAGTCACCGACCCCGACGAGGTACGGCGTCCGCGCGGAGTAGCCCCCGGGGCCGGCGCCGCCGCCCTGCGCGAGGACGGCGTCCTTGTAGGTCGGACCGTCCTCGTCCGCACCCTCGGCGCGAGTGACGTCGAACGTGAGGTCGATCGGGGCCGGCACCGGCTCGCGGTCCTGCGCCCGCTCGACGCTCACCGCCACCCAGTAGTCGCCGGGGAGGGTCGGCTCGAGGTCGCGGTACCGGTTGTCGAAGCGGAGCGGGTGGCTCGCCGCGACGATGCTCACCTTCTCCACGCCGAAGTCGCCGTAGTAGTAGTCCTCGCCGTGGCTCAGCGCGAACACGTCACGGCTCGGCTGGACCAGGCGGACCTGCACCGAGACGCTGCCGGTGGCCAGCGGGCCGTCCGCCGGCACAGCCGGCAGGTCGCCCCGGACGACGACCTGGTCACCCCAGTCGAGGGCGACCCGCCAGAGCAGGGTGCTCCCCTCGGTGATGTCCGTGGCGAGGGTGACCGGCCCGCCGGAGGTGTCCACCAGAGGTGCGTCGTCGAAGGCCGTGGCGCCCCGGGGGCCGTCGACCGGGTCCGCGGGCTCGGGCACGTCGTACGCGAGCTCGGCGTCGTCGGCGAGCGGGGTGCCCGGGTCGGTGACCGGCGCCTCCTCCACGACCTTGATGGCGATCGGCAGCTGCTCGATGCTGGACGTCGAGTAGCGCTCGATCCGCACGGTGATGGTCCCGGCGGTCCGGCACGGGTCCTCGGCCGAGTCCTCGTCGCCGACCAGGACCTCGTCACCGATGGGCGCGTCGTAGAACGAGGAGTCCGACGACGCGTCGCCGGTGCCGCAGTCGACACCTTCCGGCTCGTCGGCGCTGGGCACCGTCGTGGCGATCGTGAAGCCGTCGTAGTCCGGCGTCCGCGGGAGGGCGACGACCCCGACGTGGACCGTGCTCCCCTCGATCTGCCGCTCGTAGCTGAAGTACTGCGGCTGGGTCTGGAGCCCGAGGGTCGACGTCCACAGCCCGGCGTCCAGCGGCGTCGGCGCGCCCTCGTCGGTGCTGCCCTCGACCGGACGGCCACCGGGGTCGACCGGCTCGGCAGCGGCGACCGGCGCCCCTGCGGCGAGCCCGATCGCGAGCGCC
>NZ_JACEFC010000097.1 GCF_014180715.1 Nocardioides stalactiti | reverse complement strand
GTCGAGTTGCCCATCTTGCGGGGTCGAACCGCCACCTTTGCGCGCGCGACTTGCCACGGTTGCGGGTATGACGTGCCGCGATTCCTGGAGCGGAATCTCGGCCCGGCAAGATGGGCAACTCGACCCCGCAACCTGGGCAACTCGGCCCCGCAAGGTGGGCAAGTCGGCGGGAAATGGCACCGACCCAGCAGAACGGATCTGTCTGCCGGGCCGGTGCGCGGTGGTGCGGTGGTGCGGTGGGTCCGGCGTCCTACTCGGTGGCGGAGCGGGGGACGTCGGTGGGGCCGTCGGCCTCGACCTGGCTGGCGGGGCCGTCAGGGCCGGCCTCCACCGCGGTGGTCTCGAGCGGAGGCATGTCGGGCAGCTCGCTGACCTTCTGACCCTCGAAGGTGAAGGTCGCGGTCGGGCCCTCGCCGTCGACGTCGACCAGCACGATCTGACCCGCGCCGACCTCGCCGAACAGCATCTTCTCCGACAGCACGTCCTCGATCTCGCGCTGGATCGTGCGGCGCAGCGGACGTGCACCGAGCACCGGGTCGAACCCGCGCTCGGCCAGCAGGTTCTTCGCCCGCTGGGTCAGCTCGAGCGACATGTCCCGGTCCTTGAGCCGCAGCTCGACGCCCGCGATCATGTTGTCGACCATGTGGACGATCTGCTCCTGCGTCAACGGCGGGAAGACGATGACCTCGTCCACGCGGTTGAGGAACTCGGGCCGGAAGTGCTGCTTGAGCTCGTCCCTGACCTTCAGCTTCATCCGCTCGTAGGCGTCCTCGCCACCGCCCTGCCCGAAACCGAGGTTGACGCTCTTGGAGATGTCCCGGGTGCCGAGGTTGGTCGTCATGATGATGACGGTGTTCTTGAAGTCCACGACCCGGCCCTGGGAGTCGGTCAGGCGACCTTCCTCCAGGATCTGCAGCAGGCTGTTGAAGATGTCGGGGTGGGCCTTCTCGACCTCGTCGAAGAGCACGACCGAGAACGGCTTGCGGCGCACCTTCTCGGTGAGCTGACCGCCCTCCTCGTAGCCGACGTAGCCCGGAGGCGAGCCGAAGAGCCGCGAGACCGTGTGCTTCTCGCCGAACTCCGACATGTCGAGCTGGATCAGCGCGTCCTCGTCGCCGAAGAGGAACTCCGCCAGGGTCTTGGACAGCCACGTCTTCCCGACACCGGACGGTCCGGCGAAGATGAACGAACCACCGGGACGCTTCGGGTCCTTCATGCCGGCACGGGTACGACGGATCGCGCGGGAGATCGCCTTGACGGCCTCCTCCTGCCCGATGACCCGCTTGTGGAGCTCGTCCTCCATGTTGAGCAGTCGCGTGGACTCCTCCTCGGAGAGCTTCACGATCGGGATGCCCGTGGCAACCGCCAGCACCTCGGCGATCAGCTCCTCGTCGACCTCGGCGACCTCGTCCATGTCGCCCGCGCGCCACTGCTTCTCGCGCTCGGCCTTCTTCAGGATGAGCTGCTTCTCCTCGTCGCGCAGGCGCGCGGCGGCCTCGAAGTCCTGGCCGTCGATCGCGGCCTCCTTGCGCTGCCGCACCTCGGAGATCTTGTCGTCGTACTCGCGCAGGTCGGCGGGCGCTGTCATCCGGCGGATCCGCAGCCGCGACCCGGCCTCGTCGATGAGGTCGATGGCCTTGTCGGGCAGGAACCGGTCGGAGATGTAGCGATCGGCCAGCGTCGCCGCCGAGACCAGCGCCTCGTCGGTGATCGTCACCCGGTGGTGGGCCTCGTAGCGGTCGCGCAGGCCCTTGAGCATCTCGATCGTGTGGGCGATCGACGGCTCGGAGACCTGGATCGGCTGGAAGCGGCGCTCGAGCGCGGCGTCCTTCTCGAGGTACTTGCGGTACTCGTCGAGCGTGGTCGCACCGATCGTCTGGAGCTCACCACGAGCCAGCATCGGCTTGAGGATGCTCGCCGCGTCGATCGCGCCCTCGGCCGCACCGGCACCGACGAGGGTGTGGATCTCGTCGATGAACAGCACGATGTCGCCACGGGTACGGATCTCCTTGAGCACCTTCTTGAGGCGCTCCTCGAAGTCACCGCGGTAGCGGCTGCCGGCGACGAGCGCACCCAGGTCGAGGGTGTAGATCTGCTTGTCCTTGAGCGTCTCGGGGACGTTGCCCTTGACGATGTCCTGGGCCAGGCCCTCGACGATGGTGGTCTTGCCGACGCCCGGCTCGCCGATGAGGACCGGGTTGTTCTTCGTACGTCGGGACAGGATCTGCATGACCCGCTCGATCTCCTGCTCGCGTCCGATGACCGGGTCGAGCTTGCCCTCGCGGGCGTCCTGGGTCAGGTTGCGGCCGAACTGGTCGAGCACCAGCGAGGACGACGGGGCGTCGCTGCTGCCGCTGCCGGTGGCGGCGGCCGAGGAGCCCGACTCCTTGCCCTGGAAGCCCGACAGGAGCTGGATGACCTGCTGGCGGACCCGGTTGAGGTCGGCGCCGAGCTTCTGCAGCACCTGGGCGGCGACGCCCTCCCCCTCGCGGATCAGGCCGAGGAGGATGTGCTCGGTGCCGATGTAGGAGTGGCCGAGCTGGAGCGCCTCGCGCAGGGACAGCTCGAGGACCTTCTTGGCGCGCGGCGTGAACGGGATGTGCCCGCTCGGTGCCTGCTGGCCCTGGCCGATGATCTCCTCGACCTGGGCGCGCACGGCCTCCAGGGAGATGTCGAGGGACTCCAGCGCCTTGGCGGCGACGCCCTCGCCCTCGTGGATCAGGCCCAGCAGGATGTGCTCGGTGCCGATGTAGTTGTGGGAGAGCATGCGGGCCTCTTCCTGGGCCAGCACGACCACCCGGCGGGCTCGGTCAGTGAACCGCTCGAACATCTGTTGCTCCTCCACACTTCAGGCACACGTCAAAGGGTGTGTACGACGGGTACAACCCGATCACCAGCCTACGCGTTCCGTGGGTCGAGCAAATGTCGTCCGCTGTGAGCGAACAGACCGATCTCCCTGGCCCGTACGGACCAGGGAGATCGAAGGGTGCTGCGTCAGGTGGCGGTCAGTTCGCGGCGTCGTACGCCGAGCGGACGTCGGCCGGGATCCGGCCACGGTCGGGGACGGAGTGGCCGTTGGCCCGCGCCCACTCGCGGACGTCCTTGGCCGAGGCGCCACCGCCGGCCGCGACGGCCTTCGCGGCACCGCGGGTACGGCGGGCGCCGCCCACCTTGCGCCCGTGGCCGACGTAGGCCGCGAGGGCGTCGCGGAGCTTGGCCGCGTTCTTGTCGTTGAGGTCGATCTCGTAGGACGTGCCGTCGAGACCGAAAGCGACGGTCTCGGTCGCCTCGGAGCCGTCGATGTCGTCGACGAGCACGATGTTGACTCGCTGCGCCATGATGGAGCAATCCCCCTTATATTCGATAAACCTCCGGCCAGGTGGCCAAAGGCGATTCCCGAATAATGTCGCACTTTCCCCAGATCTGAAAGTCGGGGAATGGCGACCTGTGAATTATGGGTAATTCACTTCACGTTGCGGAGGAACACTTTTTCCAGGCCACGCAGCGTCAGCCACGGGGAGTGGTCGGTGAAGCACCGGCACTCGTCGATGACCAGCGGAGCCAGATATCCGGTCGCCACCACCCGTACGTCCGCCGCCGGAGCCCCCAGCGAGGTGATGATCCGCTCGACCATTCCCTCGACCTGGCTGGCGACCCCGAAGACCATGCCGGACTGGAGTGCCTCGACGGTGTTCTTGCCGACGACCCCGCGCGGGCGGACCAGCTCGACCTGCCGCAGCTGCGCGCCACGGCGGCCGAGCGCCTCGAGCGAGATCTCGATTCCGGGCGTGATCGCGCCGCCCACATAACGGCCCTCGGAATCGATGACGTCGAACGTCGTGGCAGTCCCGCCGAAATCGACGACGATCGCTGGTCCGCCGAAGTCGTTGGCCGCAGCGAGCGCATTGATGATGCGATCGGTGCCGACCTCCCGCGGATTGTCGACGAGGATCGGGACGCCGGTCCGCACGCCCGGTTCGACGACGACCTGGGCGATATCGGGAAAATGCCGGCTCAACATCTCGCGCCACGAGTTCAGGACCGCGGGCACCGTCGAGCACACCGAGATCCCGGTGATCTGCGCGGCCTCGGCGCCGAGGAGCCCGCGCAGCAGCACCGCCCACTCGTCGGCCGTCCGGTGCTCGTGGGTCGCCACCCGCCAGTGCGAGCCGACCTCGCCGTCGCGGATCAACCCGAGCACGGTGTGGGCGTTGCCGATGTCAGCGGCCAGAAGAGTCATCGGCTCAGCCCGCCCGGAAGTCCAGCCCGAGGTCGAACACGTTGACCGAGTGGGTGAGCGCGCCGACCGAGATGAAGTCCACGCCGGTCGCCGCCACGTCCTTGGCGCGGTCGAGGGTGAGCCCACCGGACGCCTCGAGCACCGCCGGGCGGCCGGCCTCCTCGTTGATCCGGACCGCTTCGCGCATGTCCTCCGAGCTCATGTTGTCGAGGAGGACCTCGGTGCAGCCGGCGGCGAGGACGGCGCGGAGCTCGGTGAGGTCCATGACCTCGACCTCGACGCGCAGGCCGGGGTTGGCGGCGACGACGGCCTCGTAGGCGGAGACGACACCACCGGCGGCGACCGCGTGGTTGTCCTTGACCATGGCCCGGTCGACGAGGCTGAAACGGTGGTTGACGCCGCCGCCGCAGCGGACGGCGTACTTCTGGAGCGCCCGCCAGCCCGGCAGCGTCTTGCGGGTGTCGAGGACCCGGGCGCCGGTCCCGTCGATCGCGTCGACCCAGGCGGCGGTCGCGGTCGCGACCCCGGAGAGGTGCGAGGCGAAGTTGAGGGCGGTCCGTTCGGCGGTCAGCACGCCCTTGACCGGCCCGGCGACGGTGAGGACGACGTCGCCCGGTCGGACCCGGGTGCCGTCGGGGACGCGGGCGCTGATCTCGACCTCCTGGTCGAGCGCGTAGCGGAACGCGAGCTCGGCGATCACCAGTCCGGCCACCACCCCGGGCTCGCGCGCCGCGATGTCGGCGACCGCGTAGCCCATGGTCGGCATCGCCGCCGACGTCACGTCGTCAGCACCGCCGGGCAGGTCCTCCTCGAAGGCCAGCGCGACGTGGTCGTAGACCGCGCGCGGGTCGAGGCCGGCCGACGCGATCTCCTCGACCAGCGCTGCGGGAAGCTCGTCGTACGGCGTCCGGGCGATGCTCATCGGTGGGTTCCCTCGTGGTCGTCCAGCTCGGGCAGGTCGGTGTCCGTGGCCGCGGCGGGACGGAAGGTGACCGTCGTCACGCCGTCGGACATCACCACGTCGAAGTGCCCCGCCCAGTGCTCGTCGTCGCGCTCGGGGAAGTCGTCGCGCCAGTGCGAGCCGCGGGTCTCGTCGCGGAGCGCCGCAGCGTCGGCGAGGGCGGCGCTGATGGTCAGCAGGTTGGTGGTCTCCCAGGCGTCCTGACCGACCTGCTCGGCCCGGTCCCCGGCGAGCTTGTCGAGCAGCGCAGCGGCCTCGGCGAGTCCCTCCGCCGACCGCAGCACCCCGACCTTCGAGGTCATCGTCTCCTGGAGGTCACGACGGACTCCGCCGGCGACCAGCCCGGCCGTGCGCTGGTCCTCGACCGGCCCCGACCAGGGGCGCAGCTCGCCGGGGAGGACGGCGGCGATGCGGCGGGAGAAGACCAGCCCCTCGAGCAGCGAGTTGGACGCGAGCCGGTTGGCGCCGTGGACGCCGGAGCAGGCCACCTCCCCGGTCGCGTAGAGGCCCGGCAGGTCGGTACGGCCGTCGAGGTCGGTGCGTACCCCGCCCGAGGCGTAGTGGCAGGCGGGCGCGACCGGGATCAGCTGCGTCACCGGGTCGACGCCGTAGGAGCGCGCAGTCGCCAGGATGGTCGGGAAGCGTCGCTCCCAGAAGGCGCCGCCGAGGTGCCGGGCGTCGAGCCACATGTGCGGCTGACCGGTGTCGAGCATCCGCTTCATGATCGCCTTGGCGACGACGTCGCGGGGCGCGAGGTCCGCGAGCGGGTGGACGCCCTCCATCAGCCGGTTGCCCTCGAAGTCCACGAGGAACGCGCCCTCGCCCCGAACAGCTTCGGAGATGAGCGGCTGCTGGCCGCGCGACTCCGGGCCGAGGTACATCACGGTCGGGTGGAACTGGACGAACTCCAGGTCGCGCAGCGTCGCCCCGGCGCGGAGCGCGATCGCCATCCCGTCGCCGGTCGAGACCGCCGGGTTGGTCGTCTGGGAGAAGACCTGGCCGAGGCCGCCGCTGGCCAGGACCACGGCCCGGCAGTGGACGGCGCCGACACCGTCGCGCACCCCTTCGCCGATGACGTGGAGGGTGACCCCGCAGACGCCACCGTCGGGATCGAGCAACAGGTCGACGGCCAGCGCGTGCTGGATGACCTCGATGTCGGGCGCCGCCTCGACCGCCGCGATCAGCGCGCGCTGGATCTCGGCGCCGGTCGCGTCGCCACCGGCGTGCGCGATCCGGTCGCGATGGTGCCCGCCCTCGCGGGTGAGGGAGAGCGCCCCGTCGTCGTCGTGGTCGAAGTTGGTGCCGATCGCGATCAGCTCGCGGACGGCCTCGGGGCCCTCGTTGACGAGCACCCGGACGGCGTCACGGTCGCAGGCACCGGCCCCCGCGACCAGGGTGTCGACCTCGTGCTCCTCGGGGGTGTCCTCGGGACCGAGCGCGGCGGCGATGCCGCCCTGCGCCCATTGCGTGGAGCCGGCGTTGAGCACGGTCTTGGTCACGACGAGGACGTTGTCGACGTGCTCGCGCAACCGCAGCGCGGCTGTCAGCCCGGCCACACCGGAGCCGATGATCACCACGTCGGCGCGCGTCGTCCAGCCCGGCGACGGCGCGGTCAGCCGGCCGGGCAGGCGCCGGGTGGCTGCGGGGGTGTCGGGCATCCGAGCAGGTTAACGAGTCGGGACCGGGCCTCAGCGGGCCGCGGTCAGGTCGCCGCGCAGCAGGCTCGCGTCGCCGAAGGTGTCGGCCGGGTCGGCGCTCGTGCCCATGATCTTGTTGTCGGCGTCGACGAAGACGACGTGCGGCTCGTAGGCCTTGGCCTCCTCGGTCGTCATCTGGCCGTAGGCGATGAGGATCACCAGGTCGCCCGGGTGCACGAGACGGGCGGCGGCACCGTTGATGCCGATGACGCCCGACCCGCGCTCGCCGGCGATCGTGTAGGTCTCCAGCCGGGCGCCGTTGGTGATGTCGACGATGTGGACGAGCTCCCCTGCCAGCAGGTCGGCCGCGTCGAGCAGGTCCTCGTCGACGGTGACCGAGCCGACGTAGTGCAGGTCGGCCTGGGTCACCGTGGCACGGTGGATCTTCGACTTCATCATGGTGCGCAACATCAGCTGCTCCCCTCGGTGGTGGTGCGGTTGTCCGGCCCACCGATGGTGAGGGCCAGGTTGTCGATCAAGCGGGTGGTGCCGACCCGGGCCGCGACGAGCGCACGCGCGGGCTGCCCGGCCGGTACGGCGACCGGCAGCTCGGCGAGGTCGGGGCTGCGGATCGCGAGGTAGTCGAGCTCGACCCCGTCGGCCGCGTCGAGCACGGCGTGGGCCGCGGCCAACGCGGCGTCGAGACCGCCGGCAGCGGCGTCGCGGGCGGCGGTCAGCGCACGGCTGAGCGCGACGGCCTGGCGACGCTGCTCGGGGTCGAGGTAGCGGTTCCGGCTCGAGCGTGCGAGACCGTCGTCCTCACGGTCGGTCGGGCCGCCGACGATCTCCAGGGCGCCGGCGCTGCCGCTCAGGCAGAGGTCGGCGGTCATCTGCCGGATCAGGGCGAGCTGCTGGTAGTCCTTCTCCCCGAACACGGCCAGGTCGGGGCGGACCAGCCCGAACAGCTTGGCGACGACGGTCAGCACCCCGCGGAAGTGACCGGGGCGGGTCGACCCCTCCAGCTCGTCGGCGAGCGGGCCGGGATCGACGGTCACGGCGGGCGTGCCCGCGTCGCGCGGGACGCCGTTCGGGTACATCTCGGCGACGGTCGGCGCGAAGACGACGTCGACACCCTCGTGACCGCAGAGGTCGAGGTCGGCGTCGAACGTCCGCGGATAACGGTCCAGGTCCTCGCCCACGCCGAACTGGAGCGGGTTGACGAAGATCGACACCACGACGGAGCCCTCGGCACCCGCGCGCTCGCGGGCGATCCGCATCAGGCTGGCGTGGCCCTCGTGGAGCGCACCCATCGTCGGCACCAGGGCCACCGGCGCACCGGTCCGACGCGCCCCCAGGGCGGCGTACAGGTCCGCGCGGGTGCGCGCGACGACCGGAGTCGTCACAGCAGTCGTCACGATCAGTGCTCCGCGCGGTGGGGTGCGCGCGCCACGGCGGCGTCGAGCAGGCGCACGATCCGGACGGCCCGGATCGGCAGGACGCGGCCGTCGGTGACCGCACGGTCGAGCGTGGCGCGGGCCATCGCGACGTACGACGGCAGGGTGTCGGGGCGGTTGGCCGCGATGTCCTCGAGGTGGGCGGCGACGGTCTTGACGTCACCGCGCACGATCGGGCCGGTCAGCGCCGCGTCGCCGTGGGCGAGGGCGTTGTCGAGAGCCGCCTCGAGCAGCGGTCGCAGCGTCCCGGCCGGGTCGTCGGAGCCGGCGGCGGCAAGCAGCTCCATCGCCTCGCTGACGAGCGTGACCAGGTGGTTGGCGCCGTGGGCGAGACCCGCGTGGTAGAGCGTGCGCATGTCCTCGGGCACCCAGGTGGGCCGCCCGCCGAGCTCGCGGACGAGCTCCTCGGCGAGGGCACGCTCGGGGGCCTCGGCGGTGAGGCCGAAGACGCAGCCGTCGAGACGGTCGAGGTCGACGTCGGTGCCGGTGAACGTCATCGCCGGGTGGAGCGCGATGACCTTCGCGCCCACCGCGGCAGCCGGCGCGAGGACGGCCAGGCCGTGGCGACCGGACGTGTGCACGACGTACTGGCCCTCGTGGAGGGAGCCGCTGTCGGCGAGCACCCGGACGACGTTGGGCAGCATGTCGTCGGGGACCGTGAGCAGCAGCAGGTCGCAGGAGCGAGCCACGGCGCTCGGCTTGTCGAGGGGGACGCCGGGCAGCAGGGTCGCGGCGCGCTCTCTCGAGGCGTCGGACTCTCCGGCGGCGGAGATCACGCGGTGGCCTGCCTCGCGGAGGCGGGCAGCCAGCACGGCGCCGACCTTGCCGGCACCGACCACACCGATGGTCAGCATTGTGTTCGTCGAACCCTTCCGTTCCAATCCCTCCGACCACCCGCGGGTGCGGGCCGGTGTGGGTACCGGACGTTGCTCATTCGATGGAACAAGCGTAGGTCCAACCGCAGTCCGCGCAACAGGTCACGCGCGCGTGACGTGGACAACACGGGGCGGGCCGCCGGTGGGACGGGTGGGACCTGAGTACCTTCATGGTGTGTTCAGGCGCCGGAGGACCCCGCTCGTGAGCGTCGTGGTGCCGGTGTACGACGTCGCTGCCTACCTCCCCGCCTGCCTCGACAGCCTGCTCGAGCAGACGATGAGCGACCTCGAGGTGATCGCGGTCGACGACGGCTCGCCCGACGAGTCCGGGGCGATCGCCGACGCCTACGCCGCCCGCGACCCACGGGTCCGGGTGGTGCACATCGAGAACCGGGGTCTCGGCGCCGCCCGTAACGAGGGCATCCGGCACGCTCGCGGCACCTACCTGGGTTTCTGCGACTCCGACGACCTGATGCTGCCCCGCGCGCTCGAGCTGCTGGTGGCGGCGGCACGGGAGGGCGACGCGCCGATGGTGACCGGCAACGTCGTCCGGCTCGAGGGCGAGCGACGGCCGCGACTGGCGTGGCTGGACCGGCTGCACGCCGAGCAGCGGACGATCGTCATCGACGACCTGCCCGAGCTGCTCGGCGACGTCTTCGCCTGGAACAAGCTGTTCCGCCGCGACTTCTGGGACGAGGCCGGCCTGTCCTGGCCCGAGCGGCTCCGCTACGAGGACCAGCCCGGCACCACCGACGCCTACCTGCGGGCGGGCCGGATCGCCGTCGTGCCGGAGGTGGTCTATCTCTGGCGGGTCCGGGCCGACGGGTCGTCCCTGACCCAGCAGCGCGGCACCGTCGCCGACCTGACGGACCGGTGGACCACCAAGAAGATGGCGCTCGCGTCCGTCGAGGCGTACGGCGCCCCGGCGGTCACCGACGAGTTCCGCGACAAGGTCATGGCCGGCGACCTGCCGCAGTACTTCGCCGCGATCCCCTCCTGCTCCGCAGAGTGGTGGGACCTCCTCGTGAGCGGTGTGCGCGACCTGTGGGGCCCGGAGCGGTCCCTGACGGGGAGCGCGCTGCCGCCGGCCCAGCGGCTCATCGGCTGGCTGGTCGAGCAGGACCGTCGCGACGACGCCGCCCTGGCGGTGTCCTACGCGCGCGGCCTGGGTGGCCCGCTCCCCCGCGTCGCGCTCGACGACGGCGGCACCCGGGTCGACGTACCGGGCCTCGACGAGACGACAGTGGCCCCGGAGGCATGGCGCCTCCGGGACCACGAGTCGTAGTCGCTGCGGTCAGGCCTCAGTCGACGAGGCCCTCGGACTCGACGAACTCCTCGGCGACGTCCTCGGGGGTCTCGCGGTCGACGGTGACCCGCGCGATGAGCTCACCGAGCGTCGCGTTGTCGAGCGCGGCCATCAGGGCCTCGAGCGGCTCGCGGATATCGGGGTGCTCGTCGAGGAACTCGGTGGACACCGCGGGGACGAGGTTCTGGGCCGGCTGGATGCCGCGGTCGTCCTCGAGCAGCACGAGACCCTGCTCGGCGAGCGTGCCGTCGAGGGTGCCGGTCTGGCCGAGCTCGGCCTCGCCGTCCACGACAGCCTGGTAGGTCTGCGGCGAGGCGTAGCCGAGCGGCAGCAGCGTGACGTCCATGCCGTAGACGTCGGTCAGGCCGGCCTCGCAGTCGGCGCGGCCCTCGCAGTCGGGGGCGGCGGCCAGCGTGACCGACTCGCCCTCGAGGTCGGACAGCGCGGTGACGCCGTTGGCGTCCGAGAACTCCTGGGTGACGAAGTAGGCGTTCTGGGAGGCGGCCCCGGAGGGCTCGAGGAGGGTGATGCCCTTGTCCTCCAGCAGCGGGGCCATCGCGGCGAGCGTCTCGTCGAGGTCGCTGCTGCTGATGACGGGTGCACCCTCGCCGTTGGCGTCGGTGTTGAGCTGGTCGCCGATGCCGGCGACGTACTCCGGGACGATGTCGACCGATCCCGGGAACTCCTTGAGGTAGACCGCGCGGGTGTCGACCAGCTTGACCTCGACGTCGTAGCCGGCGTCGTCGAGGACCTCGTCGTACATGGCGGAGAGCAGCGCCGCCTCGTCGAAGCCCTGGCTGGCGAGGACGACCTTGCCGCCTCCCGAGGAGTCGTTGTTGCCCGAGTCGTCGTCGGCGACGTCGTCGCCCGCGCACCCGGCGGAGAAGAGAAGACCGCCCGAGAGGACGGCCGTGAACAGGGTTCGGCGGAGGGTCATGTGATGTCTACCTTCTGTGTCCCGCAGCAGGGAGCCGCGCGTGTCCGGTCGGCGGGAATCCGCCTGGCGCTCGTCTGGGCCTCCGCACACCCTAGACACCTGCACCGACGGGCTGCCGGGTTTTCCTCCGCGGCGCGGCCGCGCGACCCGGTGTGACGGCGCGCTGGACGAGGGCCGCGAGCACCTCCAGCACCAGTGCCACGACGGCTACGACCAGGGCCGCACCGATGCCCTCGCTGTAACGGTTGCGCGCGAAGCCGGACACGATGATCGCCCCGATCCCAGGACCGGCTACCAGGGCCGCGATGGTGGCCGTCGCCCAGACCTGGACGAGCGCGAGCCGGACCCCGGACATCACCAGCGGCAGCGCCAGCGGGAGCTCGACCCGCCAGAACCGCTGGAGACCGGACATCCCCATCCCGTCAGCGGCCTCGAGGACGTCGGCCGACACCTCGCGGACCGCCGTGTAGGCGTTGGTGACGAGGGGCGGCAGCGCGAAGAGGGCGAGCGCGATGAGGGTCGCCAGGCCCGCGCGGCCGTAGGGCCCGAAGTAGGCGGGCCCCGGCCAGTCGGCCGTGACGAGCACGGCCAGCAGGGCGAAGGTCGGGATCGCCCTGCCGATGTTCGAGATGTTGATGGCCAGGAAGCCGCCCCGGCCCAGGTGGCCGAGCCACAGCGCGAGGGGCAGGCCGACCAGCATCCCGACGAGGAGCGCGGTCACCGTCAGCAGGAGCTGTTCGCCCATCCGGTCGAGCAGGCCGCCCTCCCCGGTCCAGCTCGCAGCGGTGGTGAGGTACTGCCAGGTCAGCTCGAACAGCTTCATCGCGCCGTCACCTCCCGGCCGTCCGCGTCCACGGGGTCAGCACCCGCTGCACCAGCACCAGGATGACGTCGAGGATCAGCGCGAGCACCACGCAGAGCACCGCGGCGGTGACCAGCTCGGCGCGGAAGTTGCGTTGGACGCCGTGGGAGATGAGGTCGCCGAGGCCGCCGTACGACACCAGGGTGCCGACGGTCGTCAGCGCGACGGTCGACACCGTCGCGACCCGCATCGACGCGACGAGGACAGGCAGGGCGAGCGGGAGCTGCACCTTGAGCAGCAGCCGGGTCGACCCGTAGCCGAGGCCGACCGCCGACTCGACGACGTCGTCGGGGACCGAGCGCAGGCCGTCGAGGAAGCCACGGACGAGCACGGTGAGCGCATAGACGCCGAGCCCGATCACGACAGTGGTGGCGGTGAGCCCGGTGAACGGGACCAGCAGCGGCAGCAGCGCCAGCGACGGCACCGTGTAGAGGCCCGTGCTCACCCCGAGGACGAGCGACTCCAGCCGCGGGAACCGTCGCGCCACCAGCGCCAACGGGAAGGCGAGCACCAGTCCGAGCAGCACCGCGGCCACCGTGATCTGGAGGTGCTCGGTCGTCGCCGCGACGATGTCGTCGCGCCGGTCCTCGACGTACTGCGCGCACCACCACTCGTTGACGAACGCGCTGTAGCAGCTCGGCTCCGCCGCGAGTGCCGTTAGGGTCACGGGCATGGACGCTACCGCGCCCCGCCACCCGGACCCGATGATCCGGCTCTCGGGCGTCAGCAAGACCTACGACGACGGGACCGTCGCGGTGCAGGCGCTGGACCTCGAGGTCGGACGCGGCGAGCTGGTGTGCCTGGTCGGGCCCTCGGGCTGCGGCAAGTCGACGACCCTGAAGATGATCAACCGGCTGGTCGAGCCCAGCACCGGCGTCATCGAGATCGACGGCAGCGACGTGACGCACGCCGATCCGGTGAAGCTGCGTCGCGGCATCGGCTACGTCATCCAGCAGGTCGGCCTGTTCCCGCACCAGCGGATCACGACCAACGTGATGACGGTGCCCCTGCTCTACGGCGAGTCCAAGGCCCACGCCCGCGCCCGTGCCCACGAGCTGCTGTCCCTGGTCGGGCTCGACCCCGAGCAGTACGGCGAGCGCTACCCCCACCAGCTCTCGGGCGGTCAGCGGCAGCGGGTCGGAGTGGCCCGGGCGTTGGCGGCGGACCCGCCGGTGCTGCTCATGGACGAGCCGTTCGGCGCGGTCGACCCGGTGGTGCGCGGCCGGCTCCAGGAGGAGTTCCGCCGGTTGCAGCGCGAGCTCGAGAAGACCGTGGTCCTGGTGACCCACGACATCGACGAGGCGGTGCTGCTGGGCGACCGGGTGGCCGTCTTCGCCGAGGGCGGCCGGCTGCTGCAGTACGACACCCCGGCGGCGCTGCTGGCGCACCCCGTCGACGACGAGGTGGCGACGTTCGTCGGTGCCGAGCGCGGCCTCCGTCGGCTGTCGGTCACCCGGATCGACGTGGCCCACCTCGAGCCGGTCGACGGCATCAAGGCGGCCGACCTCGCCACGACCGTGCCGCTCGGCGCCACCCTCGAGGAAGCGCTGTCGCTGATGCTGCGCGACGACCGTCCGATGGTCGGCATCACCGACGGACCGAGGTTCGTCGGCGTGCTGACGCCCGCGGGCGTCCACCGCGCCCTGCGGGCCTCGCTTCGCGACTAGCGGTGCGGAATCCCCGGTCCACCGGGGATTCCCGCAACAGCAGGCTCAGGCGCCGCGGCGCATCTGCTTGTCGAGGGCGGCCTCGGCGGCCTCCCACTGGGCGGTGAGCATGTCGACCTCGACCTCGAGCTCGGCGACCCGGACGACGGCCTGGGCGGCGCGCTCCTCGGCCTCGCCGAGCCGATCGCCGAGGCGGGCGGTCTCCCGCTGGCTCACGTCGAGCCGCTCCTCGACGTCGGTCAGGCTGCGTCGGGCCTCGGCCAGCTCCTGGGCGGCGTCGGAGAGACGGCGCTCGAGGCGGCTGACGGTCGCGTCGCGCTTGGCGATCTGACCCTGCATGTCGGCGGCGAACTCGACGCCCTCGGCGGCCCGTCGGCCGTCGAGCTCGCGGAACGACTGCGCCTGGACGGCCCGGTCGCGGGCGGCCTCACGGCGGGACTCGAGGAGCTCGCTGTGGGTGATCTTGGTGGCGGTGGCACCGAGGAGCACGGCGACACCCCCGGCCACGGTCACGGCCAGCCAGGAGCCGGCGACCGCGGAGCCGGCGACCGCGAGAGCGGCGACCAGCAGCAGGAGGACGGCGACCACGACCCGGGTCGACCGCTGACGACGGCGGGAGCTGCCCGCGGGTGAGGTCATGTGACTGAGGTTACGTCGTGTGACCATTGTTTCTGATGCGACACGCACGCTCGAGGAGGAGTGAGGCCACCACGCCCAGCAGACCGGCGCCGGCCGCCACCACGGAGAGCCACAACCGGTCGTCGGCCAGCTCGGCCGGATCGCCCACCCAGCTCAGTCCGTAGCCGAGGTAGCCACCGCCGACGAGTGCGGCGACCAAGGCGCTCGCGCGGGCCAGGACCAGGCGGTTGACGGCCTGGTGCGGCAGCAGCCGGTCGCCGCGGACGTGCACGGCCCGCCACGTCGCCCACGCGACGTAACCGAGGATCGCCGCCAGCAGGAACAGCGCCGCCGGCTGCGCCCACGTCACCAGCGGCGGGACGCGGTCCAACCGCACGCTCAGGGGGTGCAGGCCCCAGCCGAGCACCAGCCCGACCAGCGCCCAGCCGACCACCACCGGTCCGGAGGTGGGGCGCATCGCCCCGGTGGGCTCCGCGTCAGGCTCCTCCTCGACCGGGGGCTCCGGCTGGTCCCTCACTCGTCAGACTCGAGCACCAGGTCGTCGCGGCGGGTCAGGCCCTCGGTGCCGACCTTGTCGAGCAGAGCGGCGACCGGACCGACGTCAGGGATGTGGGCGTCCGGCTCGAGGTCGAGCCACGGCTGGAGGACGAACGACCGCTCGGCGGCCTGCGGGTGCGGGAGCCGGAGCGCCTCGGTGTCGCTGCGCCGGTCGCCGACGACGATGAGGTCCACGTCGAGGGTGCGCGGCGCGTTGATGCCGTGGCTGCGGTCGCGGTCGTAGGCGTCCTCGATGGCCAGCGCCCGGTCGAGGAGACGGCTCGCCGAGAGCGTGGTGTCCATGAGGACGATGGCGTTGAGGAACGTCGGGGAGTCGGGCGGGCAGTCGACCGGCTCGGACTCGTAGACCGGGGAGACCCCGGTGATCCAGACGTCGGGGGTGTCGGCGAGCGCGTCCACGGCGCCCTGGAGGTTGCTGAAGCGCTCACCGAGGTTCGATCCGAGCCCCACCACGACGCGACGGATCGGACGCATCTCGCCGGTCAGGGTGTCGGCATCGATGATGTTCGGGTTGGGCGTCTCAGTCATCGTCGGCCTCTCCCTTTCCGGGGGATGTCGGGGGCGGTAGGTCGGTGCGTCGTCTCATGATCGTCAGCTGCACGTCGGCGAACGTCGCCTGGATCGGCGCATCCGGCTTGTGCACGGTCACCCGCGCCCATTCAACACGAGCGTCCAAGAGGCACACGTCGGCGATCCGGCTGGCGAGCGTCTCGATCAGGTCGACCGGATCCCTCCCGACCGCCGCTGCGACCTCGTCGACGAGACTTCCGTAGTCGACGGTGTCACGCAAGTCGTCTGAAGCGGCCGCGGACCGGGTATCGAGCCCCAGCGTCAAGTCGACGAGGAACGTCTGACCGTCCCTCCGCTCGTGGTCGAAGACCCCGTGGTGGCCCCAGCACTCGATGCCCACCACGCTGAGCTCGTCCGTCATCCGTCCTCCAGTCTTCGCAGCGCGGCGAGCACGTCGCGTGCCGCCCTGACGTCGTGGACCCGCAGGCCCCACACTCCCGCACGGGCCAGGTGCCCGACGATCGCCGCGTGCGCCAACTCGCGGTCCCCCACCGGGCGCAGGGTCCCGTCGGCCGTGCCGAGCAGAACCCCGAGGAAGCGCTTGCGGCTGGCACCGACCAGCAGGCGAAGGCCGAGCGCGCGGAGCGGGCCGAGGTCCGCGAGCAGCTCCCAGTTCTGGTCGGCGGTCTTGGCGAAGCCGATCCCGGGGTCGAGCACCAGCCGCTCGTCGGGGATCCCGGCCGCGCGGGCGGCGCCGACCCGGAGGCGCAGCTCGTCGGCGACGACCTCGGCGACCGGTCCGTCGTACGACGTGAACTCCTGCATGGTGTCGCTGTGCGCCCGCCAGTGCATCGCGACGTAGGTCGCGTCGGACGCGGCGACGACGTCGAGGATCGCCGGGTCGGCCAGCCCCCCGGACACGTCGTTGACGATCCGGGCACCGGCGGCCAGCGCCGCGGCGGCCACCTCGGCCCGCATGGTGTCGGCCGACACCG
>NZ_JACEFC010000096.1 GCF_014180715.1 Nocardioides stalactiti | reverse complement strand
CGCCGACCAGACCGCTCCGCTCGCCGGCTCCGACCGCTTGAGGAAGGTCGCGCTCGCCCGGGCGACCGCCGCCCCGTCCTGCTCGACCACGGCGTCGACGAGCATCAGGCGCGGCCCCTCGCGGACCACCGTCGCCGACGCCGACGTCAGGGTCATCCGCGCCGGGCGGAACAGGTCGACGTGGTAGCGCGCCGGGACGAGGTCGTCCCGGCCGCTCTCGGCGACAGTGCGCTCCAGCGCCCGCGCCAGCAACCCGCTGACCGCCACCCCGTGCATCTGGTCGGCGCTCCACAGGCTCTGGGCGAGCGGCATCGGGGTGAAGCCGCCGCCCTCCTCGGCGCGGAACCAGCCGAGGACGAACTCGATCTCGTCAGCGGATCCGCTCACTCGGCGTAGGCATCCATGGGCGGGCACGAGCAGACCAGGTTGCGGTCGCCGTACGCCTGGTCGATGCGCGCCACCGGCGGCCAGTACTTGTCGGCGGTGATACCGGAGGGGAACACGGCCTCCTCGCGGGAGTACTTCCGGTCCCACTCCCCCACCAGCGCCCGCGCGGTGTGCGGGGCGTGGTGGAGCGGCGAGTCGTCGACGGCGATCTCGCCGGCGGCGACCTGCTCGATCTCGCCCTTGATGGCGATCATCGCGTCACAGAACCGGTCGAGCTCGGCGAGGTCCTCGGACTCGGTCGGCTCCACCATCAGGGTGCCGGCGACCGGGAAGGACATCGTCGGCGCGTGGAAGCCGTAGTCGATGAGCCGCTTCGCGACGTCGTCCACGGAGACCCCGGTCTCCTTGGTGATGTCGCGGACGTCGAGGATGCACTCGTGGGCGACCAGGCCGGTGTCGCCGCGATAGAGCACCGGGAAGTGCTCGCCGAGGCGCGCGGCGACGTAGTTGGCCGACAACACCGCGACCGCGGTGGCCCGGGTGAGGCCCTCGGCCCCCATCATCCGCACGTAGGCCCACGAGATCGGCAGGATGCCCGACGACCCGTAGGGCGCCGCGCTGATCGCGCCGACACCGTCGCGCTTGGTCTCGTCCGGGTGCAGCGGGTGGGACGGCAGGTACGGCGCGAGGTGGGCACGCACCGCGACCGGCCCGACGCCCGGGCCGCCCCCTCCGTGCGGGATGCAGAACGTCTTGTGCAGGTTGAGGTGCGAGACGTCGCCGCCGAACTGGCCGGGCTTGGCATACCCGAGGAGGGCGTTGAAGTTGGCGCCGTCGATGTAGACCTGGCCGCCGTGCGCGTGGACGATCTCGCAGAGCTCGGTGATGGTCTCCTCGTAGACGCCGTGCGTCGACGGGTAGGTGACCATGATCGCGGCGAGCGTCTCGGAGTGCTGCTCGCACTTGGCGCGCAGGTCCTCGAGGTCGACGGTGCCGTCCTCGTCTGCCTTGACCACGACGACCGACATGCCGGCCATGACGGCCGATGCCGGGTTGGTGCCGTGGGCCGAGGACGGGATCAGGCACACCCGGCGGCCCTCGTCCCCGTTGGCGTCGTGGAACGCGCGGATGGCGAGCATCCCGGCGAACTCGCCCTGCGAGCCGGCGTTGGGCTGGATCGACACCTTGTCGTAGCCGGTGACCTCGGCGAGCCAGCCCTCGAGCTCGTCGACGAGCGCGCGGTAGCCGGTCGCGTCGGCTGCGGGGACGAACGGGTGCAGGTCGGCGAAGCCCGGCAGCGACACCGGCTCCATCTCCGTCGTGGCGTTGAGCTTCATCGTGCACGAGCCCAGCGGGATCATGCCGCGGTCGAGCGCGTAGTCGCGGTTCGACAGCTTCGCCAGGTAACGCAGCATCGAGGTCTCGTTGTGGTGGGTGTTGAAGACCTCGTGGGTGAGGTACGGCGTGCGCCGCTGGAGCGGGGCCGGCACGACCTCTGCCACCTCGCCTCCGGCTGACGCGCCGAAGGCGGCGAGCACGGCCTCCAGGTCGGCCTCACCTGCGGTCTCGCCGATGCTGATCCCGACGTGGTCGGCGTCGACCGAGCGCAGGTGGACACCGCCCGCCCGTGCTGCCGTGACGACCGCGTCGGCGCCGCCCGGCACCTGCACGAGCAGCGTGTCGAAGTACGCGCTGTGGACGACCCCGATGCCGGCTGCGGACAGCGCGGCTGCGAGTCGGCGGGTGTGGTCGTGGATCTCCTCCGCGATCGCCTTCAGCCCCGCGGGACCGTGATAGACGGCATACATCGACGCGGTCACGGCGAGCAGCACCTGCGCGGTGCAGATGTTGGACGTCGCCTTGTCGCGCCGGATGTGCTGCTCGCGGGTCTGGAGCGCGAGCCGGTAGGCCGGCCGTCCCTCGACGTCGATCGAGACACCGACCAGGCGACCAGGGATCTGTCGCTCCAGACCGGCCGAGACGCTCATGAAGCCGGCGTGCGGCCCGCCGTAGAACAGCGGCACACCGAAGCGCTGGCTCGAGCCGACGACGACATCGGCCCCGAGGGCGCCGGGCGCCTCGAGCAGCGTGAGCGCGAGCAGGTCGGCCGCGACGACAGCGAGGCCACCGCGCTCGTGGACCGCCTCGATGAGCGGGCGTGGGTCCAGGATGCGGCCCGAAGCCCCGGGGTACTGGATGAGGACGCCGGCCACAGCCCCCTCGGGCAGTCCGTCGGTGAGGTCAGCCACGACGACGTCCATGCCGATGGCGTCGGCGCGGGTCTGCACGACGTCGATGGTCTGCGGCAGCGCGTCGGCGTCGATGACGAACGGTCCGGAAAGGTTGCGACGAGCCCGGTGCACGAGCGCCAGCGCCTCGGCGGCCGCGGTGCCCTCGTCGAGGAGGGACGAGCCCGACGTCGGCAGGCCGGTGAGGTCGCTGATCATGGTCTGGAAGTTGAGCAGCGCCTCGAGCCGGCCCTGGGAGATCTCCGGCTGGTACGGCGTGTAGGCGGTGTACCAGCTCGGGTCCTCGAGCACGTTGCGGCGGATCACGGGCGGTGTGATCGTGGCGTGGTAGCCCAGCCCGATCATCGACTCCCCCGGCACGTTGGCGCCGGCGAGCGCGCGCAGCTCGGCGGCGGCGTCGGCCTCGCTGACCGCGGCCGGCAGCGCCAGCGCGTCGGTCGAGCGGATCGACTTCGGCACGGCAGCGTCCATCAGTGCGTCGAGGGACGGGTAGCCGAGCCGGCTCAGCATGGCCTCGACCTGCTGGTCGTCGGGGCCGATGTGACGGTTCACGAAGGGGGCACTCATGGGCAGACAGGTCCTCGGGATCGACGGATCGACGGATCGAGCCCTCCCCCTCTGTCACCCCGCCCTGGGTCCTGCCCAGGACGCGGCTCCACAGTCGCCCGTCCGCACGGTCCTTTTGCCTGAGAGGTTCCGGGGAGGATTTGCCCCTTCGGCGCTGGGTCGGGCCCAGACTCTCCCGCGCGGGATCAGCAGTTGCGAGAATATCAGCCGGTCAGCAGCGCGGCGGGTCAGCCCGCGGTGCGAGCAGCGCGTCGTGCGGCGAGCTCGTCGCCAGCGACCGGGTCGGCCTCGTCCTGGGCGGCGTGCTCGCTGGGCAGCTCAGCGAGGGTGCCCTCGATCTCGCGCCACACACCGCCGATGGCGATGCCGAAGACGCCCTGACCTCCCTGGAGCAGGTCGATGACCTCGTCGTTGCTCGTGCAGTAGTAGACCGAGGCGCCGTCGCTCATCAGCGTGACCTGGGTGAGGTCGTCGGTGCCGCGCTCGCGGAGGTGGGTGACCGCCGTGCGGATCTGCTGCAGCGAGATGCCCGCGTCGAGCAGTCGCTTGATGACCTTGAGGATCAGGATGTCGCGGAAGCTGTAGAGCCGCTGGGTGCCGCTGCCGGAGGCGCCGCGCACGCTGGGCTCGATCAGGCCGGTGCGGGCCCAGTAGTCGAGCTGGCGGTAGGTGATCCCCGCTGCGTTGCAGGCGGTCGGACCGCGGTAGCCGAGGTCGCTCGGGAGCGGCGACACGTCGTCGGTGAAGAGCAGACCCTGCTCCTCTGCGACAACGGCAGCGACGTCGGCAGCCTGGCTGCCAGCGTCGGGCTGGTGCTCGTTCACGCGGTCCTCCGGTCGTGGTCCGGTCGGCGGGGGGAAGATGCCGACACCTCAAGGTACGGCGCTGTGCGTGGCATGGTCAAAGACCCTCACCCGGCGTGTCGCAACTCTCACCCTTTAGTTGAGGGTTTGGGTCCCTTCCGGGGCGCAGGAAGGGCACTAGTGCGCCTCGAAGTCCTCCGGAGAGACGTGGTCGAGGAACTCACGGAACCGCTCGACCTCGTCCTCCTGCTCGGCGGGAACAGCCAGGCCGGCCTCGTCGAGGACGTCCTCGGAGCAGAAGATCGACGTGCCCGTGCGCAGCGCGAGCGCGATCGAGTCCGACGGGCGTGCAGAGACCTCGGCCCCCGAGCCGAAGACGAGCGTCGCGTAGAAGACGCCGTCCTTGACGTCGGTGATCCGCACCTGGGTCAGCTCGCTCCCCGTCGCGGCGAGGATGTCCTTCATGAGGTCGTGCGTGAGCGGCCGCGGCGGGACGACACCCTGCTGGGCGAAGGCGATCGCGGTGGCCTCGACGGCACCGATCCAGATCGGCAGATAGCGGTCTCCCGACACCTCCCGCAGCAGCACGATCGGTTGGTTGGACGGCATCTCCACCCGCACACCCATGACGTCGACCTCGCGCATGCGACCAGACTACTCCGCGCCGGTTGGGCTCGGAGCGGTCCGCCCCAGTCCGTGCGGACCCGGGCTGACGCCGGTCACCGACCGGTCACAGTCGGCGCAGGCCGGCCTTCACCAGGGTCGCGTGAAGGCGCAGCGACAGGGCGGCGATCTCGCTCATCGCCTCCTCGGCACGCGCCGACGCGGCCGCGTCGCGGCTCCTCCGCACCGGGGCGACGACCTGCTCGACGAGTCCGACCTCGCGGTCGGCGGCGGTCTTGAAGGCGCGCAGGTGGCGCGGCTCGAGCCCGAACTCGGCGAGCTCCTTCGCTGCCTGTGCGATCACCAGGGCGTCGGTGTCGTAGTGCCCGGTCGGGAGGGCGCTGATGAGGCCGAAGTCCTCGAGCTGCGCCAGGACGTCCTCGCCGATCTCAGCGATCTTGATCAGCTCCTTGCGGGACAGGCGGAAGTTGTCGGTACGCCGGAAGGACTCCGCGGACGGGAGACCGTCGTCGGCGAGCACGACCTTGGGGACCGTCGGCACCACCGCGTCGATCTGCGGCGGCTCCAGCCCGCGGTCCATCGCGTCGAGGTGCTCGCGGATCACGTTGAGCGGCAGGTAGTGGTCGCGCTTCATCGTCAGGACGTAGCGCAACCGGTCGACGTCGTGCTCGGAGAACTTCCGGTAGCCCGCCGGCGTGCGCTGGGGCTTGATCAGCCCCTCCGCCTCCCAGAACCGGATCTTCGGGATCGTGATGTCAGGGAAGTCGGGGCGCAGCAGGTCGAGGACCTGGCCGATGTTGAGCAGCGCCTCGTGGCGCTCGGCGGACTGGACTCCCACGAGGATCAGACGTCCTCGTGCCCTGCGAAGAACACCAGGCGGTACTTCCCGATCTGGACCTCGTCGCTGTCCTTGAGCGCCACGGTCTCGATGCGGTCGCGGTTGACATAGGTGCCGTTGAGGCTGCCGACGTCGCTCACGGTGTAGGCCTCGCCGGTCCGGTTGAAGACCGCGTGCCGGCGCGAGACCGTCACGTCGTCGAGGAAGATCTCGCTCTCGGGGTGGCGGCCGGCATTGACGACCTCCTGGTCGAGGAGGAAGCGGCTGCCGGCACCCNGGGCCCTCCTGGACGACCAGCAGCGCCGAGCCGACCGGGAGGGCGTCGACCGCCGCGGCGTCGATCGCGCTCAGCTGGCGGTCGGAGGTCTCGACCTTGTCGCCGCCGACGAAGGTGATCGTGGCCGTGGCGTCACTCGGATCGATCGTCGGCTCCGGCGTGACCAGGCGGGTGCCGCACTGGGAGCAGAACCGGGCGTCGTCCGGGTTCTGTCGACCGCAAGCGGTGCAGAAAGGCATCAGTTCTCCTCGAGCGGTCCCTCAAGATGAGGGTCAGGGTGAGGTTGAGGTCGCAGGTCCGAACCTACACGCTCAGCCAGCGATCTGGGCCTCGTAACCCGCCGCGTCGAGGAGCTGGTCGACCTCGCCCGCGTCGCCGGGCACGATCTCGAAGAGCCAGCCCTCACCGTAGGGGTCGCTGTTGACCAGCTCGGGGGTCGCGTCCAGCGCGTCGTTGCGCGCGACGACCTCGCCGGTGACCGGCGCGTAGACGTCGCTGACCGACTTGGTGGACTCGAGCTCGCCGCAGGCGCTGCCGGCCGTGAGGGTCGCGCCGACGTCGGGGAGGGACACGTAGACGATGTCGCCGAGGGCGTCCTGGGCGAAGTCGGTGATGCCGACACGCACCGATCCGGGCTGCTCACCGGGCGTGCGGAGCCACTCGTGCTCGACGGTGTACTTGAGGTCCTCAGGCGTCATGGGGCGAAGGCTACTCACCAGGGTCGGGCGCGGAGAAGTCAGGTTCCTCCAGCTCGACCACCGTCTCGATGTCGATCGAGCTCAGCTCGTCGACGTCGAGGTCCGCGCCGTCCTCCTGGAGCTGCTGTCGGGGACCGAGCAGGAACTCCAGCGACGACGCGAGCAGCGACGGGTCACCGATGACGTCGAGGACGTACGGCGCCTCGACGAGCTCGCCGTCGACGAGGAACCCGCCCTCGGTCTCCTCGAAGGACGTCTGAGCGACGATCCGCACGGTGCCGTTGAGCTGCATCGCCTCCGCCTGGGCGGTGCGCAGCTCCTCGATCGTGTCGAGCATCGAGGAGAGCGAGACCCGCCCGGTCTCCTCGACGATGGTGATCCGGATACCCGGGCCGGTCACCGGCACCAGCCCGGCGAGGACGTTGAGCTCGTCGACGTCCTCCTGGGCCTGCTCGAGGGCCGCCCGGCGTGCACTGGTGTCGTCCTGGAGCTCGTCGCGGACCTCCTCGAGCTCGGCGATCTCCTCCTCGGAGCGCTGGCGGGTGCCGGCGAGCGCCGAGAGGATGTCGATGAGCTCCTGCTCGCGCTGGCCCGCGTAGGTGTCGTCGGTCTCGTTGGCTCGGACCTGGGTGACGCCGGCGAAGCCGAGGACGGCGAGCAGCACGCCCACCACCACCTGGCGTCGGGACGGCCGCGCGAGACCCGCGACGATCCGCTGCCGCGGCCCGTCCTGCGGCTCCTTCGGCGGGCCCTTCGGCAGGTCCTTCGGCAGGTTCGTGCCCGCGTCCTGGTCGTCAGGCATGGAAGACGTGCCTCCGGATGGCGGCCACGTTGGTGAAGATCCGGATCCCGAGGACGACGATCACGCCCGTCGAGAGCTGGCCGCCGACGCCGAGCCGGTCGCCGAGGTAGACGATCCCCGAGGCGATGACGACGTTGCTGATGAACGAGACGACGAAGACCTTGTCGTCGAAGATGCCGTCCAGATACGCGCGCAGCGCGCCGAACACCGCGTCGAGCGCGGCCACGACCGCGATGGGCAGGTAGGGCTCCAGGCCGATCGGGACGTCGGGCTGGAAGACGAACCCGAGGAGCACACCGGCGAGCAGGCCGAGAACTGCGATCACTGGCTACTCGCCTCCTTCGTCCGGCACGGGTCCGCTCTCCGTGATCTCCGTGGCAGACCTTAGGTTGCGCAGCCGCGGCGGCGCAGCAGGCAGGCGGAGCTCGTCCACATTGTCCACTTCGTAGCTCCAGCCGTAGTCGGCGGCCAGCACCGAGAACGCCGCACCGCTGCTCGTCTCGAGCAGGTTGGCCGACAGCGTGTCCTTGTTGCCGACCACCTCGACCAGGTACGGCGGGGCGATGCCGATGCTGTTGACCTCGATCGCCCTCCCGGAGTTGCGGATCGGCGACCGCAGCGACAGCCGCTGGTTGTTGATCGCGACCGCCTCGGCGCCCGCGGTCCAGAGCGCGTTGACGAGCAGGGCCAGGTCGGAGTCCCGGATGTGCTCGGTGTCGGGGTCGGCGTACGGCGCGTTGTCGAGCCGGATGTCGATCCCCTCCCCCGTCACCGGGGTGAAGCCGGTGACGCCGCCGAGCTGGTCGGCGCGCCCCTCCGCGTCGCTCACGGCCGAGCCGAGGCGGCGCAGCCCCTCGTCTCCCTCGGCGATCTCCTCACGCAGGTCGGAGATCTGCCCCTGCTGGGCCTGGACGAGTGCGCGGCCGGTCTCGATCCGGTCGATGAGGGTCTCGCGGCTCGCGGTGTCGATGTCGGCGTCGCGCGACGCCTGGGCACCGGCCACCGTCACCAGGGCGCCGAAGACGGCGACCACGCTCACCACGCCGATCCGGCCGGACCAGCGGGACCGCCCGAGCGGACGCGGCGTACCACTGGCGATCCGTCGGCGGGCGACCATCTGGTAGTCCCGCTCCAGTGCCTCGGCGGTGATCAGAGCCAGCAGCGGCGTGCGCATCCGTTCGGCGGCATCGTCCCGGCTGTCGGGCTGGTCGGTCATCAGGTCCCCGCAGACCGCGCCGGACGGCGTTCGGTCGTCGCCATCAGCTTGCGCACCTGCCAGGCGTAGAGGACGCCCGCCCACCAGTAGAGACCGATCCCCCACAGGGCGAGGGCCCACCCGAACATCTGGGCGAGGGTCGCGACGGCCCCGGTGCCGTCACCGAGCAGGAGCAGCGGGAAGGCGTAGAGCAGGTTGAACGTCGCCGCCTTGCCGAGGAAGTGCACCGGCAGCGCGCTGTAGCCCCGGGTCCGCAGCAGCGGCACCAGACCCCACAACAGCAGGTCGCGCAACGGCAACGACACCGCCAGCCACCACGGGATCACCTCGCGCAGGGCGAGCCCGACCACGACCGCCAGGATGTAGAGCCGGTCGGCGACCGGGTCGAGGATCTGGCCCAGGGCCGACTGCTGGTTGAGCTTGCGTGCCAGCCAGCCGTCGAGGAAGTCCGTCACCCCGGAGACCATGAGCACGACCAGCGCCCACGCGTCTTCCTCGGGGCCGAGCACCAGCCAGAGGAAGAGCGGCACGCCAGCGAGCCGCAGAGCGCTCAGCACGTTGGGGATGGTGAAAACAGCGGTCGACTCACCGTCGTCACGCGTCGTCGCCCCTGCCACGTTGGACACCCTAGTCAGGGGTCACCCGACATCGTCGGAATGGGCCGCGTCGCGGATCTCGCCGACGAGCTCCTCGATGACGTCCTCGAGGGCCGCGACCCCCAAGGTGCTGCCGTCCGCAGCGACCACCCGCGCCATGTGGGCGCCACGTCGTTGGAGGTGCTCGAGGACGTCATGGAGCAGGGCGTCCTCCCCCACCGTCGCGAACGGGCGCACCCAACGGTCGGCGATCGGCCGGAGCCGGCGGCTCTCGTCGGGCTCGAGCACGTCCTTGATGTGCAGGTAGCCCACCAGCTCAGGTGCCCCGTCCGGACCGTCGGGGCCGTCGACCACGGGGAACCGGCTGTAGCCCGTCGCGGCGCAGACCGCCTCGACGTCGGCACCGGTCGAGCCACGCCGGACGGTGGTGAGCGACGCTGGCGGCATCATCACCCCGGCGACCGTCTTCTCGGTGAAGCCGAGGGCGCCCGCGAGGCGGTCGTACTCGTCCTCGGCGATGAGGCCCTCGCCACGCGACTCCTCCACGAGCGCCGCTACCTCCTCACGGGTGAAGCTGGAGCCGATCTCGTCCTTGGGCTGGACGCGCAGCAGTCGCAGGATCACCCTGGCCATCAGGTCCAGCGCCACGATCGCCGGCCGCAGCAGGGTGACCAGCGCCAGCATCGGCGGCGCGAGGAGGAGGACGGCGCGGTCGGGTCCCGCGAGCGCGACGTTCTTGGGAACCATCTCCCCGAGCACGACGTGCAGGAACCCGACGATGCTGAGCGCGACGGCGAACCCCACGGGGTGGAGCAGCTCGTGCGGGAGGTGCGCCGCCTCGAAGATCGGCTCGATCAGGTGG
The DNA here is from genome assembly GCF_014180715.1 of Nocardioides stalactiti. Classification (GTDB taxonomy): domain Bacteria; phylum Actinomycetota; class Actinomycetes; order Propionibacteriales; family Nocardioidaceae; genus Nocardioides; species Nocardioides stalactiti. The sequence continues at coordinate 6,892 of NZ_JACEFC010000096.1, read as the reverse complement.
GAGATCGCCGGCTCGGAGATCGCGCCGAGCAGCAGCGAGCAGACCGTCACGCCGAGCTGGATGCCTGCGATCATGTGCGGCATCTGGCCGAAGGCCCGCAGCGTGATCCGGGCCAGCCGTGAGCCGGCCTGGGCGCGGGGCTCGATCTGGCTGCGGCGGGCCGCGATGAGCGCGAACTCGGTCCCGACGAAGAACGCGTTGCCGGCGAGCAGCACGACGGTCAGCACGAGGGCGGCGACCTCACTCATCGACGACCACCACCTCGACGCGCAGCGCGAGCCGGTCGATCCGCAGCCCGTCCATGTGCTCGACGGTCAGCACCGCCTGGCGCAGGGGGTCGTCCTCGTCCTCGCGCTGCTCCACGAGGGGTACGACGACCTGCTCGCCCGGCACGGGGATCCGCCCGACGGCCTTGAGGAACAAGCCGGCGATGGTGTCGTAGTCCTCGCTCTCGGGGAGCTGGAAGCCGGTCAGGTCCTCCACCTCGTCGGGTCGGAGCAGCCCGGAGACCGACCAGGTCCCGTCGCGGCGCAGCCGGCCCCGGCTGCCCAGCCGGTCGTGCTCGTCGGCGATGTCGCCGACGATCTCCTCGACCACGTCCTCGAGGGTCACGATGCCGGCATGACCGCCGTACTCGTCGAGGACGACGGCCAGCTGGAAGCCGTCGCGTCGCAGCAGTGCCATCAGCGGGTCGAGCCGCAGGCTGTCCGGGACCACGATCGGCTTGGCCATCAGGTGCTTGACCCGCGTGGTCGCCCGTTCGGGGACCGGCAGCGCGACCGCGTTCTTCACGTGCACGGTGCCGATGACCGCGTCGTGCTCGTCGAGGACCGGGAACCGGGAGTGACCGGTCTCGCGGGCCAGGTCGATGATCGCGCTCGCGCGGTCGTTCTCCTCCAGCGACCGGGTGCGCACCCGCGGGGTCATGATCTCCCCGGCGGTGCGGGTGCCGAACTCGACCGACTTCTCCATCAGCTCCGCGGTGTCGGCGTCGAGCGTCCCGACGTCGGCGCTGCGTTGGATGAGCGAGGCGAGCTCGGTCGAGCTGCGGGCGGAGCGCAGCTCCTCCTGCGGTTCGATGCCGAACCACCGGACGATCGCGTTGGCCGCCCCGTTGAGGACGCGGATCGGCCCCCGGATGGCGGTGGTGAAGGACCGCATCGGCCCCTGCGTCGCCCGTGCGGTCGCGAGCGGCAGCGCCAGGGCGACGTTCTTGGGCACGAGCTCGCCGATGAGCATGGTGAACACGGTGCTGAGCACGAGGGCGGTCGTCAGCGCCACCGGGCCGACCGCTCCCTCGGAGACCCCTGCGGACTCCAGCGGTGGCCGCAGCAGCTCGGAGATCGCCGGCTCGGCGAGGAAGCCGATGCCCAGGTTGGTCGCCGTGATCCCGACCTGTGCCCCCGAGAGCTGGGTCGACAGCGACCGCAGCGCGCGCTGCACGCCGACCGCAGTCGCGTCGCCCTCGGCGGCGGCCTTGTCGACCTGGCTGCGGTCGACGGTGACGAACGCGAACTCGGCCGCGACGAACATGCCGCAGGCGAGGACGAGCACGATCGCGAGCGCGAGCAGGAGGAGCGCTGTGGTCATTGTCGGTTCATCAAAGGCGGCTCGGTCTTCGCCCGTATCTCGTCCCCGGTGACGCCGGGGGCCAGCTCGACCAGGTGCAGCCCGTCGGGCTCGATGTCGATCACGCCGAGGTCGGTGATGATCCGCTGCACCACCCGCAGGCCCGTGTAGGGCAGCGAGCACTCGTTGACGATCTTGAAACCACCGTCGGGTGCCGTGTGCTCCATCAGCACGATGACCCGCTTCGCGCCGTGGACCAGGTCCATCGCGCCGCCCATGCCCTTGACCATCTTGCCGGGGATCATCCAGTTCGCGATGTCACCGGTGACCGACACCTGCATCGCACCCAGGATCGCCGCGTCGATCTTGCCGCCCCGGATCATGCCGAAGGAGGTCGCGGAGTCGAAGAACGACGCGCCACGGTTGACCGTGACCGTCTCCTTGCCCGCGTTGATGAGGTCCGGGTGCACCTTGTCCTCGGTCGGGTAGGGACCGACACCGAGGATGCCGTTCTCGGACTGGAGGATCAGCTCCACCCCCTCGGGGACGTAGTTGGGGACCAGCGTCGGGAGGCCGATCCCGAGATTCACGTAGGAACCGTCGACGAGCTCGGAAGCCGCCCGCGCCGCCATCTGCTCGCGAGTCCAGCTCACGGGGTCACCGTCCTCTTCTCGATGCGCTTGTCAGCGGCCTGCTCTGGTGTCAGGGCGAGCACGCGATGCACGAACACCCCCGGCGTGTGGATGTTGTTCGGGTCCAGCTCGCCCGGCTCCACCAGCTCCTCGACCTCCGCGATCGTGATCCGACCGCACATGGCGGCCAACGGGTTGAAGTTGCGTGCGGAGTCCCGGTAGACGAGGTTGCCGTGCCGGTCGCCCCTCCAGGCCCGCACGATCCCGAAGTCCGCGACGATCGCCTCCTCGAGGACGTAGTCGCGTCCGCCGAAGGACCTGACTTCCTTGGGGGGCGAGGCGACCACGACCGTCCCAGCGGCGTCGTACCGCCACGGGAGGCCACCGTCCGCGACCTGGGTCCCGACGCCGGTGGCGGTAAAGAACGCCGGGATCCCTGACCCGCCGGCGCGCATCCGCTCGGCCAGGGTGCCCTGCGGGGTCAGCTCCACCTCGAGCTCACCGGAGAGGTACTGCCGGGCGAACTCCTTGTTCTCCCCGACGTAGGAGGACACCATCCGGCGCAGCCGACGGGCGAACAGCAGCCGCCCCAGCCCCCACTCATCGACACCGCAGTTGTTCGAGACCGCCTCCAGGTCTCGAGCGCCCTGCTCCAGGAGAGCCTCGATCAGGACCGACGGGATCCCGCACAACCCGAAGCCGCCCACCGACACCGTCGCGCCGTCGGGAATGTCCGCAACCGCGTCGGCTGCACTGGCTACCACCTTGTCCATGAGGCGAACTCTAGGATGTCGACCGTGAGCGAGCTCTCCCAGCGGCGCCTCGCGATGTTGTTCTCCGACATCGAGGGCTCGACGTTGCACGCCAACCGGCTGGGCCAGGGCTGGAAGGAAGTGCTGCGCCTGCACCGCGAGACCTGCCGGCGCGCCTGGGCTGCTCATCAGGGCCACGAGGTCGACACGGCCGGCGACGGGTTCTTCGTCGTCTTCGGGTCGGTCCGCGACGCCGTCGACGCCGCCATCCAGGCGCAGCGCGAGCTCGGCGAGGTCACCTGGCCCGGCGACCGTCCGATCCGATCACGGACGGGTCTCCACGTCGGCATGGTGGCGTCGTACGACGGCAGCTTCGTCGGCTACGACGTGCACCGCGCGGCACGGATCATGGGCACCGCGAGCGGTGGCCAGATCGTCGCGTCCCAGGCGGTCGTCTCCGACTTCGACACCCGTCCCGAGGGCCTGGAGATCACCGACCTCGGTGCGCACCCGATCAAGGACCTCGCTGAGGACGAGCGCCTCTTCCAGATCCACGCCGAGGGCATGCTGACGTCGTTCCCGCGGATCAAGTCGCTCGGCACCTCGGGCGCGGCCGCCGCGGTCGTCGCGCGGACCCTCTACCGACCCGCGGCCGTCTCGACCGCCGAGCTGGTGATGACCGACGGCCGGACGATCAAGGTCGACGAGAACGGTCTGCGGATCGGACGGATGCCCGACAACGACCTGGTGCTGGGTGACGAGCTCGTCAGCCGCCACCACTGCGCGATCACCGGCACCCCGGCCGGTTTCGTGCTCACCGACCTCCAGTCGACGCACGGCACCAAGGTCAACGAGATCCGGGTCTCCACCCCCGTCCCGCTCGGGGACGGCGACGAGCTGGTGGTCGGCGCGACCCGGATCAGGTTCCGAGTGGCGCAGGGTTGACCTCCGGCTCGTTCGGGAGCTCGCGGACCGCGGCACCGAACGTCTCGATGGTCTCGGCGAGCGCCCGCGCCTCCGACTGGCCGAGCGAGAGGACCTCCAGGGGCGACGTCGCACGGACCGTCGCCGTGCGCCGGGTCTGCTCGAACACGGCCTTCTCGCCGAAGTGGTCACCGGCCCCCAGGGTCGTGACCACCACCTCGCCCTCAGGCGTCTCGCGGAGGATGTCGGCCGTGCCGCTGGCGATCACGTAGATCTGCTGCCCGACCTCACCCTGGCGGACGACCGCCTGGCCCTGCTCGTAGTGCTCCCGCCGCAGCCCGAACGGCGGCGCGACCCGGACGCCGACGATGTCGCGACCGAAGATCGGCGCCATCATCCAGTCGAAGGCGATGTCGGCCTTGCGCTCCCAGGTCGGGACGAACCACCAGAAGAACGTGCGCCAGAGGATCCAGGCCGGCAGGCCGTAGAACCGCATCCCCTTGAGGTGGGACACGGCCTTCCGACGCCCCAGCGAGCAGGCGTCGCCGAGCCCCGCGAACGTGAACTTCTTCAGCGGCTTGCCCGCCATCCGGCGCTGGATGTTGCGGCCGATCTGGCGACCGCCGTACATCCCGTAGATGGCGACCGCCGGGCAGGTCCCGCCCTGGGGGTGCGGGACCGCGGCGCAGTCGCCGGCCGCCCAGACGTTGTCGGTGCCGAGCACCTGGACGTTCTCGTCGGTGATGATCCGACCGCGCTCGTCGCGCTCGTAGGGCATCAGGTCGACCAACGGCGAGAGGGCGGTGCCGGAGGAGCTGATGATCGACCTGGTCGGGACGACGGTCCCGTCGGACAGGATCGCCTCGTCCCTGGTCGCGGCGGTGATCCGGGTGCCGGTGAGCACCTCGACCCCACCCTTGGCGATGGTGCGCTCGGCGTAGCCGATGAGCTTCGGCTGCCGGGTGGCGAGCTCGGGCAGGATCCGGTCGCCCGAGTGCACCAGCAGCACCCGGATCTCGCTGTCGTCGATCCCGGGGTACTCCTTGCGGGCCAACCGGCGGAAGTAGTCCATGAGCTCGGTGGCGACCTCGACGCCGCCGAAGCCGCCGCCGACCACGATGAACGTCAGCAGCCGCTGACGCTCGACCGGGTCGGTCTCGATCTCCGCCATCTCGAGCATCGCCAGCAGGTGGTTGCGGACCTTGAAGTTGTCGGCGAACGTCTTGAGCTGGAACGCGTGCTGGGCGATCCCGGGATAGCGGGCCAGGTCGTCGATGGAGCCGAGGGCGACCACGAGGTCGTCGTACTCCAGCACGGTCTCCTTGCCGTCGAGCAGCCGCGAGGTCGTCACCGTCCGCTGCGCGACGTCGACCGACTTGATCTCTGCGTTGTGGAACCGCGCTGGCGGGAACAGCCGTCGCGCCGGGCTGGTGATGTTGGTCGGTGACACCTTGCCGGTCAGCATCTCGGCGATGAAGCCGTGGAAGGTGTGGAAGTTGTCGCGGCTGACGATGGTGAGCTCGACGTCGCCCCGGTTGATGGCCTTCTTCAGCGAACGCGCCAGGTAGATCGCCGTCCAGCCGCCCCCCAGGCAGACGACTCTCACGGGGCGCGCGGGCGGCGCCGTGTCCTCGGCTCGGGTCATGGGGACTCTTCCTCCGTCCATCGGGAGATCGCGTCGACGGCCGACCGGTAGCCGACCTCGACGATCTCGTCCAGGTGTCGCATGTCGAGGGTGTCGTACTGGGCGACCGGAGGCGCGATGAAACGCACGTCGCTGCGCAACCGTTGCGTCGAGGCAGCGCGGTCGCTGGCCAGCGTCGCGGTGCGCTCGAGGATCCGGACGATGCTCGGGAACGCCGTGCCGGCCGACTGGCGCAACTTGTGCCGGACCACGTCGACGATGCCGGGGGCCTGCTCCCAGTGCATCCCGACGGAGAAGGTCCGGGGCGGCGACACGTCGCTCGCGATGACGGAGCCGGTGCCGGTGCGGCTCATCGGGTCCACCGGCAGGTTGTCGAGCACTCCCCCGTCGACCAGCAGCTCGCCGCGGTCGATGACCGGAGCGACGATGCCCGGGATGGACACGCTCGCCAGCACGTACCGCGCCAACGGCCCGCTCGTGTGGATCATGCTGCGGTTGCGGGTCAGGTTGGTCGAGGTGCAGAAGAACTCGCGTGCCTGGTCCTCGATCCGCGCGGTCCCGAACGCGCCCGCCATCGCCAACCGGCTGCGGCGGGACCCGTGGAGGGCGACGAACGGGAGCGTGAAGCCCTTGAGCGGACGGATCTCGTGCCAGATCTCCCGGTTGGCCTCGACGATCTCCGCCGCCGTGAGCCCGGTCGACCACAGCCCGCCGACGAGAGCGCCCATGCTGCTGCCGCCCACCCGGTCGATCTCGATGCCGGCCTCGGTCAGTGCGCGGAGCACCCCGATGTGGGCGAAGCCACGGGCGCCACCGCCGCCGAGCACCAGCCCGGTCGCCTTCCCCGTGAGGTGACGGGCGAGCCGGCGCCAGTCCTCGTCGGCGTCCGCGACGACGTGCGACTGGCGGGTGAGGTCCCCCGCGTCCCGCCACAGCGCCGTCAACCCTCCCGGCGGCCGGCCGCCGCGGTGGACGAGCACCAGCTCGCGCGGGACCTCGGGCGCGATCGCGGCGACGTGGGACAGCAGCGCCCGGGACTGCCGGTCGGGACGCATCCCACCAGGAGCGACGACGAGCACCCGGTCCGCCCGGCGGACTGCCCGTTCGGTCCACGCCGACTCCGCATCGCCGTCGGCGAGCAGCAGGATCAGCGGGTGCTCGACCTCGGCGGTGTCGAAGTAGTCCGCGAGGGCCCGCTCGTGCTCCGAGCCCGCGGGAGACCGCGCCGCGCCGCGGCCGAGCTCCCGGTCCACCAGGTCGGGGCCGATCGCCCAGAGCGGGGTCGCTGCGCCCAGCGCGGCAGCGAGTGCCGCGGCATCGGCGCCCGCCGCGGGGACCACGGCGACCGTCGCCGGTGCGGACGTTCGACG
>NZ_JACEFC010000095.1 GCF_014180715.1 Nocardioides stalactiti | reverse complement strand
GCCCGACGCCGACGGGCCCACGCCCGACGAGCGCCGCGCTGCCGACAGCATCGCTGCCGGCCTCGCGGCCGACCCCAGCTTCACCGGCGTCGATGCTCGGTGCATCGCCCGCGAGCTGGTCATGGACAAGGGCGTCGTCGAGCTCCAGGAGCAAGGTGTGCTCGACGAGGACCTTCAGTTCATCGGCGACACCAACCCGGCAGTCAACGCCGAGCTCTTCACCGACCTCATCACGATCAGCATCGGCTGCGCGTTCGAGACCCTCGACCTCGACATCACCCCGCCGAGCCAGTAAGGGCCAGGACGACCTCTGCTGTCGCGGGCTACCCGTCGGAGACCCGCACCAGCCCGGCGACCGTCGCGACGTACAGCGTCCCGTCGGGGCCGAGGTAGATCGCGGCGTAGTGGTTGTTCCACTGGATGCCCGTGCCGGTGAGCCGGCTCCACGCGACCTTGCCGGTCCTGATGTCGATCGCCGTGACGTACCAGGCGTCGATGAGGTCCTTGCGGACCGGCTTGGTGTAGGCGTAGACGAGGCCGTTGCCGAGCGACGCCTTCGCCACCGACGTCGGCGCGATCACCTGGTTGTTGGTCCACGCGACGCGGCAACCGTTGGCCTGGATGAGGACGCGGGCCAGGCCCGGCGTCGTCGACCGGCCGAGCAGGGTCGCCTGGACGCCGTCGTAGCCGTAGTTGTTCTCGATGATGAGAGAGTTGCCGGCCGCGACGAGGCTGTTCTCGGTCGCGCTGGCGCCGTCGGCGAGCACCGGCACCGTGCAGTGGTGCCGGTTCACGACCTGCTTGCGCCGGTCGTAGACGATCACGTTGGTCCGCGGCTCGGCGTTGTCGGCGATCGCGATCCAGCGGCGGCCGATGAGGGTGGGCGAGGTTCCCGAGCCCTGCGAGAGGGTGCCCGGCTTGAGCTGCGTGCCGCGGTCGTAGGGAATCCGCCAGGTGACCTGCGGCTGGCCGGCTGCGGTCGCGTCGAGCCGGTAGGTCGCGTGGGTGGTGATCGGGTAGACGCCACCGGTCTCGTCCACGGAGATCGAGTTGAAGATGCCCTCCCCGGCCGGGAGCGAGGTCACCTTGACCGCCCCGGTCGCGCGGTCGAGGGTGCCGACCTTGCCCTGCTGGCTGAACCACCAGACCCGGCCCTTCCAGTCGACACCGGTCGCGACCAGGCAGTCGCCCTCCGCGAGGTACGACGCCATCGACCAGTCGCGCTCCCGGGTGAGCGTGCCGTCGGGAGCCACTGAGATCTCGGCGATCTTCAGGTCGACGGTGGTGGCGAACGCGTGGTCGTTCGGGTCGAGGAAGAAGTAGGTGCCGCCGCAGATGTCGGTCAGCGGGTTGGCGCCACTGGTGAGCTCGCGCTGGGACACCTGGAGCTCGTCGACGACGTCGAGGGTCACCGGGTCGATGACCATCATCGTGAAGCCCTCGAGACCGCCGCACAGCCCGACGATCCGGTGCTCGGAGTCGAACGCGATGGTCGCGCACTCACGCACGCCGTAGCTGCGCGAGGTCACCTTCAGGTTCCGGCCGAGCGGTCCGCTGACGGCGTACGCGTCGGTGCTGTAGGCATCGTTGTGCATGCTGCTGGTGCCGTTGGGCGCCAGGTACGGGTGCTGCGGCACGGTCGGCGACGCGAGCGGTCGGGGGGTGACCGCGGCGCCCTCGAACTGCGGGACCAGCAGGTCCGTGGGCAGCGAGGGGATCGGCAGCAGGGGCACCGCCGGGATCGGCGGCAGGCCCGGCAGTGCCGGCGGGGCCGGGTCGTCCGCTGACGCAGGGGTGATCGGACCGGAGAGCAACGCGAGGCCGGCGACAGCAGCGACCACGCGCGCAGCGGGGAGCACGCGCATCCGCGGATTGTAGAACGTGTTCTACCTCCGCGTCACTGGCTCGAACGGGCTAGTCGTCCGTGGCCTAGTCCCGGGGCGGCGTCGTGGTGCCGAGCAGCCAGGCGTCGAAGAACGCCGAGAGCTCCTCACCGGTCGTCGCCTCGATCCACGCGAGGTACTCCTCGCGGTCGGCGTTGCCGTTCTCCTGGTCGGCCGGCCAGCTCCGGATCATGGAGAAGAACGCGTCGTCGCCGATCTGCTGGCGCAGCTCGTGCCACATGAGCGCCGGGCCGTAGTAGATGTTGCCGGCCCCGAAGTTGGTCGGGTCGTAGTCGGCGGGCGGTCCGGCGTAGGCGCGCTCCTGGACCTCGAAGGAAGCCCACTGGTCCATCTTGTCGTCGATGGTGATGCCCTCGTCCTCGGCCTCCCACATGCCCTGGAGGTACATCGCCATGCCTTCGTTCATCCAGACGTCGCTCCAGTCGGAGGGTGTCACCGTGTCGCCGTACCAGTGGTGCGCGAGCTCGTGCACGACGACATTGCGGGAGGTGGCGTAGTCCGTCGCACCGAGGGTCACCATGGTCTGGGTCTCCATGCCGCTCGTGCCGTCGTAGATGAGGATCCCGAAGGTGTCGAACGGGTAGGGCCCGAGGTACTGCTCGAGCCAGTCCATGGCCTCGCCGGCGTACTCGGTCTCACCGATCGCGTCCGGGTCGTCGGTCGGTCCCCAGATGGTGATCGGCACGCCGCGCGCGGAGGTCAGCTCGGTCGCGGTGTAGTCGGCGAACGCCACCGTGACCAGGTACGACGCCGCGGGCTCGGCCAGGTGCCACGTCGTGGTGCGGAGACCGTCGGCGGCCACGTCGCTCGTCAGCTCGCCGTTGGCGATCCCCGTCCACGGCTCCGGGACGGTGAGCGTGAAGTCGTACAGGGCCTTGTCGGCCGGCTGGTCGTTCGCGGCGAACCAGGTGAAGGCACCGTAGGGCTCCTGGATCGTCCACACCTCGTGCTCGGGCGTGACGTGCCAGCCGACGCCCAGCTCGAAGTCGGAGCGCTCGGTCGGGGCCTCGTACGGCTCCGGCGTACCCGAGTAGGTCAGCTCGACGACGTACTCGCCGTCGGCCTCGACCGGGTGCTGGACCACGAGGTCCTTGTCGGTGCGTTCGTAGGTCGCCTCCGCGCCGTCGACGGTGAGTGCGTCGATGGTGAGGACGTCGTCGAAGTCGAGCTGGAAGCGATCCGCGGTGTCGGTCGCGCGGAAGGTCAGCTGCTCGGTCGCCCGGAGCGTGTCGGTCGTCGGGGTCCACGCCAGCGTCAGGTCGTAGTGGAGCGCGTCGACGAGGGGGTCGCCGATCTGGGGATAGACCGAGTCCTCGCGGGTACTGCTGATCGCGACGTCGGTGTCCTCCGGCGTCTCGCTGCCGGGGGAGCCCGGGGGCGTCGCCGAACCGGTCGGCGGGGGAACGGCCGTCTCGGCCGAGCCGCCCTCGGCAGGCTCCGGATCGGGCTCGATCTCGATGCATCCGGTCAGCAAAAGGAGGAGCGCAGCGGCGCCGGCGGCGAAATTTCTGCGAAACACTGCCACATACTCCCCTTTTGCCCGTTCCTCAACACGCAGTCCGCCGTTATCCATATGAGGCACGAGTGGCTAGACCAGCCGTTACGATCCTCACACCGCCCGGTCGCGAGCTCGAAATGAGCGATCGGGACATTCCGTCATAAGGAGTCCTCAGCAATGCGACGTCTTGCCCTTCGGGGTGCGCTCGTGGCCATGGTCACCAGCGTGATCCTGCTCCCGGGCGGTCCGGCTCACGCCGCGCCCGTGGTGCCCGCGAAGGCTGCAGCCGCAGCCCCTCGCCCCACCAACTTCGGCCTGCACGCCATGGGCTACGGCACCGCGATCAAGGGCGGCCAGATCCCGCTCGCTTCCGGCGCCACCGGTTTCGCCCACATCACCTGCACCACGCTGGCCGGCCTCAACCGGTCCAACGGCGTGGCTGGCGTGGACCTCCCGGGCCTCGGTGAGATCGACGCCCTCGACACCAAGGTCGCCACCGTCAAGAAGGGCAAGACGGTCTCGGCCATCTCGCACCACGCCCTGGCGGGCATCACCCTGGTCGAGACCGCGCTCGGCAGCCTGTCCCTCGGTGCGGTCACCTCGACCGCTCGCGTGTGGCACAACGCGACCGGTTTCCACTCCGAGGTCGACACCCAGGTCGCCGGCATCGTGCTGACGCCTCCGGGCATGGACCCGCAGGTCATCGCGGTCCCGACCCCGGGCACCCCGATCGAGATCCCGGGCCTGCTCCGGATCACCCTCGGCGAGACCAAGGTGACCGAGAAGCCGGGCTTCATCTTCGCCCGCGCGCAGGGCCTGCTCGTCGAGATCCTCGCGACCAACACCAAGGTCAAGATCGCGCTCTCGCGTGCTCGCATGACCGACGAGGTCGTCAACTCGATCATGAGCGGCTACGCGGCCGGCCTCAAGGGCAAGGTCCTCAACGTCGGCGACGACACCATCGTCACCGTCGGCCGGACCCCCGTCCGCGAGCTCCCCTGTGAGGGCACCAACGGCGAGATCAAGGAGACCAAGACGGTCGACCTCGACATCCCGTCGGCGCTCGCCGTCGGCGCTGCGCAGGCCAAGGTCTTCGGTGTCCAGGCCGGTCGTCGCCGGGCCCGCGCGTGGGCCGAGGGCTCGATCGCGACGGTCAACCTCGGTGCCGGTGCACTCGTCATCGACGGCATCGTGGCTCGCGCCAACGTCATCCGACGTCCAGGCAAGCTGATCCGCAACAGCAACGGGACGAAGTTCATCACCATCACCGCCAACGGTGAGCCACAGGAGATCCCCGACACCGGGACGATCGAGATCCCCGGCCTCGCCAAGATCGAGTTCGGCGTCGAGACGCTGTTCCGTGGTGGCATCGAGGTGATCGCCCTGCGCATCACGCTGCTCGACGGCACCGGTGCTGTCATCGACCTCGGCGTCGCGCGCGCCCAGGTCAAGAAGGCGATCGTCTGACCTGAGGTCAGGGCTCGCTGAGCTGAACGACACGGAGGCCGCTCCCCGCGAGGGGGGGCGGCCTTCGTCGTTCCCGGAGCCGGCGTCTCGGCGGGCGGGCACGACTTCCGGGTCGCTTGACCTGATCGGACCGTCGCCTCCAGGCTGGTGCGTCGTTGAGAGTGTGGCGGCGGTCACCACGACCGCCGCGGAGAGAGACGGGGTCGGCGTGGAGCGCAAGCAGTCGGTGCGGATCGGACTGTCGTTGGTGGCGGCCGCGGCAGTGGTCGCGACGGCACTCTCGGTGCCCAACGGGGGTGCCAGCGGCGCCGTCGACCTGGCGGCCGCGTCCGAGCGCGACAAGAGCGCGCTCGGCCTGCCCCACACCGACCCGCCGGGCACGCCACCTCACCGTCACGACGACCCGCGCACCAAGAACGCGATCTCGCGCGCCGGGTTCGAGGAGGGGACCGCCGACCCCACCACCGCCGCGGAGCGGACTGCCGCGACGGCGTACGTCGAGCGCGAGCGCGCCCTCCCCGACCCCAGGCTGGTCCCGATCTCCGCCTACCCGTCGCGCACCGACGTGCCTGCGACCCGCTACGCGATGGCCGGCGCCTGCTACACCCTCCAGGCCCCGTCGGGCGCCTACGCCGTGACCGGGGGGACCGACGACACCTCGGTCGCGCTCGCCGCCGTGCCGGCGAGCGAGGCCGCGGCCTTCTACTTCAAGGCGACCCGGCTCGGGGGCTACCTGCTCCACACGGCCGCGGGTGTGCTCGCGAGCGACGGGCAGGTGGAGATCGTCGCCGAGCCGAGCCCCGACGCCGACTGGACCGTGCTGCGCGGCAGCACCGGCCGTTTCGTGTTCCAGACCGTCGGCGGCGATCGGCTGACCGCGTCCGGCACCGACCTCGTCGCCGGGGCACGGTCCTCCGGCTTCCGGCTCCGGGTGGCGACCGGCGAGTGTGCCGACTACCCCGAGGCCGACATCAACATCGAGGGCGACCCGCACGGCGGGGTGACGTCGTACCAGGAGGTGCGGGGCTACGTCGACGCTCACACCCACGGGATGGCCTTCGAGTTCCTGGGGGGCAAGGTGCACTGCGGGCGGCCGTGGCACGCCTACGGCGCGCCGTACGCGCTGGTCGACTGCCCCGACCACACGCTCACCCAGGGCAACGGTGCGATCCTGGAGTCGTTCCTGTCCGGCGAGACGTCCCACGACCCGGTCGGATGGCCGACCTTCAAGGACTGGCCGGCACCGCACTCGCTCACCCACGAGGGCACCTACTACCGCTGGCTCGAGCGCGCCTGGCGCGGCGGCCAGCGGCTGTTCGTCAACCTCCTCGTCGAGAACAACAAGCTGTGCCAGCTCTATCCGCTGAAGAAGAACTCCTGCGACGACATGGACTCGATCCGGTTGCAGGCCCGCGACATGTACGAGTTCCAGGACTACGTGGACGCGCAGTTCGGCGGTCCCGGCAAGGGCTTCTACCGGATCGTGAAGACGCCGTTCGAGGCGCGCCAGGTCATCAACGCGGGCAAGCTGGCCGTGGTCATGGGCATCGAGACCAGCATCCCGTTCGGGTGCACGTTCAAGGAGGTGCTCGGCAAGGACCAGCCCGCCTGCGACGAGGCCGAGATCGACGCCAACCTCGACGAGATGGAGGCGCTCGGCGTCCGGCAGATGGAGCTGGTCAACAAGTTCGACAACGCGCTCTCCGGCGTCGCCGGCGACTCCGGCGAGATCGGCGTCCTCGTGAACTCGGCGAACTTCCTCGAGACGGCGTCGTTCTGGCAGATGGAGCACTGCGAGCCGGCGGACGGCGAGAGCGCCGACAACCCGCAGACCGTGCTGCCGACGCTGCCCGAGCAGGACGCCATCTTCGGGGCGATCTTCTCCCTCTTCGGTGACGCGATCCAGCTCCCGCAGCTGCCCGTCTACGGGCCCCCGGCGCACTGCAACAAGCGCGGACTCACCGACCTCGGCGAGCACCTCATCCGCGCCCTGGCCGAGCGGCACATGATCTTCGACCCGGACCACATGAGCGTGAAGGCGCGGCAGTCCTCGATGGACCTCATCGAGGAGCTCGACTACCCGGGCGTCCTCTCCAGCCACTCGTGGTCGACCCCCGACACCTACCCGCGGATCTACCGGGCCGGCGGGTTCATCACGCCGTACGCCGGCGACTCCACCGGGTTCGTCGACAAGTGGCGCCGGCACGTCGAGTGGGCCGACCCGCGCTACTACTGGGGCATCGGCTTCGGCGCCGACATCAACGGCCTCGGTGCGCAGGGCGACCCGCGCGGTGCCGACGTCCCCAACCCGGTGACCTACCCGTTCAACGGCATCAACGGGGTCCAGGTGGACAAGCAGCAGGCCGGCGAGCGGGTCTGGGACATCAACGTGGACGGCGTCGCCCAGTACGGCCTCTACCCGGACTGGGTGCAGGACCTCGGGATGGTCGCCGACACCCAGCGGGCCGGCGACGGCGCCGCGATCCGCGACGACATGGCGCGCGGCACCGAGGCCTACCTGCAGATGTGGGAGCGGGCGCTCGGCATCGCCGCCGACTCGTGCCGCAACCCCGGTCTGCGCAAGAACGTCAGCACGGTGCAGCAGCTGGTCCAGCCCGGCCTCACCACCACCCAGGTGATGCGCCGCGTCGGCCAGCCCTACCGCCGGATCGGCCAGACCTTCGGGGTGTGCGCCAAGACCGCCGCGAACCCGCGGGTCATGGTCACCATCGTGTTCGACAAGACGGGACGGGTCCTCCGGGTGCAGACTCCGTAGTCCCAGGCAACCGGAGAGTGAGGAGTCGGCGATGAAGGTACGGCGCGCGAGTGCTGGCGCAGCGATCGTGGCGGTGCTGACGGGTGGTCTCGGTACCGCGACGGCGGAGGCCGGCCCGGCCGAACGGGGCGCGCCCACCTGCTACGGCGAGATCGTCACCATCGTCTGGAACGACGGCGCGGTGGCGACCGAGGGTGCTGACGTGATCCTCGGGACGGACGGTGACGACGTCATCTACGGCCTCGGCGGGCAGGACCTGGTCTGCGCCGAGGGCGGCGAGGACTACGTCTACGGCGGCGAGGCCGGCGACCAGGTCCACGGCGGTGACGGACCGGACTGGATCTACGGCGACGGCGGCAACGACAACCTCCAGGGCGTCTTCGGCGACGACCACCTCTATGGCGGCGTCGGTCGTGACCTGGTCAACGGCAACAACGGGGGCGACTACGTCCTCGGTGGCGGCGGCCTCGACAGCGTGTTCGGCGGCCCCGGCGCGGACGACGTCCAGGGCGGTGGTGGCGGCGACCAGGTCAACGGTCAGCACGGCAACGACCAGGTCCGCGGCGACGGGGGCGACGACCTGCTCATCGGCGGACCGGAGACCGACAGCTGCTTCGGTGGCGCCGGCCAGGACGAGGCGCGGACCTGCGAGGCGACCGGCGGCGTACCGCGCCTGCGCTGATCGTCGCCCCGGAGTGAGGCGATCCTCACTCCGAAGCACAGGTTACTTGCCGGTAAGATCCAGCACCTGGGCGCCGAGCCCCGGTTCTGACGCGCACGTGCGGGATTCCGTAGTCTGAGCCCGATTTCCCCGGACCATTGGAGTGACCAACGTTGAACGCGACGACGACGCTCATCATCGGACTGATCCTCAACGCGGTCATCCTGCCGCTGGCGGCGAAGCGAGTGCTCTTCCTCTACCGCCTGATCTCGCACGGCCAGCCCGCGCCGGACCGCATGGAGAACATCACCAAGCGGACCGCCGGCGCGATCGGCAGCCAGCTGCGTGAGGTGCTCGGTCAGCGCCGCCTGCTGAAGTGGACGATCCCGGGTGTCGCGCACTCGTTCGTCATGTACGCGTTCCTCATCCTGGGGACCGTCTACGTCGAGGCGTACGGGGTCCTGCTGTCGCGCAACGCGGAGTGGGCCATCCCGATCGTCGGCCACTGGGACATCATCGGCTTCGGCCAGGACCTGATCGGCGTCCTGTGCCTCGTCGGCCTGGTGCTCTTCTACTTCATCCGGATGCGCAACCAGCCGGCCAAGATGGGCCGCAAGTCGCGGTTCTCCGGCTCCCACCTCGGTGGCGCGTACCTCGTCCTCTTCATGATCTTCAACGTCATCTGGACGATGTTCCTGTTCCGCGGTGCCGCCGCGGCCGCGGGCAACCTGCCCTACGGCGACGGCGCGTTCGCCTCGCACGCGGTCGGCAACCTGCTCGACGGCCTGAGCCACGACACCCTCGAGATCGTCGAGCACGTCGGCCTGCTGCTCCACATCGGCATCATGCTCGTGTTCCTCATCGACGTGCTCCACTCCAAGCACCTCCACATCTTCGTGGCGCCGCTCAACGTCATGTTCAAGCGGCCCGACGCCATTGAGCGTGAAGACGGCAAGACGGTCGCCCTCGGCAAGGTCAAGCCGATGATGAACGACGGCAAGCCGGTCACCCTCGACGACGTCGACGACCTCGACGAGGACGCCACCCTCGGCATCGGCAACATCAACGACTTCTCGTGGAAGGGCGTGCTCGACTTCGCGTCCTGCACCGAGTGTGGACGCTGCCAGTCGCAGTGCCCGGCCTGGAACACCGAGAAGCCGCTCTCGCCGAAGATGCTCATCATGAACCTCCGCGACCACGCGTTCGCGGCGGCGCCGTACAACCTGGCCCCGGAGGACAAGCGCGCCGGGCTCGACCCGGCCGTGATCGCCGAGGCCGAGCGCCCGCTCGTCGGTGAGACCGAGGGTCTGGCCTGGCACCCCGAGGGCGGCGCCATCATCGACACCGACGTCCTCTGGTCCTGCACCAACTGTGGCGCCTGCGTCAACCAGTGCCCGGTGGACATCGAGCACGTCGACCACATCACCGACATGCGCCGCTACCAGGTGCTCGTCGAGTCGAACTTCCCCTCCGAGCTCAACGGCCTGTTCCGTGGCATGGAGAACAACGGCAACCCGTGGAACATGTCGCCCAAGGGCCGCATGGACTGGGCCAAGGACCTCCCCTTCGACGTCAAGGTCGTCGGCGAGACGATCGAGTCGCTCGACGAGGTCGACTGGCTGTTCTGGGTCGGCTGCGCCGGCGCCTACGAGGACCGCGCCAAGAAGACGACCCGTGCGGTCGCCGAGCTGCTCGACATGGCCGGGGTCTCCTTCGGTGTCCTCGGCAACGGCGAGACCTGCACCGGTGACTCCGCGCGTCGTGCGGGCAACGAGTTCGTGTTCCAGGGCCTGGCCCAGCAGAACATCGAGACGCTGACCGAGGCCAAGGCCAAGCAGGTCGTCTCGACGTGCCCGCACTGCATGAACACGCTCAAGAACGAGTATCGCGACCTCGGCATCGAGCTCGACGTCATCCACCACACGCAGCTGCTCAACCGCCTCGTGCGCGAGGGCAAGCTGACCCCGGTCAAGACCGGCGAAGGTGCGCACCAGCGCAAGATCACCTACCACGACCCGTGCTTCCTGGGTCGCCACAACCAGGTCTACACCCCGCCGCGGGACCTGCTCCAGATCATGCCGGGCGCCGAGGTCAAGGAGATGGAGCGCTCGGGCGAGCGGTCCTTCTGCTGTGGCGCCGGTGGTGCCCGCATGTGGATGGAAGAGACCATCGGCGAGCGGATCAACGTCAACCGCACCAACGAGGCCGTGGCCACCGGTGCCGACCAGATCGCCGTCGGCTGCCCGTTCTGCCGCGTCATGCTGGCCGACGGCCTGACCGAGGCCCAGGACAACGGGTCGGCCCGTGCCGAGGTCGAGGTCCTCGACGTCGCGCAGATGCTGCTCGCGTCGGTCAAGGGCGAGGTCGCGACCAAGCTCAAGCCGGGCGAGGGTGCGAAGGCCGCGGCCGCCAAGAAGGCCGCGCCGGCCGAGGAGGCCGCGCCGGCCGCCGAGGCCCCGGCCGCGAAGGCGGAGACCGGTTCGTCGTTGTTCGGTGACGCTGACGAGGCGCCCGCCGCCAAGGCCGCTCCGGCCGGTGGCTCGCTCTTCGACGAGGCTCCCGCTGCCGCGGAGAAGGCGGAGGCGGCCAAGCCTGCTACGTCGGGTGGCTCCCTGTTCGACGCCGCCGACTCGGCTCCGGCCGCCCCGGCTGCGAAGGCAGAGCCCGCGAAGACGGAGGAAAAGCCCGCGGAGGCTGCTCCCGCGTCGAGCGGATCGCTCTTCGACACCGGCGGGTCGCTGTTCGACGCCGCCGACGCGGCAGCCGCTCCCGCGGCCGCGAAGCCGGCCGAGCCCGCGAAGGCGGACGAGCCCGCGAAGGCCGCTCCGGCGAAGACTGCGTCGCCGGCGAAGNGCTCCGGCGAAGACTGCGTCGCCGGCGAAGCCCGCTGCCGAGGCCGACCTGAGCGGCAGCCTCTTCGACATCCCCGCCGCCGCCGAGCCGGCCCCGGCCGCTGCCCCGGCTGCAGCCGAGGAGCCTGCTGCGGAGGAGCCTGCTGCGGAGGAGCCTGCCGCGGAGGAGCCTGCTGCGGAGGAGCCTGCTGCGGAGGAGCCTGCTGCGGAGGAGCCTGCCGCGGAGGAGCCTGCTGCGGAGGAGCCTGCTGCGGAGGAGCCTGCTGCGGAGGAGCCGAAGGCCGAGGAGAAGCCGAAGCCCGCGTCCTCGGGTGAGACCAACACCCCGCGCACGGACGCGAACATCAACGAGGCCGGTTCGCTCTTCGACCTCTGAGCCACACGTCGAATCCGGACCTTCCTGAGTCGAATCCGGACCTTCCTGAGTCGAATCCGGAGATACCTGACGAAACGTGCCGTTTCGATCCAGGTATCTCCGGATTCGCGGTTGGGGAGGGAGGCGCGAACGTTGTGCGGTCCGGTAGGAATGGGCGCGTGGACGAGATCGCGCAGCTTGCCGAGGAGTACCAGCAGTTCCGCTACCGCCAGAACCCGGTGTGGGCGCACATGGCGGGGGAGTACTCGGTCGCGGGCACCTACACCGACGTGAGCGCGGCCGGGGAGGAGGCGGCGGTCGCGGAGGCGCGCGGGTTCGCTGCCCGGGCCGAGGCGATCGCGGTCGAGGGGCTCGACGAGCAGGAGCGGCTCTCCCGGGAGATGCTCGTCTGGGACGCGTCGTCGACGGCTGAGCTGGGTGCCCTCCGCTCGGCGGAGTACGGCGCCAACCCGATCTTCGGCGCCCAGGCGTCGCTCGGGATGTACCTGCCGAAGCTGGGGATCCCCACGCCGGAGGTCGCCGAGGCGATGGTCGACAAGCTCCGCGGGATCGGCACCTACTTCGCCGATCTCGCCGAGCGGCACCGGGAGGGCGTCGCGGGCGGCCGGACGCCGGCGGCGTTCGCCGCGGCGGACACCATCCAGCAGCTCGACGCGTGGCTGACCTCGCCCGTCGCCGAGGACCGGCTGCTGGCCATCGCGCCCACGCCGGAGGGTGTCGACCGGGCAGCGCTGCTCGACCGGATGCGGGACGTCGTCGTCGACGTCGTTCGTCCGGCGCTGGCGACCTACCGGGCCGTCCTGCACGACGAGGTGATGCCGGTCGCGCGCGAGGACGAGCAGGTCGGGCTGCTCCACGTCCCGGGTGGTCACGACGCCTACGCGACCCTGACCCGCTTCTACACGACGACCGACCTGACGCCCGAGGAGATCCACGAGATCGGTCTCGAGCAGGTGGCCTCCCTGGAGCGGGAGTACGCCGAGCTGGGACCCGCGGTCGTCGGCACCGACGACGTGCCGACGATCCTCGCGGCGCTCCGGGACGACCCGGCGCTGCACCACACCGACGGTGACGAGATCGTCGCGGCGTCGGTAGCCGCGATGGCCAAGGCCCGCGGCGTCATGGGCGACTGGTTCGGCCGGCTGCCGCAGTCGGACTGCGAGGTGGAGCCGACGACCAGCGGCGCCATCGCCTACTACTTCCGGCCGGCGATGGACGGCAGCAGGGGCGGCATCTTCTTCATGAACGTCTCGGACCCCGAGGGGTGGGGGCGCTACGAGATCGAGTCGACGTCGTACCACGAGGGCATCCCGGGCCATCACCTCCAGATCGCGATCGCCCAGGAGCTCGAGGACGTGCCGGAGTTCCGCAAGACCGCGTTCGTCACGTCGTACAGCGAGGGGTGGGGGCTCTACACCGAGCGTCTCGCCGATGAGATGGGTCTCTACGGCTCACCGCTGGACCGGATGGGCATGCTGGCCGCCGACTCGATGCGCGCGTGCCGGCTCGTCGTCGACACCGGGATGCACGCGATGGGCTGGACCCGCCAGCAGGCGATCGACTACCTGCTCGCCAACTCCGAGAAGTCCGTCGGCCACGCGACCGCCGAGATCGACCGGTACGCCGTGACGCCCGGCCAGGCGCTGTCCTACATGATCGGTCGGCTGGAGATCCTGCGGATCCGGGAGGCGGCGCAGCAGCGCCAGGGCGACCGCTTCGACATCAAGGCGTTCCACGACGCGGTGCTGGACTCGGGGGCGCTGCCGTTGTCGGTGCTGGCCGACCACGTCGCCCGTCGGCTCACCTGAGGAAGAGCGACTCGATCTTCGCCGCGCGCCACGGCCGACGGCCGCCGCGCACGAAGACCCCGCGCCGGGCGGCGGCGAGCGGACCGACGCGGCCGTAGAGGCTGAGCAGCATCGGCGCGGGCGGCCCGCCGATGACGACGTCAGGTCGCGCGGGGCCGTCGGCAGGGTCGATGAAGCCTCCCTGACCGTCGACGACGTGGAGCATCGTGGCTCGATCGCCGATCCGCCACAGGACGCTGAGGTCGAGTCCCCGGAGGGCAACCGGGTCGAGCGCGCCGTTGGCCACCTGCAGCACGCCGTTGAAGACGAGCTGGGCGTCCCGGTCGTCGATCTCCCACGACCGCCCGGCACTGCGGGCGATGTCGAACCCGTGGACGAGCAGCTCGCCGAGCATGTTCCCGGCACCGCCGTTGCCGTCGATCGTCTGCCGGAAGTGGAACTTGTACGACGCCGCTTGGTCGAGGCCCTCGGAGATCGCGAGCCAGCGCTCGAACTCGGTCCGAACCCCGGAGACCAGCTCGTCGACGGACATCGGTTCGAGCGCGGCGAGCTCCTTGTCGTTCTGCTCGTTGAGCTCGGCCGGGGTCGCGGACAGACCATCCCAGCTGTGCAGGTCGCGGTCGTTGTAGCGGTGCAGCACCGAGAGCACGTGCGCGACCACCTGCTTCGCAGTCCACTCCGAGCCGCGGATTCGGGTCTGCGGGTCGACCTCCTGGGCGAGGGTCGTGAACCGGTGGAGCGCGAGGGTGCCGCGGCGCGTGAGCTCGTCGCGGTCGGTGGAGATGTAGCTCATGGCACTCTCTTTCGCTGTGGTGCAGTTTGCACTCTCGATCTACGGTGTAGATTGCACTGTCATGAGCGAGGCAGTCAAGAGCGAGGACGAAGATTTCACCGAGCTCCCCTCGACCAACGCGCTGGCGGTGCTCGCCCTGCTCGCCACGGTGCCGATGACGGCGTACGGCATCGCGGAGCAGACCGAGCGCGCGCTCGGGTTCTACTGGAGCGTCAGTCGCCGGCTGCTGCTCGGCGAGCCGAAGCGGCTCGCGGCGCGAGGTCTGGTCGAGGAGCTGCCGCCCGAGCCCGGCAGTCGGGCGAAGCGTCGCTGGGGAGCGACCGAGGCGGGTCGGGCCGCGCTGCGTCGCTGGCTCGAGCGCGACGTGGCGCCCACGGAGCTGGCCTCCGAGCTGGGGCTACGGATGATCTTCGCCGACCAGGCCGACGTCGCGTCGCTGCGTCGGCAGTTCCTGGTCCGCCGGTCGCAGATCCTGGAGCAGTCGCGGTGGGGGGTCGAGGTCGCTGACGGGTACGTCCGCGGAGAGGGCCCCTTCCCGCAGCGGCTCCATGTCGTCGCCGCCACGCTGGCGATGCTGTGGGAGCAGGTGACGGGCGAGCTGCGCGCGATCGAGCGCGGCCTGGAGATCATCGACGGCTGGTCCTCGACCACCACCCCTGTGCCTGAGCGCGACCTGGAGCTGATGAGGCAGATGCGGGACCGGATCGGCGAGGAGGTCGCCCGGCTCGAGGAGCTGCAGCGACGGGACGGGGAACCGATCGGCGGGCCGGCCGGTCTCTAGGGTGACCCGAACAGGAGCCCGCCCCACGATGGACTTCACGAGCTACGTCGCCGCCCGCCGCACCCGCCTGGTGCGCACGGCCGTGCTGCTGGGCTGCCCGCAGGCCGACGCCGAGGACCTGGTCCAGACGGCGCTGCTGAAGTGCTACCGCTCGTGGCGACGGGTCGCCCGCGCCGACCACCCCGACGCCTACGTGCACCGGGTCCTGGTCACCACGCTCACCGACGCCCGCGCCCGGCGCTGGAACGGCGAGCTGCCGACCGACACCCTGCCGGACCATGCCGACGACCGGGCCGATCACGCGGACCCGACGGGCGGCATCGCCGTACGTCGGGCCCTCGCGGACCTCTCGGCCGAGCACCGCGAGGTCCTCGTGCTCCGGTTCTATGCGGACCTCTCCGAGCGCGACACCGCGCGTGCGCTCGGCGTCGCCCCCGGCACGGTCAAGTCCCGCACGTCCCGCGCGCTCAGCGCGCTCGCCCCGCTCGTGGAGGCCCCCTGATGTCGACAGAGCCCACTGACGACCACGCCGAGCAGCGCGCCCGCGACCTGCTGGCCCGCGCGGCCGGCACGATCGAGGTCGACCCCTCCGCGTCGATGACCCTGACCGGGCTGCCCGAGCCGCCGCAGCGCCGCTGGCCGGTGCTCGCCGCAGCCGCCGCTGTCGTGGTCGCCATCGGCGGCGGGGTCGTCGTCGCGCAGCAGGTCGGCGGCGAGCCCGCCACGCCGACGGCGGACCCGAGTGTCGCGAGCGACGGTCCGGCCGACGAGCCGAGCCTGCCGGGCGACGACGACCGGCTCCCCAGCCTCATCGGCTACACCGAGGACGAGGCGGTCGCCCTCCTCCAGGAGCGGGGCTACCCGGTGGAGGTGCGGGTCGTGCCCGACGGCTGCAACCTCGAGGGGGTCGTGACCGGCACCCGTCCGGACGCGGGCACGCCCGTGGTGCCAGGTACGTCCGCGGTCACCCTTCGTGTGGTCGGCCGACAGGACGTCATCGACTGCGTGGGGGAGGTGCCCTGGGGCCTGATCTGGACCGCGGTACGCGAGTCGCGTGGCCTCGAGCCCTTGTATGACGAGGCGCCGGAGATCGAGGTCCCGGAGGACGTCGCGTCCGCCGTCGAGGCGATGCTCGCCACACCGTGGCCCGGCGGCGGCGTCGCCGAGGTCGTCGCCCGGTATCCGTATGTCGACGACCTCTGCTGGCCCGACCCCGGGCGTGACTTCGGTGCGCGGTTCTGGGTGGCGGGCCCGGTCGACGGCCAGTTCTGTCCTGCGGTCTCAGCCGTCATCCTGGGCGGCGACGGCGAGCCGTTCACGGTGCGGGTCGACGGCGACCCGCTGCCGGAGCACTCCTACGGAGGCTTGACCGGCACCCAGCAGGCGGCTGCCGAGACCTTCGTCGCGTGGGCGAAGGGCGAAGGGCCGGCGCCGGCGTTCGCGCCGTCGGTGCGGCTGCTGCTCCACGGATCGGAGATGGCGACGATCGAGGACCCGGCGCAACGGGCGTCCTGGATCATGCAGTGCCCTCGCTTCATGTCGGCGCCGTGCCCCCAGGGCGCCGTCGAGGCGTTGCGGGAGTCGGTGGGCGACGTGGCGCTGTCGACGGAGCGGGCGCACGGCTGCGGCGCCCGGCCGGGCCTGTCGCCCGAGGACCTCAAGGCCGCTGCGGCGACCGATCTGGTCCGGATCGACGAGCCCGAGCCGAAGGACTGCTCCGAGCAGTGGTCGGTCGAGCTCTGGATCGACGAGGCGGGTGTCATCTACGCCGCGAACGCGACGGTGCCCCGTTGGTGATCAGCGCGCCTCGTCCGCCCGGTCAGTCCTCGGCGGGGTAGGCGAAGCCGAGCGTGCCGACCTCCCGGTCGTCGGCCGCACATCCGGCGGCGACGTACTGGTCGCCGTCGCTCGTCGCGCACCGCACGAGGGCGACCGTCCCGGGCTGCTCGTCGCTGAACGCGTAGCCGACCAGCCGCCCCGAGGACCCGGTCGCCCCGCACCCGGCGGCGACGAACCGGTCGCCCCCGCCCGTCGTGCACTCCAGCAGGGCGCGCCGGTCCGCCGCCGGCGTCGCGAGCAGGAGCGCCAGCGTC
>NZ_JACEFC010000094.1 GCF_014180715.1 Nocardioides stalactiti | reverse complement strand
GCGCCGTCACGGCTGACGGCACCAGGCCCCCGCTGGCGCCCGCGACGGCGGACCGGGTCCTGGTCGACGCTCCGTGCACCGGCCTCGGTGCGCTGCGTCGGCGGCCGGAGGCGCGCTGGCGCCGCAGCCCGGACGACCTGCTGACGCTCGTGCTCCTTCAGCGGCGGCTGCTCGCCAGTGCTCTCGACCTGGTCCGACCCGGGGGAGTGGTGCTCTACGCGACCTGCTCACCGGTCCGCGCCGAGACGGCCGAGGTCGTGACCTCGACGCTCGGCGGCCGTGACGACGTCGTGGTCGAGGACGTGCTGCCGCTGCTCCCGGGGATCGGCGCGGCCGACGGAGCGACCCCCGGCACCGCCCAGCTGTGGCCGCACCGCCACGGCACCGACGCGATGTTCCTGGCCCTGCTGCGTCGTACCGGCGGGAATGCCGAGAGTGGTTGAACGTTGAATCTTTCGTGAAGAAGATCGGGTTCCTGTCGTTCGGTCATTGGACGCCCAGTCCGCAGTCCCAGACGCGATCGGCCGCCGACGTGCTTCGGCAGTCCATCGAGCTCGCGGTGGCAGCGGAGGAGTTGGGTGTCGACGCGGCCTCGTTCCGGGTGCACCACTTCGCGCGTCAGCTCGCCAGTCCTTTCCCGCTGCTGGCGGCTGTCGGCGCGCGGACGAGCCGAATCGAGATCGGCACCGGCGTGATCGACATGCGGTACGAGAACCCGCTGTACATGGCGGAGGACGCGGGCGCAGCCGACCTCATCTCCGGCGGCCGTCTCCAGCTCGGCATCAGCCGCGGGTCACCGGAGCAGGTCGTCGACGGGTGGCGCTACTTCGGATTCGCACCCGCCGCGGGCGAGACCGAGGCCGACATGGCGCGTCGGCACACCGAGGTCTTCCTCGAGGTGCTCAAGGGCGAGGGCTTCGCCGAGCCGAACCCGCGGCCGATGTTCCCCAACCCGCCGGGACTGCTCCGTGTCGAGCCGCACTCCGAGGGGCTTCGCGACCGGATCTGGTGGGGCGCGGCCTCGGACGCGACCGCCCGGTGGACCGCGGAGATGGGGATGAACCTGATGAGCTCGACCCTCAAGGCCGACGAGTCGGGGGAGCCGTTCCACGTCCAGCAGCGCAAGCAGATCGAGGCGTTCCGGGACGCGTGGCGCGAAGCGGGGCACGAGCGCGAGCCCCGGGTCTCGGTGAGCCGCAGCATCTTCGCCCTGACCAACGACCTGGACCGTGCCTACTTCGGCGCGGACCGGGGGTCCTCGGACCAGGTCGGCACCATCGACAACATGCGCGCGGTCTTCGGTCGCTCGTACGCCGCCGAACCGGACGTCCTGGTCGAGCAGCTGCGTGCTGATGAGGGCATCGCGGCTGCCGACACGCTGTTGTTGACGGTCCCCAACCAGCTGGGCGTCGACTACAACGCGCACGTCCTGGAGTCGATCCTGTCCGACGTCGCCCCTGCGCTCGGCTGGCGCTGAGCGACGCTCGCCATCGCGCGGGCTGTGACGGCGCGGGTCGATAGGCTCGCGGACATGGCGTCACCGTTCACCGAGATCGAGGTCGATGACCGGGTGGTGAAGGTGACCAACCCGGATCGCGTGTACTTCCCTGGCCAGAACGGGAGTCGCGGGGCGACCAAGCTCGACGTCGTCGAGTACTACCTGGCGGTCGGCCCGGGGATCGTCAACGCGCTGTGGGAGAGGCCGTGCATGCTCCACCGGTTCCCCAAGGGGTTGGCGGGGGACAAGGTGCACCAGAAGCGGTTGCCGGCGGGGGCGCCGGACTGGGTCGAGACCGTCCAGCTGTTCTTCCCGCGGTGGAGCCGTACGGCGGACGAGCTCTGCGTCACCGAGCTGGGCGCGGTGATCTGGGCGGTGCAGATGTCGACCGTGGAGTTCCACCCCTGGAACAGCCGACGCGGTCAGACCGAGCAGCCCGACGAGTGGCGGATCGACCTGGATCCCGGACCGGGGTCGACGTACGACGACGTGCGCAAGGTCGCGCACGTGGCGAAGGAGGTCCTCGACGAGCTCGGCGCGGTCGGGTTCCCCAAGACCAGCGGCAGCAAGGGCCTCCACGTCTATGTCCGGATCCGGCCGGACGGCGACCACAAGGTGGTCCGCCGCGGTGCGCTCGCGTTCGCCCGCGAGGTCGAGCGCCGGGCGCCCGACCTGGTCACGACGACCTGGTGGAAGAAGGACCGCGACCCCGCGCACGTGTTCGTCGACTACAACCAGAACGCGCGCGACCACACGATCGCGGCGGCGTACTCGCTGCGCGGCCTGCCCGACGCACGGGTGTCCACACCGATCCGCTGGGACGAGATCGACGACGCCGACCCGCGGGACTTCACGATCACCACCGTCCCGCGGCGGTTCGCCGAGATCGGCGACCTGCACGCCGACATCGACGACCACGTCTTCGACATCGCGCCGTTGCTGGCGTGGGCCGACCGGGACGAGGCCGAGGGCGGGGCCGACCCGGGCGAGGATGATCACTAGGATCAGGGCCCGTGGGGCACATCCAGATCACGCCGTCGATCCTCAACAGCGACTTCGCGCGCCTCGGTGAGGAGGTCGCGCGGATCCCCAGCGCGGACTGGATCCACGTCGACGTGATGGACAACCACTTCGTCCCGAACCTGACGTTCGGACCGACGATGGTGGAGGCGCTCGCCCGCTCCACGGACACCCCCCTCGACGCGCACCTGATGATCGCGGACGCCGACCGCAACGCGCCGGCGTACGTCGAGGCCGGCTGCGCGTCGGTCACCTTCCACGTCGAGGCGGCCAAGGCCCCGGTCCGGCTCGCCCGCGAGATCCGCGCCGCGGGCGCGCGGGCGTCGATGGCGTTGAAGCCCGCGACCCCGATCGAGCCCTACGAGGACCTGCTCCCCGAGCTCGACATGCTGCTGATCATGACCGTCGAGCCCGGCTTCGGTGGGCAGAAGTTCCTCGACCTGTGCCTGCCCAAGATCCGTCGGGCGCGGGCGATGATGGACAAGCACGGCATCGAGACCTGGCTCCAGGTCGACGGCGGCGTCTCCCTGGAGACGATCGAGCGCTGCGCGGAGGCCGGGGCGGACGTCTTCGTCGCCGGGAGCGCCGTGTTCTCCGCCGACGACCCCGACAAGATGGTTGCTGCGCTCCGCGCCAAGGCCGAGGGCGCATAGCTGCTGGTCAGGACATGCCGATGACCCCGCCGATCAGGCGGGGTGTGGGGCGATGTCCCTACTCGTCGGGAGGGACCGCGGCGGGGGCGTCGATGCCGAACGTGCCGGTGGGGTCGACGAGGTACTGGCCGCTGGGCAGGGTCCACAGGTACGTGCCCGGGGTCAGCATCCGATAACGGGCGCGGTTCGCCGTCTTGAGTCGGTGGTGCCCGCGGCACAGGGGTGCCAGGTTGCAGGCACAGGTCTCGCCTTCGCCGCCGTGCGGCTCGATGTGGTCGAGGTCGCAGGCTTGGGCGGGCTTGGTGCAGTGCGGGAAGACGCAGTGGTGGTCTCGGGTGGTGACCTGGGCGCGGATGCGGTCGGGGATCTCGTAGGAGTCGACGGGCTGGTGGCCGGCGAGGTCGCGGACGGGTCGGACAGTGATCTTCGCGTGACTTCTGCCCAGCCAGTCGCGGACCTGCTCGGCGGTGACCGGGGTGCGGGTGGTCCCGCAGCGCGCGACCCCGGCACCGGCGGTGGCGTGGAGGGCGTCCTCGGACAGGTGGAAGACCAGCTCGGTCGAGTTGCCGGGGACGGTCCGGAGGATCTCGCCGGTGTCGGGGTCGGCGACGTGCAGGTCGAGGGTCAGGTCCTCCCGGGCGATCTCCCCGAGGGCCTTGGCACGCCGCACGTCGAGGGAGTCGGTGTCACCCAGCTGACCGCGGACCTTCGCCCGGCGGGCGATCGCGTTCTCCAGGTCCAGGGCATCGGGCAGGTCCAACGCCGTCGACCCGTGGGCGATCCCGTTGATGTCGACCTGGTCGATGCCGAGGTCGACGTGCCGGGTCTCGTTGGCCTCGCGGCGTCGTTCCTCCGCAGCGTCGGGGTCGAACCGCACCAGCGCCTCCTCGACGAGCCGGTCGACCTGCGCCCACGACATCCCGTGCGCGAACGGCGCCAGGTGCCGGTCGACGAACAAGGCGGCGTCGGCGGGGAGGATGCGGGTGGTGTCGGCGATCTTGAGCGCCTTCCACACCTTGACCTCGCCGGCAAGGACGCGTGACCAGGTCCGGGGGAGTCGCCAGGCGAGCTCGACGACCTGACCGACGAAGGACCGTCCCGAGTCGAGCGTCCTCCCCAGCAGCGCGGCGAGCTCCATCACCGCGAAGTCCGAGATCAGCGGCGCGCGCGGACCCGCGACCGGCAGACCGGTGTCGAGCCCCCGCTCGGTGAGCGTCGCCGCGGAGACTTGGTCCGCGACGGTGTGGTGGGTGGCCCATTCCGCGACAGCCCGAACCGTCCCGATCTCCTGCTCGGCGATAGCGTCCCGGCGGTCCCGGATCTCGCCGAGCAGCGCATCACTCGTCGACACCGCTGCCACCGCGGGCGCCACCGCGTCGACCTCGACCCGCGGCTCCGGGAGGTCGAAGAGCGAAGCGGTCCCGAGATCCATACCCAACAGTAAAGACCCGACCGCCGACACTTCGAAGTGCGCCGAACGTTGCCTGTGGAAGACCCGGCAGTGTGGGAGGCCTGTGGAGATCAGCCGGCGCAGCCCCGCCGCCCGCCGTTCGCTGGGCCGCGTGACTCGTCAGCGTTCGGCGAGGTACGGACGGGCTGAGATGGGAGGGTGAGGCCATGAGCGTGACGATCCGGGTCGCGACCGAGTCGGACCTGCCCTTCCTGCATGAGGTCGATCGGCACGTGACTGACCGCGTCCAGGCCGAGCTGGTGTCCCTGGGCCGGGTGATGGCAGCGGAGATCGGCGACGTCGCCGTGGGGTGTCTGCGTTGGGGCATGTTCTGGGACGAGGTCCCCTTCATGAACTTCCTGTGGGTCGTGCCGGAGCATCGCGCTGCGGGCGTCGGCACCGCGCTCGTCGCTGCTTGGGAGAGTGCCCAGGTCGCCGCTGGCCACACGATGGTGCTCACGTCGACGGTCTCGGCCGAGCGGGCACAGCATCTCTACCGCCGCCTCGGCTACATCGACTGTGGGGCACTGCTTCTTCCCGATGAGCCGGCAGAGCTGATCCTCCGAAAGTCCCTCTCCGGGTGACCGCTGCGCGTGCACGGCGTCGCACGCTGATGCCGCGCCCGCGGGAATTCATCCGATGGGCTGACCCCGCGGAGGCCGCCCAGGGCGTCCAATAGGGGAATGCCCTTGCGAGTACGGCTCCTCGGTGCCGCTGTCCTGGCAGCGGCGCTCCCGGTCGCGCTCCTCGCGCCCGGCCCTCCCACCGCGGCGGCCCCCGCCGGTGCCGTCGGCGAGCAGCCGGTGGTGACACTGACGGCTGAGGTGCAGCTCCGGGCTGATGGCGACTCCGCCGACGTCCCGGTGACGGTCGAGGCGGCGCGGGGACGGATCGAGGTCGACACCTACCGCTGGCGGCCGGCGAAGGCGGGCCGCTACCTCTACATCGGCGTCGGGACCACCACGGGAGACGACACCTGCGCGGTCGAACGCTGGGTCGTGGTCGACACCTGGAACCCCGCTTCGGCGAAGGTCTACGACGCCGACAGCGCCCCGGTGACTCAGACCCAGCAGTTCACGGTGCCGGAGGAGTGGGCGCACGTCGCGCGGGTCGGCGTCGCGCCGTTCCCGGAGGTCGACTGCGTGAAGGGCAGGAGCCACGCCTCGTCCGACCCGACCGACCCCGGGCCGCGGATCTGGGGGAGCCCGTCCTACGACCTGACCGATCGCCTCGTCCGCGGCGCCGGTTTCCCGCTGGGCGTCGTCTGTCGTCCTACGGCCCGGTGGGGTGAGAACTACGCCGTCGAGGTGCGGCTCACCACCGACCCGGGTCTCTTCCCCGTCGCCGGCGTGATCCCGCACCCGAGCGTCTTCGAGGCAGGGGAGGTCCACGTCACTCCGGGGCACTTCGAGGTCGTGTCCATCCCGGTCGTGCCCGTCGAGGTCGACACCTGGACCGAGCCGACCTGGTCGGAGAGCCTGGTGATCGACCCCGACGACGACCAGGTCACGGTCCTCGTCCTCGACGGCGACGTCGTCGTGGCGGAGGAGTCGGTGCGGTGGGACTGCCGGCCGCGGATGCTGCTGCCCCCGCCGACCGGCTGGACAGGCACCCTCGCCGGCACCACATGGTGGGAGCGGGACCGGTTCACCGGGGAGCACATCGGGGGCTATGGCGTCCACCGCACCTTCGAGTTCCTCGACGACGAGTGGGTCTTCGTCTCCGAGGAGTACGTCGGCGCCCGGACCAAGCCGTGCACGGCCGTGCGGAGAGGGTCGCCGTACGGCTGCCACCGCTACTACTACGACGAGGCGACGCTGCAGATCCAGATCGACGACAAGCGCGGCCGCTGGTTCCCGAACCCCGGGTACTGGAAGCTGCCCGGAGGCGGCAAGTACGGTTTCTACTTCCCCTCGCACGTCGTCCATCCGGCGCGCACCGGCGATCGGTTCGCCTACCACGGTGAGAGCAGGTGGGGGGCCCTGCGGCTGCCCGCCGACGGCAGCTACCGCTACCAGGGTCGGCATCCGGCCGCCAACCGCGAGGTCCGTTGGTCGGGGCGCTACCGCTTCATCGGCGGCCGGACCCAGCAGCTCGTCCTGGAGCACGGCGGCGACGCCTTCCGTGCGGACGTCCAGCTCTACTTCGTCGACGACGAGGACGGGAGCACCCTCTTCGACATCGACACCCCGCACCGGACCTTCCGGTTCGACCTGGTCTGAGCCGCCGATCGGCCTCCCGGCGACGCCTGCCGTCCGAGACGAGGGACACGTTGCGGGAATACCGGACGCTTGTGGGACGATTCTCTCAAGAGCTCGCGTGCTCTGGGGTCGGTGAAAATCCGAGCCGGCGGTAACAGTCCGCGACCCGATCACCGCCAGTGATCGGTTGACCAGGTGCAACTCCTGGACCGACGGTCAAAGTCCGGATGGGAAGCGCACGCACGAGTGGTGGACGACGTGGCCGAGCCGCGCCGCCCTCCGCCCCTGTCACCCCGGAGTCCGAGCAGAGGACAACCGAGAGGACAGGTGTGGCGGAGACCTTCGCCCAGGAGTACGACGCGATGCAGCGCGCGCTGCAGCTCGCGGCGTCGCCCGGCGTTCCCCTCGGCCCCAACCCGCGGGTGGGTTGCGTCCTGCTCGACCCCGACGGCACCGTCGTCGGGGAGGGCTTCCACCACGGCGCCGGAACCCCCCACGCCGAGGTCGAGGCGCTCGCGGCGGCCGGGGAGCGGGCGCGCGGTGCGACCGCGGTCGTCACCCTCGAGCCCTGCAACCACACCGGCCGGACGGGCCCGTGCTCGCAGGCCCTGATCGCTGCCGGCGTCGCCAAGGTGGTCGTCGCCCAGCGTGACCCCAACCCGGTTGCCGGCGGCGGCCTCGAGACCCTCGCAGAGGCGGGGATCGAGGTCGAGCACGGTCTCCTCCTCGACGACGCCCGCGGCCTCAACCGCGCCTGGTCGTTCGCCCACGAGAACGGCCGCCCCTTCGTCACCTGGAAGTTCGCCACGACCCTCGACGGCAGGAGCGCCGCCTCCGACGGCAGCTCGCGCTGGGTCTCCTCGCCGGCCGCGCGTCGTGACACCCACGTGCTGCGGGCGCTGTGCGACACGATCCTCGTCGGCACCAACACGGTGGAGGTCGACGATCCTCAGCTGACGGTCCGAGACGCCGACGGCGGCCTGCTCGAGCTCCAGCCGCTGCGCGCGGTGATGGGGGAGCGGGACCTGCCGGCGGGGAGCAGGGTCCTCGACGACGCCGCCGAGACGGTCCAGCTCCGGACGCACGACCCGGTCGACGCGCTCGAGACGCTCTATCGCGACCACGGCCGGCAGCACGTGTTCTTCGAGGGTGGGCCCAAGCTGGCAGCCGCCTTCCTCAAGGCCGGGGTCGTCGACGAGGTCCTCGTCTACGTCGCCCCGCTGCTGCTGGGGAGCGGCAAGTCGGCGGTCGCCAACCTGGGCCTGCGCAGCATCGACAAGGCGCTGCGGCTCGACCTCGTCGACACGCTCGTGCTGCTGCCCGACAGCGACGATCCCGACGACAGCGGGATCAACCTGCGGCTCACGCTGCGCCCGACCGCCCCGAAGGAGGGCTGACATGTTCACCGGCATCGTCGAGGAGCTCGGCACCGTCGTCGCGCTCGAGGAGCAGTCCGACGCCGTACGACTCACCATCGGCGGCTCCGTCACGACGGACGCCGCGCTCGGCGACTCGATCGCCGTCAACGGCTGCTGCCTGACGGTCGCCTCCCTCGGCGACGCGTCGTTCACGGCGGACGTCATGAAGATGACGCTCGACAAGACGTCGCTGGGCGCGCTCGCCGTCGGCCACCGGGTCAACCTCGAACGGGCGTGCACCCCGCAGACCCGTCTCGGCGGCCACATCGTCCAGGGGCACGTCGACACGACCGGCACGATCCTGCGCCGGACTCCCGGCGAGCACTGGGAGCTCGTCGAGATCGCGCTGCCGGAACCGATCCGGCGCTACGTCGTCCTGCACGGCTCGATCACCGTCGACGGCATCTCGCTGACGGTCGCCGAGCTCCACGACGAGACCTTCGTGGTCTCCCTCATCCCGGAGACCCTCGCCCGCACCACGCTCGGCTTCAAGCAGCCCGGCGACCCGGTGAACCTCGAGGCGGACATCATCGCCAAGCACGTCGAAAGGCTGATCAAGAATGACTGACCCCACCGGCCCCACCGGCAAGGTGCGGCTCGACCCGGTCGAGCGCGCGATCGCCGACATCGCTGCCGGCAAGGCCGTCATCGTCGTCGACGACGAGGAGCGCGAGAACGAGGGCGACATCATCTTCGCCGCCGCGAAGGCGACGCCTGAGCTGATGGCGTGGACGATCCGCTACAGCAGCGGCGTGATCTGCCTGCCGATGCCGGGCGCCATGCTCGACCGGCTCGAGATCCCGCTGATGACGCCGCACAACAAGGACAAGATGCGGACGGCGTACACGATCTCGGTCGACGCCAGGGACGGTGTCTCCACCGGCATCTCCGCCGCCGACCGTGCCCACACCGCGCGAGTGCTCGCCGACTCGGCCACCGAGCCGTGGGAGATCACCCGCCCGGGCCACGTCTTCCCGCTGCGCTACCGCGAGGGCGGCGTCCTCGTCCGTCGCGGCCACACCGAGGCGGCTGTCGACCTGGCGAAGCTGGCCGGCCTGACGCCCGCCGGCGTCCTCGTCGAGGTCGTCAACGACGACGGCACGATGAAGCGTGCCCCCGAGCTGCGGGCGTTCGCCGACGAGCACGACCTGGCGATGATCTCCATCGAGGAGCTGGTGAAGTACCGGCGCCGCAACGAGATCCACGTGATCCGCGAGGCCGAGACCCGGCTTCCCACGAGCCACGGCGAGTTCACCGCCTACGGCTACACGATCACCGTCGACGGCAGCGAGCACGTCGCCCTCGTGTACGGCGACCCGGCGTCGCTGTCCGACGGCCAGCCGGTCCTGACCCGGGTGCACTCGGAGTGCCTCACCGGCGACGTGTTCGGCAGCAGCCGCTGCGACTGCGGTCCCCAGCTCAACGAGGCGATGGACCGGATCGTCGAGGAGGGTCGCGGCGTCGTGGTCTACCTCCGCGGTCACGAGGGCCGGGGGATCGGCCTCGTCGCCAAGCTGCAGGCCTATCAGCTCCAGGACGGCGGCCGCGACACGGTCGACGCCAACCTGGACCTCGGACTGCCGGCCGACGCCCGCCACTACGGCGCAGCGACCCAGGTCCTCAAGGACCTCGGCATCGGCGAGGTCCGGCTGCTGACCAACAACCCCGACAAGGTCAGCAACCTCGAGGACTACGGCATCAAGGTCGCCGAGCGCGTCCCGCTGACGCCTCACCCCAACGACCACAACCTGGCCTACCTGCTGACCAAGCGGGACCGGATGGGCCACCACCTCCCCGACCTGGAGCCGACCGGTGCTCCGGGCGCCCCCGACAGCCTCGACGCAGGAGATCTCTGAGATGGCCGGACACGGTGCACCCACGACCGAACCCGTCGACTGCCACGACCTCCGGGTCGCGGTCGTCGCGGCCAGCTGGCACACCCAGGTCATGGACGGGCTGCTCGCCGGCGCCGAGCGCGCGTTCCGCGACCACCGGGTCGAGGCTCCTGTCGTCGTCCGGGTGCCGGGCACGTTCGAGCTCCCGGTCGTCGCCGCGGCGCTCGCCGACCAGCGGTACGACGCCGTGATCGCCCTCGGTGTGGTGATCCGCGGCGGCACCCCGCACTTCGACTACGTGTGCAACGCCGCGACCGACGGTCTGGGCCGGGTGGCGCTCGACCACCAGGTCGCGATCGGCTTCGGCGTCCTCACCTGCGACAACGAGCAGCAGGCGCTCGATCGGGCCGGTCTGGAGGGCTCGCAGGAGGACAAGGGATACGAGGCGGCCTCCGCTGCGCTTCTCACCGCCCAGACCCTGCGCAGGGTCAAGCGGCACACGCCGTAACCTTCACTACCGTGAAGACGTTCGACGAGCTCTGGGCCGAGCTGAGCGACAAGGCTCGCACGCGGCCCGCCGGTTCCGGCACGGTCGCGGCGCTGGACGCCGGTGTCCACCAGATCGGCAAGAAGCTGGTCGAGGAGGCCGCCGAGTCCTGGATGGCCGCCGAGCATGAGGGCAAGGACCGGGCCGCGGAGGAGATCAGCCAGCTGATCTACCACACCCAGGTCCTGATGCTCGCCCTCGGCCTCGAGCCAGCAGACGTCTACAGCCACCTCTAGGACTGACATGCCCAGCCTCAAGATCGCGATCCCCAACAAGGGGGCGCTCTCCGCTGCCGCCACCGACATCCTCAAGGAGTCCGGCTACCGCCAGCGCACCGACTCCAAGGAGCTGCGGCTCGTCGACGCCGAGAACGACGTCGAGTTCTTCTACCTGCGCCCGCGCGACATCGCGCTGTACGTCGGGGAGGGGACGCTCGACGTCGGCATCACGGGCCGCGACCTGCTGCTCGACTCCGGCGCGAAGGCCGAGGAGGTGATGGCGCTCGGCTTCGGGCGCAGCACCTTCCGCTTCGCCGGACCACGGGGCGCGTTCAGCGACCTCGCCGAGCTCGCCGGGAAGCGGATCGCGACGTCCTACACCGGGATCGTCCAGGGCTTCCTGGACCAGCGCGGCATCGAGGCCCACGTGGTGCGTCTCGACGGTGCCGTCGAGTCCAGCATCCAGCTCGGCGTCGCCGACGTCATCGCCGACGTCGTGGAGACGGGCAGCACGCTGCGCCAGGCCGGCCTGGAGGTCTTCGGCGAGGCCATCCTCGACTCCGAGGCGGTCCTCATCACCCGTGCGGGCAACGGTTCGCCGGCGTTCGAGGTATTCAAGCGACGGGTCGAAGGCGTC
Organism: Nocardioides stalactiti; assembly: GCF_014180715.1. Taxonomy (GTDB): domain Bacteria; phylum Actinomycetota; class Actinomycetes; order Propionibacteriales; family Nocardioidaceae; genus Nocardioides; species Nocardioides stalactiti. The sequence goes on along the minus strand of NZ_JACEFC010000094.1, from coordinate 5,761 downwards.
CTCGTGGCGCGCGGCTACGTGATGATGGACTACGACATCGAGGTGTCGAAGGTGACCGACGCGGTCGCGCTGACCCCGGGCCTGGAGGGACCGACGGTCTCCCCGCTGCACCGGGAGGGCTGGGTCGCCGTCCGCGCGATGGTCCCGCGGGCCGGTGCGCAGCGGCTGATGGACGAGCTCTGGGACCTCGGGGCGCGGGCGATCCTGCTCACCGACATCCACGCGTGCCGGCTGTGACGGGGACGGCGGACGAGACCGTGACCGACGTCGAGCTGCCCCGGACCTGGCGTCCGTTCGGGCCACGGATCGCGGCGGTCGGCTTCGGGACGTTCCTGGTCCTGGCGTTCGGCTGGCTCTGGATCAGCTTCGACGACCAGACCCGAGCCGACGTGAGCGGTCTTCAGAAGGCGACCGTCATCGGCTTCGTGCTGCTCGGCCTGGCTCTGCTCAACGGGATGGCCCGCTCGCGGATCACCGCGACCGAGGACGGCCTGGTCGTCGTCAACGGCTATCGCAAGCGCACCCTGGTGTGGGCACAGGTGGTCCGGGTCTCGATGACCGTCGGCGCCCCCTGGCCGACCTTCGACCTCGACGACGGCACGACGCTGTCCGGCATGGGCATCCACGGCTCGGACGGTGCCCGCGCGAAGGCGGCCCTCCGCGAGCTGCGCGCACTCGTCGACGCCCGCTGACCTCGGCGCCGGTCACGCGGTGAGACGAGCGCTCGCGTAGCGCAGCGCCACGTCGACCGCGTCGTCGTACGTCAGCGCTGCACCGCGCTCCCGTGCGAGGGTCAGCTCCGGACGGGGGAGCCGGCGCTCGGAGGCGGCGAAGGCGTGGGTGTACTCCGGCATCACGTCGCCGTGCTCGGCCCCGGTCCGCGCCCGGTAGACCGCGTCGATCGCGGCCCGCATCTCGACCGACTGGACGTCCCGGCCGAGCTCGGCCAGCAGCCAGGCGACGCACTTCACGTGGTCGAGCACGATGTAGAGCTGTTGTCGGGGAACGTCCCGCAGCGCCTCCTCGCACCGGATGAGCGCGAGCGACGGGTCGCCGGCGAGCCCCGCGATGATCGCCTCGTTGTAGCCGTGGCTCACCGCGTAGGTGCCGGTCCCGATGCCCCAACGGTCGAGGACCTCGCGCCGCCGCGCCAGGCTCGTGGGGTCGAGCTCGAAGATGGCCGCTGCCCGACGCTCCCACTCCTGGCGCCACCGGCGGTCGCCGATCGCGTCGACCAGCGGCTCGAGCAGGTCGACCCGCGCCAGCGCGGGTCCGATCCGGCCGGCCGCCTCGAGCGCGTACGCCGCCCGGTATCCCGCCGTCACCGCCTCGCGCACGTCGCCGTGCGTCTCGAAGCCCCTCGCGGCGCGTTCGAAGGTCGCGACCTCCGCCTCGGTCTCGGTCGACCACCGCATCGAGTGGGCGAGCCCCTCGGCGAACGCCAGCGCTGCGTCGTCGTAGTCGCGCGACTCGACCCCGCGGCGCGCCAGTCGAGGCAGGTCGTCGGAGACGACCGCCAACCGACCCAGCTTGGCCAGGCCCGGGGCGGTCAGCCCGACGACGTGCCGGTAGGTGTCCGCGGCGTGGGCCCGGGTCCAGGCCAGCGCCTGCAGCACCTCCGGCAACAGGTCCTCGACGTTGGCCAGCATCCGGCGGTAGTCGACGTGCACCTGGAGGGCGACGTCGCGCATCTCCTCGCCGACGACCTCCGCGTGCCGGCGCCGCCGACGGTCCTCGACAGCGGACGCCGCGAGCATCTCCTGCGCATGGCGTCGGATGCGTTCGGGCATCGCGAAGCGCCCGTCGCCCTTGACCACCACCAGCGATGCGTCGATGAGCCGGTTGAGGGCATTCCACACGGCCAGCTCGCCGAGCTCTGCGGAGAAGACCTGCTCGGCCTGCTCGATCGACCACGACTCGGTGAACGCCGCGAGTCCCGCGAAGACGTCCCTCTCCTCGGGCGTGAGCAGCGACAGCGTCCAGTCGAGCGCCGCACGGAGCGACTGCTGACGGACGGGCATGTCACGCCCGCCGCTGCCGAGCGCGTCGACGTCGCGCTCCAGTGCGGCGACCAGCCGACCGACGCCGAAGACCCGGACGCGGGCGGACGCGAGCTCGATCGCCAGGGGGAGACCCTCGAGGAGGTCGCACAGCCGCTCGACGGTCGCGACGTCGGTGGCGTCGAGGTCGAACGCGCTGTCGCGGGCGTGGGCACGCGCGACCAGCATCTCGACGGCCGATCCCGCCGAGGCGAGCGGCTCCAGCCGGTGCACGGTCTCCTCGAACAGGCCGAGCGGCACCTGCGCGGTCGTGAGCACGACGACGCCCGGGCAGTGCTCGAGGAGGTCGAGGGCGATCGCGCCGGCGGTGGTCGCGAGGTGCTCGCAGTTGTCGAGGATGAGGAGCATCCGGCGCGACCGGAGGTGCTCCCGGAGCGCGACCAGCGGGTCACCGCCCCGAGGCGCGCCGGCGGCGTCGGCCACGGTCGCCGCGGCGTTCTCGTCGTCGACCGGGGCGAGGGAGGCGAAGGCGACGCCGTCCGCGAAGTGGGTCGTGAGCCGATCGCCGAGAGCGACCGCCAGCCGGGTCTTGCCGATGCCGCCGGGCCCGATCACCGTCACCAGGCGCCGGTCGCCGGTCAGCAGGGCCGTGAGCTCGTCCATGGTGGCCTCGCGGCCGAAGAGCGGGCCCGCGATCGACGGGAGGTTGCCGTGGAAGGTGGACAGTGTCCGCGGGGCGGGGAACCGTTCGGGGTCGGTGTCCGGCTCGATGACCTGGAACAGCTCGCGCGGCGTGGGGAAGTCCTTGAGACCGTGGTGCCCCAGGCTGAACGCGCCGTCGGCCGGGACCGTCGCCCGCATGGCCGCGCTGGCCAGGACCTGACCGCCGTGCGCCGCGGAGCAGACGCGGGCCGCGAAGTGGACGTCCTCGCCCCAGTAGTCGTCGCCGCGGACCTTGGGCTCGCCGTAGTGCAGCCCGATCCGGACCCGTACCCGCTCGTTCTCGGGCCACGTCGTCCGAGCGAGCTCCCGCTGGATGTCGAGTGCCGCACGGGTCGCGGCGACGGGGTCGGCGAAGGCGGCCCCGAAGCCGTCTCCCTCGTGGGAGAACTCGCTGCCGTCGTGCCGCGCGAAGGCGGCGCGGACCAACCGGTCGTGCTCGTCGAGGAGGTCGCCGTACGACGCGCCGAGGCGGTTCAGGAGCGCGGTCGAGCCCTGGATGTCGGAGAACAGCAGCGCCACCCGCCCGGACGGGAGCGCCGTGGAGGCAGCGGCGCTCACGTGGGAAGGCTAGTGCGCGGCGCCGACCGTGTCTCAGGCTTGGCCGGGCCCGCCCGGCTCGGCCGTGCCGAGGTCGTCGGCCAGCTCCAGCGCACGGTCGACCAACGCGTCGTAGTCGAGGCTCTCCCCGCGGGCCCGGACCACGGCGAGCCGGTCGCCGAGCCGAGCCGCGCTGGCTGCGAAGGACGGCGCGTAGGAGGCCAGCAGGTCGCCGTGCTCGGCGCCGGTGCGGGCGCGGTACGCCGCGTGCACGCCACTGCGCAGCTCCTCCGCGTGCTCGTCGTGGCCCGCGTCGGCGAGCAGCCAGGCGAGGAGCTTCACGAGGTTCAGGGTCAGGTAGAGGTGCTGGCGGGGGGTCTCCCGGAACGCGTGGCCGCAGAGCGCGACCGCTCTCAGGTCGTCTCCCTCCAGGTGGGCGATCGGCGACTCGCTGAAGACGTGGTTGACGCTGTAGGCGCCGACGCCGACGCCGTGCCGCTCCAGGATCTCGCTGCGGCGGGCACGGGATGCCGCGTCCTCCACGACGAGGGCCGCCGCCTCCGCCCGGGCCGCCTCCACCACCCATCGAGGGTCGTCGATCCCCTCTGCGACGGCTCGGAGGTCGCGGAGGCTGCGCAGTGCCGCCTCGGGGTCACTGCCGCTGATCTCGGAGGCGATCGACGACCGGTAGTGGGCGGTCACGACCTGGCGAGGGTCGCCGTGGGCGGCGAAGCCCGCGGCCGCGCGCTCGAACAGACGGACCTCCGCCTCGGTGTCGGTGGACCACTCCATGTTGTGCACGAGGCCGAGGGCGAAGGCGATCGCCGCGTCGTCCTGGTCGTGCACCACTTCCCCGGGCGGAGCGAGCTGCGGCAGGTCGGGCGCGACGACGAGCAGCCGTCCGAGCTGGGCCAGGCCCGGTGCGGCCATGCCGACGACGTGCCGGTACAGGTCGGGGGCGTCGCGCTTCGCCCAGGTCAGGGCCTGCAGCACCTCCGGCAGCAGGTCGTTGAGGTTCGCCAGCATCCGTCGGCAGTCGACGAACACCTCGAGCGAGAGCTCTCGGAACTCCCGTCCGACGACCTCGGCGTGCCGACGCCGCCACCGGTCGTCCCCGAGGCCGGCGCGGAGCAGCTCGACGGCGTGGCGCCGTACCCGCTCCGGCATCGCGAACCGGCCGTCGCCCCTGACCACCACGAGCGAGGCGTCGGCGAGCCGGGTGAGCGCGTCCCACACCTCGAGCTCGTCCAGGTCGCCCTCGAACAGCTGCTCGGCCTCCTCGATCGACCACGACTCCGCGAACGCGCCCAGTGCTGCGAAGACCTCGCGCTCGGGCTCCGTCAGCAGCGACAGGGTCCATTCGAGCGCGGCACGGAGCGAGCGCTGGCGGTCAGGCAGGTCCCGCCCAGCGGCGCCGAGGACGTCGAGGTCGCGCCGCAGCGCCGCCAGCAGTCGTTCGACGCCGGTGGTGCGCACCCGGGCCGACGCCAGCTCGAGCGCGAGCGGCAGCCCGTCGAGCAGGCGGCACACCTCGGCGACCTGGTCGAGGTCGGCGACCGTGAACGACGCGTCCCGCGCCCGGGCGCGTTCGACGAACATGGTGATCGCGGAGCCCGGCGGCGAGGTGGGGCCCCCCGACCGGCCGACGACGAGGGGCGGGACGCGGTGGACGACCTCGGCCGTCAGGTCCAGCGGGAACTGGCTGGTGGCCAGCACGGAGACCCCCGGCGCCTCGGCGAGCAGCGGGGCGATCAGGGCGGCAGCAGCGTCCGGCAGGTGCTCGCAGTTGTCCAGCACGAGGAGCAGCTCCCGCCGTCGCAGGTGCTCGATGACCGCGACGTCGTCGCCCGCACCGCCACGCGGCGCTCCGGTCGCGTCCGCCACGGCTGCTGCCACGGCAGCCTGGTCCACCGCGGCGAGAGGGACGAAGGCGACCCCGTCGGCGTACGACGACGCCACCCGTTCGCCGAGGGCGACTGCGGTCCTGGTCTTCCCGACCCCGCCCGGACCGATCAGGGTGACCAGCCGCCGCCCGTCGGCCAACAGCTGCTCGACGTCGGCCAGCGTGTCCTCGCGACCGAACAGGGGAGCGTCGATGGAGGGCAGGTTGGTGCGGAACGTGGACAGGGTGCGCGGAGCAGGGAAACGCTCGTCGTGCCCCGGGAACGCAAGCTGGAACAGCTCGCGCGGGGTGGGGAAGTCCTTGAGCCCGTGGTGCCCCAGGCTGAGCGCGGCCGATCCGGGGACTGCTGCTCTCATGGCAGCGCTCGTCACCACCTGGCCGCCGTGGGCGGCCGCGCAGACCCGGGCGGCGAAGTGCACGTCCTCGCCCCAGTAGTCGTCGCCGCGGACCTTGGGTTCCCCGTAGTGCAGTCCCATCCGGACGCGGACGACCTCCCCGGCAGGCCAGGTGGCCGCTCGGATCTGCTGCTGGATCTCCTGGACGGCCGCGACGGCTTCGGCGGGATCGCCGAAGGCGGCTCCGAACGCGTCGCCCTCGT
>NZ_JACEFC010000093.1 GCF_014180715.1 Nocardioides stalactiti | reverse complement strand
CAGCCGACGACCCCGGCGCCGCCGCCGAGTTCTACAGCGCGCTCCTGGGCTGGAGCGTCGACGCTCCGGCCGACGACGCGATGGGCTACCGGATCGCCATGAAGGACGGCCGCCCGGCAGCGGGGATCGGGCCCAAGCCGATGCCGGAGATGCCGAGCAACTGGTCGACGTACTTCGCCGCCGCCGACGCCGACAAGACAGCCGAGGCGATCAAGGCCGCCGGCGGCTCGCTCCACATGGACCCGTTCGACGTGGAGACCGAGCAGGGCAAGCACGGCCGGATGTTCTTCGCGACGGCGCCCGACGGCGCGTCGTTCGGCGTGTGGGAGGCGGCCGGTCACATCGGCGCCGGCATCTACAACGAGCCGGGCGCCTACGCGTGGAACGAGCTGCACTCCCACGACCTCGACAAGGCGAAGGCGTTCTACACCGAGGTGTTCGGCTACGAGTACGACGACATGTCGGGCCCGGAGTTCACCTACCTGATCTTCAAGCTCGCGGGCGCCGAGGCGGGCGTCGGCGGCATGGGCACGGCGGCGATGCTGCCCGAGGGCGTGCCGTCGGTGTGGCTGACCTGGTTCGCGGTCGACTCGTGCGACGCGGCCGTCGCGCGCGTGGAGGAGCTCGGTGGCTCGCTGGTGATGGCGCTGGGTGACTCGCCGTTCGGCCGGATGGCGGTCGTCAGCGGCGCGCAGGGCGAGACCTTCGGCGTCATCGGCCTGTCCGAGGCGGTCGGGGAGACGCCCACGTCAGACTGACCCCTATGGGTCAAGTCCCCTCTGCCACCCGCGCCCTGCGGGTGCTGCGGTTCCTGGCCGCGCAGCCGGAGCCCGTTCCCCTGGAACGGGTGACGGCCGCGGTCGGGATCCCGCGCTCGTCGGCCTACCACCTGCTCACCGCGATGGTGGAGGAGGGCTTCGTCGTCCACCTCGCCGACGAGCAGCGCTACGGCGTCGGAGTCGCGGCGTTCGAGGTCGGCTCCGGCTACTCCCGCCAGGCCCCGCTCCAGCGGATCGCCCGGCGCCCGCTCGCCGCGCTGGTCGACGAGGTCGGCCAGTCCGCCCACCTCGCGGTCCTCCACGGACGCGACGTCCTCTACGTCCTGGAGGAGCGCGCCCCCGGCCGCCCTCCCCTGGTGACCGACGTCGGCGTACGCCTGCCCGCTCACCTCACCGCCAGCGGCCGCGCCATCCTCGCCGCCCTCCCCGCCGCCCAGGTCCGCGCGCTCTATCCCGACCGCTCCGCCTTCGTCGACCGCACCGGCCTCGGCCCCCAGTCACTCACCGCCCTGCGCACCGTCCTCACCGACACCCGCCAACGCGGCCACGCCCGCGAGGACGGCGAGGTCACCGAGGGGCTGGCCTCGGTCGCCGCCCCCGTCCTCGACCACAACCACCACCCCGTCGCCGGCGTCGCCGTCACCTTCCTCGCCGGCGCAGCCGACCCGGTCGCGTTGGCCACCGCCGTCACCCGCACCGCCGGCTCCCTCGGTCGCCGCCTCGGCGCTCGCTGAGCTCCGACGACGTCATTGCGGAGGCGGATACCGGTGTGGTCGGCGTCATGCGCGTTTGGTGGCCTGCGTCATAGGGCCCAGCGGGAAGTCGGTTCCACACTCGAGATGACAGAGGAGCAGTCATGATCCTGACTTTCTTGATCATCTTCGCGTTGGCATCGGCCTGGGACGTCGTGCACGCCAACCGTGCACTCGACAACATGGTCAATCCCGGGCAGAAGCCCACCTTCTACAACTGACCTGGGTGCGCTGCACTCGATGCCGTCGTCCACGCGGACGCCGACATCGGCGCCCGGCTACCGCTCCGCGTGCTGCTTCAGCCCGTCGTTGAGGTTGTCGTGGTGGGCCTGGATGGCAGCGCCACTCATCAACGCCTTGAACACCGGGAAGAACACCCCGGTGACCTCCTCGGTGTGGGTGACCAGGCAGGTGCCGTCGGCCCGCGGCTCGATCTCGAGCGAGCGGTCCCCAGCGAAGAACCGGTCGTGCGCGATGTTGCCGTGCCAGGCGAAGCGGCGGCCGGGATCGACCTCGACCAGCGTGACCTTCACGTTCACCGACGGTCGCCCCGGCATGACGAGCTTCACCGCGCAGGTGCTCCCGGCCTTCAGCTCACCTTTGATCGACGGCACCGAAGGATTCCACTCCGCCCACCCGTCGAAGTCGCTGATGACCTCCCACACCCGGTCCGCGCTCGCCGCCACCGGGAAGGTCGTCCGATAGATCGCCATGGCGCGACGATAGTGCGACCCTGCCGTGATCGCTCGTCTCTACGCCGGGTGCCAGTCGGGCGGGTACCGGCGGGAGAACTCGGCCGCCCGCGTCCACTCCCCGTCGTAGGTGAAGGTCTCGTCGTCGGGCACCTCGTCCGACACGTCCTGCCACTCCTTGACGACGCCGATCTCCGGGTGCTCGGCACGCACGAGGACTCCGCTCGCGGCGTCCACCGTGAGCAGGCACTGCGCGCCCTCGACCTCCGGCGCCACGAACCGCCACGCGGCGCGACCGTCGTGCTCCGTCGGTTCGACGGTCGACTCCACGATCGTGGCGTCGGTCAGGAGCCAGGATCGCCAGTACGCATCCGGGTCCGGCCTGGTCAGCGCCGACAGCTCGAAGACTGTCGGTGCCACAGCGTCATCCTCGCGCACCGACGGTCTGCCGGGCGGTCAGCGGTCGGCGACCCTGACGTCGACGTCGACCCCGTCGTCGGCGGAGCCGATGATCCCGCCCAGCACCCCGACGAGGATGCCGATCGCGATCAGCCCTCCGATCGACGCGCCCTCGCGCGCGGGCGGCCGCGTGCGCTGCCAGGCGTACCAGGCGGTCTGCCGGAACGTCAGCAACCCCGCGAACGACGTCCCGGCGGTCGCGAGCGAGAGGACGGCGATCGTGGCCTGCTCCACGTCGTCGGCCAGCAGCAGGGCGACGAACCAACCGACCGTGCTCAACGCCAGCAGGATCCAAGCCAGCGCGACCCGGATGGGTCGGGCCCGCACCACGCCGACGGACACGAACCCCACGATGAGTGCGCCGAGCACGACCGACCCGAAGAGTGACACCTCGTTGTCGCTGCGGATCCCCTGGCGGAGCAGCAGGACCACCTGGCCGGCCAACGAGGACCAGGCGACCACCCAGATCGATCCCGGGAGGGGTGGCGCAGCTGACGGCTGCTCGACTCCCCGATGGTCGCTCACGGCGCCATCCTTGCACCGGCGCACAGAGGTTGCCGGATCCGGTCCGGTCGTCGCGTCAGCCGAAGGTCAGCCCGTAACGCTCGATGATCGGTCCGGTCGCGTCCATGTCGGCCTCGCAGCCGAACGGCTCGATGAGCGGACCGAGGTCGATCTCCTCGGTCGCCGTACCGATGATCTTGAACGCCTCCTCCAGACCACCCGGGGAGATCAGCTCCAGCATCCGCGCCGGCTCGTCCGCCGCGTTCCAGAAGGTGTGCCACTCCCCGCGGGGCTTGAAGACCAGGTCCCCGACCTCGGCGACGTGCTCCTCGCCGGCGGCCCAGAACCAGACCCTTCCCTCGAGGATCATGCTGAACTCGTCCTCCTTGGTGTGCCGGTGGACCGGCGCCGCGATCGCGTGGGGCGCGAGGAGGTGCTCGACGACGGCCATCCCACCACCCCACGCCTTCGAGTCGACGAGGAAGCGGTCGCGTACGCCGTTCTCGGCGCCGAGGATCAAGCCCTCGCCCGCCCGGATGATCCGTTGTTCCATGGACGGAATTGTGGAATCCGCTCCCCTGCGAGCGCTATCCCGGAAATCTGGTACCCATGACGGACCACGAGCGGCACCTGGCAGACCTCGCCGACGTCGCGCGGTCGGGGCTGGACCTCGTGACGCTCTGGCGGGAGGCCACGCCGGTCCTCGCGAAGGCCGTCCCCCACTTCCAGTCGCCCTGCTTCTTCACCGTCGACCCGTCGTCGATGCTGACCACCAGCCACTTCCAGGAGGGATTCGGCGAGATCCCCACCGAGTGGCTCGCGAAGGAGTTCGAGGCACCCGACTTCAACTCGCTGACCGAGGTGCTGCGGTCGCCCTCCGGTGTCGGCACGCTGGCCGATGCCACCGACGGCCAGCCGGAGCGGGCACCCAAGTTCCACGAGGAGATGCAGCCCTACGGGTGCGAGCAGGAGCTGGCGTTCGCGCTACGGACGACCCGGCGCGAGTCGTGGGGGGCGGTCAGCCTGTATCGCGAGCAGGGCCGCCCCCAGTTCACCGAGGCGGACAAGGCGTTCGCGGGAGCCGCCGGCCGGATCCTGGCGGACGGTGTGCGGTTCGCACTGCTGCTCGCCCAGGGCACCGAGCCCGACCTGCCGGACCCGCCCGGCGTGCTGCTCCTCGACGAGGACCTGCGCAGCACCTCCGCGACCCCGCCGGCGGTCGAGTGGCTCAGGGACCTCGACGGGACCGTCGAGCGGCTGCCGGCCGTGGTCGCTGCGGTCGCCGGCGCGGCCGTGGCGCGGGAGGGCGAGGCCAGCGCCCACGTGCGGTCGGCGCGCGGGACCTGGGTCGTCGTCCACGGCTCGCGCCTCGCGCCCAGCCGGGAGGTGGCGGTCGTGCTCAGCGCCGCCGACCCGACCCACCTCGCGCCGCTGCTCATGCGGGCCCACGGCCTCACCGACCGGGAGCGGCAGCTGGTCCACCGGGTGCTGACCGGCGCCTCGACGACCGTGATCGCACGCGACCTCGCGATCGCCGAGGACACCGTCCAGCAGCACCTCAGCAGCGTCTTCAACAAGACCGGCACCCGCAGCCGCGGCGAGCTCGTCGGCCTGCTGTTCCGCCACCACTACGAGCCGCGCGTCCGGGACAACGAGGTCCGCACCACGACCGCACGCCCCGTGCGCAACGGTCCGATGGCGGCGCCGGGGACCTAGGCGGTCCCAGTAACGTCGACCGCATGACCTCCCCCGCCGTCAGCGAACCGGCCCGTCCTCGTCGCGGCTCGCTCGACTGGTGGGTGCGGTCGAAGGACGGGCGCCTCGCGATCGCCCAGTTCCCCAACCCGGCGATCTTCGTGTGGCTGGCAGCGGTGGGTCTGGGGCAGCTCGACCTGTCGGAGCCGGACGACCGCACCCTCGGCGGGATCCGGCACGGCGCGCTGCTCGTGTGGGGACTCGACGAGCTCGTGCGGGGATCCAGCCCGTTCCGGCGGGTGCTCGGGGCCGGCGTCCTGGCGTTCCAGCTGTGGTCCCTCTGGACCTGAGGAGATCCTCGGCCACGACGGACACCGGCGGGCCCGGTCGCTGACCGAGCCCGCCGGGCAACCCCTGCCGATGTGGTCGGACCACTGTTCACGGATCACGGTCGCCACACAGGATCAAGACCTGCCGTAGCCCGTCCGCCCCAGGGGTGAGGCGAGACGTCGAGGCTACGTCCGACCACGCCGTTCACGCGAGCGAGTTCTCGGCCCTCACGAGGTGGTCGTGCGAGGCCTGGGCGCGGGCGATCACGGCGGGTACGTCGACGTCGACCAGGTGGCCGTCCCGCTTCACGGGTCGCCCGGCGACGTACACCGACTCGACGTTCTGCGGGCCGGCGGCGTGGACGACGGCGGCGATCGGGTCGCCCACCGGCGACAGGTTGGCGAGGTCGGTGCGCAGCAGCAGCACATCGGCCTGCTTGCCGACCTCGAGGGTGCCGATCCGGTCGCCGAGGCCGATCGCCCGGGCGCCGTCGACCGTGGCCAGCTCGAGGACCTCGCGCGCCCTCATCGACACCGCGGCCAACGTCTCCCCGCGAGCGAGGGCCGCGGCGTGGTCGCTCCCCCGCTGCAACGCGATGGCGACCCGCATGGCGCCGAACAGGTCGCCGCCGACGTTGGTGCACACGTCGGCCGAGATGCCGGTAGGGATCCCTCGTGCCCGGAGCCGGGCGGTCGCTGGCGGCCCGTGGCCCATGTTGGCCTCGACCTCCGGCGACACCGACGCGCGGCCCCCCGCCGCGGCGATGAGGTCGAGCTCGACGTCGCTCAGCATGTTGCAGTGGACGTACGTCGTGTCCGCACCGAGCAGTCCATGGCGGCTCAGCTCCGCGACACCGCCCTGGGTGCCGCGGAGACCCCCACCGACGTGGACCGTCACCGGGACACCCAGCTCGCGCGCCAACGCCCAGTCGGACGCGCAGTTGTCGATGCTGGTGAACTCGGGCCCGCGCACCGCCATCGCCAGGGTGACCCGCGCGCCGTCGTCCGCGGCGACGCCGTTGCGGAGCCTGGCCACGTCGCGCGTGTGCGGCCCGACGTCCTCACGCAGCGCCTGGGCGTTGGTCGCGCCGTACGCGAAGACAGCCCGGCCGCCGGCAGCACGCAGCGCCTCCCACGCCGCGTCGGCGTGCTCCGGGCTGTGGAGGTTGTGCGACCAGTCGACGACCGTGGTGATGCCGCTGTCGAGGGCCTCGACCGCCCCGAGCAGGGTGCCCGCACCGATGTCCTCGGCCCGGAACAGCCCGCCGTACCGGCCACGCATCCGCGCGAAGTACTCCCCCAGCGTCCAGTCGCACGCGATCGTGCGGAGCGACGACTGCCACAGGTGCCGGTGGCTGTCGATGAGCCCCGGCAGCACGATCCGGTGCCGAGCGTCCACGACCTCGGCGCCGGCCACGTCGTCGACCCGCCCGACCGCCGCGATCCGGTCACCGTCGATCAGCAGGTCGCCCCGTACCGGCTCCGAGCCCGGCACCATGGTGACGAGCCAGCCCCCACGCAACAGCGTCTTCCGGGTCACCCGCTCATGATGGCGTGCACCCGGGACCGCGTCGATCACCACGCTGCGGCAGCGCTTGTGCGGTTCTCCACCGGCACGACGTGCCGGTCCAGCACCGCACAGGCCGGACGACGTACGGTCGGAGCATGAGCGAGCCGGGGAAGGACCTCGCGGTGCCGGCGGGACCCGGGCTGCCGACGGGGGCGACGATCCCGGCGGGCGAGCTCGTCGAGCGGTTCTCGCGCTCCCCCGGGCCCGGCGGGCAGTCGGTCAACACCAGCGACACCCGGGTCGAGCTGCTCTTCGCGCCCGGGACGTCGGCCGCGTTCACGGCGGCACAGCGGGACCGGCTGCTGCGCAACCTCGACGGCGTGATGACGCAGGGGCAGGTCGCGGTGGTCGCGTCCGAGCACCGGTCCCAGCTGCGCAACCGGGCTGCTGCGCGTGACCGGCTGGTCGCGCTGCTGCGCGAGGCCGTCGCCCCGCCGCCACCACGGCGACGGCCGACCAAGCCCTCGCGCGCCTCGCAGCGACGCCGCGTCGAGGCGAAGAAGCAGGCGGGGCGCACGAAGGCGCTGCGAGGACGGGTCCGCGATGAGTAGGGCACGGGTCCTCGCACTGGTGCTCCCGATGACGTTGGCGGCCGGGTGCTCCGACGACACCGCGGAGCCCCAGTCCGAGCTGACCGACGAGCTCGCAGCGCACGACGGCCGGCCGTGCCCGGACGAGCTGCCGGTCGGCGACGACCCGGACGGCTACGGGTTCGGCACCAACGAGCCCGCCGAGGAGCGCCCCTCGATGCTCTCCCCCGAGAAGGTCTGGGTGTGCAAGTACTGGGCCGGTGGGCAGTCCACCGGGAGTCACCAGACCTACCGGTGGCAGCTCGAGGGCGAGCCTCGCAAGGTCGGCGAGGACGTCCGCGGCGCCCTGATCGAGTTCCTCGACGAGCTCGAGCCCGCCGAGGAGGACCGCGCGTGCACCGCCGACCTCGGACCGCGCTGGATGGTCTCCTACAGCCACGAGGGAGACCTGACCGGCGTGGTCATCGACGACTTCGGGTGCGACGAGGTCCGGCTCACCGACGAGCCGTTCGAGAAGGCGCCGGGTGACCCGGACCAGGAGGGCACCGTGCCCGGCGTACTGGCAGGACCCACGCGGCTCCTGCTCGCCGCCGTCGACGCTCGCTGAGCCCCGTCAGCTGCAGGGGGCCCCTTCGCAGCACGGCCGGATGTAGCCGCAGCCGTCGCAGCGCTCGTGGGAGGTCTCCCAGCGCATCAGGGTGCTGCAGTTGGGGCAGGGCTCGGTCAGGTCAGCCACGGCGGCAGCCTAGATCGGCGGACCCCGGAAGGCCGGGCGACACGACGAGCGGGCTCAGCCGATCGCGGCGGTCCCGAACGCGACGTTGAACTGGTCGCACCAGATGACGACCGACTTCATGTCGGTGAGGTCGGCGTCGGCGGGGATCTCGTAGTTCTGGTCGCCGATGTTGCCCTTGAGCTCGCCGAGCCGGACGTAGTCACCGTCGTCGTAGGTCATCCAGGAGTCGAAGCAGCCGTCGCAGCCGCCGCCGGACACCTGGTCGGTGATCCAGACGTGGACGTCGGGGCCGTTGGAGGTCTCGAAGTCCTCGAGCCGCAGGTAGCGGCTCCCGTCGGCGCGCAGGTAGATGATGGCGCGACCCGACGTGCCGTGCTCGGCGTCGATGAACTCCGCCGACGCGAGCTCGACCCGCTGCTGGCCCTCTTCGGTGGCTTCGGTCTCGGGCTCGATCGTGGTCCCCGGCTCGGTGGGGAACGACGTCTGCCCGATCCCGTCGGTCGCGGTGGCGACCACCTCACCCGCCTCGTCGGCCTCGGAGACCTCGTCGTCGATGAAGAGCAGCCACGGCTGGAACAGCAGCAGCCCGACCACGAGGACCACCACGCAGACCGAACCGATGCTCAGCCAGATCGTCTTCTTGCGACTCACGGTGTCTCCTCAGGTCAGCAGCAGGGCATCAAGCCGGCGACGTACGACGAGCAGGCCCACTACACCCATCACCAGAAGGTAGGCCACTGAAACCCCTGAGGCGACAGAAACCGTCCCGGTCGTGAGCTCACGGCACAGGACGACCCCTCGATACAGGGGCGTGCACTCGACGATCCAGCGCACCGGCCCGGAGTAGGTGTCGATCGGGAAGAACGTCGCCGAGAACAGGAACAGCGGCAGCTGGACGAGCGTGATCTTGTCGAAGTCCTGGAAGTTGCGCATCCACGTCGTCGCCGCCATGCACACCGCGCTGAACGCGAACCCGATGAGCAGCACCGCGGGCAGGGCGAGCAGCGCCCACCACGAGTCGATGAGCCCCATCGCGAGCATGACCAGCAGGAACATCGTGGCGTACGACGCCCCGCGCAGCTGGCCCCAGGCGATCTCGCCGCGCGCGATGTCACCGGTGGTCAGCGGGGTCGCGAGCATCTGGTCGTAGAGGCGGACGTACTTCAGCTTGAAGAAGACGTTGTACGTCGAGTCGATGAGCGCCCCGTTGAACGCCGACGCCGCGAGCATCCCCGGCGCCACGAACGCCGCGTAGGAGACCTCCTTGCCGCCGACCTCGAAGCCCGAGACGAGCGCGCCGACGCCGATCCCGATCGAGAACAGGTAGAAGACCGGCTCGAGGAACCCGGTGAGGAAGAGCTTCCAGGCGTCGCGGTAGACGACGTAGTTGCGCAGCACCAGGAGTCGGGTGGCCGCCGCGGCTGTCAGGGGCTGCACCTGGGTGGTGTCGGAGGCGAGCGTCGTCATGACAGCATCCGCTTCGTCAGCCCGCTGACGGCCAGCCGCCATCCGAGCAGCATCAGCGCCACCAGCACGACGACGTTGACGCCGGCGAGCCACCAGGTGACGTTGTCGAGCGCGAACATCCGCGACAGGTTGACTCCGTGCCACAGCGGCGTCAGCCGGGCGACCGACCCGCCGACGTCGCCGAGGTTGCTCACCGGGAAGAACGCGCCGGAGAACAGGAAGAGCGGGAAGACGCCGAGCCGGAACAGCACTCCGAACCCCTCCTCGGAGCGGAGCCGGGTGGAGAACGCGTAGACCAACGTCGCGAACGTCATCCCGCACAGGACCTGTGAGCCGAACGCGAGGAACGGCCCCCACCAGGACTCGTAGATCCCGAACGGCGCCATCACCAAGGCGTAGAGCCCGCAGGTCGCGGCGAGGTGCAGCGCGACCGACATCAGGTGAGCGCCGACGACGTGGCGCGGCCCGAGCGGCGTCGCCAGCATCGACTCGTAGATCCGCTGCCACTTGATCATCCCCATGACCGGATAGGTCGTCTCGGAGACAGCGGTCTGCATGGCGTGGGCGGCGATCAGGCCCGGCACGACGAAGGCGAGGTACGACGTGGCCCCCTCCATCACATCGGGATCGGCGTCGACGAAGCCGCCGAGCAGGACGCCCATGGCGAGGACGTAGAGGAACGGCGAGAGGAACGAGGACACGACGACGCCGCGCCAGGTCCTCGCCCAGAGGACCGCCCAGTAGTCGACCTGTCGGCGTACGCCCTCGATGAACGGCAGGTCCCGCGACGCCGACAGGGTGAGGGCCGCCATCAGTCGACCAGCGTCCGGCCGGTGAGCCGCAGGAAGACGTCCTCGAGCGACGAGCGACGGACCAGTGTCGCGAGGGGCTGGAGCCCGCGCTCGTGGGTCTTCGCCAGCACCTCCTCGCCGTCGTCGGTGTAGACGAGCAGCCGGTCGGGAAGCACCTCGACCCGCTCGCCGAGGTCGGCCAGCGCCTCGGCGTGGTCGCCGTGCTCCCCCACGCCGAACCGCAGCTCGGCGACCTCGCGCGTGGAGTGGGCGCGGATCAGCTCGAGCGGCGCGCCCTCGGCGACGATCACGCCCTTGTCCATGACGACCAGCCGGTCGCAGAGCTGCTCGGCCTCGTCCATGTAGTGCGTCGTCAGCACCAGCGTGACGCCGGCCTGCTTGAGCCGGAAGAGCTGGTCCCACAGCAGGTGGCGCGCCTGCGGGTCGAGGCCGGTCGTGGGCTCGTCGAGCAGCAGCAGGTCGGGACGGTTGACGAGCGACCGGGCGATGGTCAGTCGCCGCTTCATCCCACCCGAGAGCTCCTCGACGCGCGACTTCGCCTTCTCGGTGAGCTTGGCGAACTCCAGCAGCTCACCCACCCGGTCGCGCACGACCTGCTTGGGCAGCCCGAAGTAGCGCCCGTAGATGTAGAGGTTGTCGAAGACGTTGAGCTCCTGGTCGAGGTTGTCCTCCTGGGGACACACCCCGAGCCGGCCACGGATCGCCGGGCCGTCGACCGCCGGGTCCATGCCGAGGATCCGCAGCTCGCCCTCGGTCACGGGCGACACGGCCGCGATCATCCGCATCGTCGACGACTTGCCGGCCCCGTTGGGTCCGAGGAACCCGAAGGACTCCCCCTTGCGCACCTCGAGGTCGATCCCGCGGACCGCCTCGAACGACGCCCCCGAGCTCTGACGGAACGACTTGCGCAGCCCGCGAGCCACGATCATCGCGTCGACCGCTGTCGCAGGGGCGTCGTCGCGCTGGCCGGCGCTCTCGGAAAGGGTGTCGCTCACCCGACCGATACTAGGGAGGCGCGGCGACAGCGGCCCGCGGTCAGGCCTCGGCCCCGTCGGAGCCGACCTCAGGTACGGCGCAGCCGCGCGAGCCACCAGTCGAGCACCGGGTCATCCGTGTCGATGCCGTACGCCTCGGTCATCGCCCGTCCAGCCTCCGCGATCTCACCCGCCCGGGCAAGGTCGGCACCCCGCACCCAGGCACCCCCGTCGAGCGGCAGCGGGAGGGCGGCGAGCTGGCGAGCGCTGATCTTGATCGATCCCGGTGTCAGGCCGGTGCCGACGTAGCGCGCGGCGGCATCGGCGACGACCGGCGGGGCGAGCAGCACGGCGAGGACCCGCCACAGGTCGGCCGGGTCGTGCGGGACCACCGACAGCACCGGCACCGACGGGAGCCAGGCACCGGTCTCGTCGACGACCGCCTCGATCACCCGGCCCTGCCCCGCGACGAGCACCTTGGGCACCAGCCGGCTCGCCGCCCACGCGCCGAGCCTGGCGTCGGCGGCCCGGAGCCCGTCGACGTCCACCACCGGCGCGTCGTACCGCTGGCGCGCGAAGCGGGTCGGTCGACGCCCCCACTCGCACGCACCGGGCTCGATCAGGCCGCTGGTGATCAACGGGGTGCCGGGTCCACCGTCGCTGACGTGCGGCACCAGCCCGTAGTACTGGTCGCGGAAGTCAGCGGTACAGGTCGCCAGGTCACCGACCGTCCCGCCACCGGTCGTCAGCGTCACCGCAGGGATCCCGAAGGACGGTGCCGCCCGTCGTCCCCAGTCATCGGGACCGGGACCCCCGTGAGCGCCGATCCGCACGACGGGCACGCAGGCGAGGACGCTCGTTCCACGGAAGACCGGTGTCGCCGCGACCCACAGGTCCTCGACGGCGCCGGTCGCGGCCACCTCCGCCCGGACCGGCCCGGCGTCGCGCGCGCCGAGGACCGACAGCGGCTGGACCAGCGCGACGGTGCCGCCGTCCCGCACGAGGCCGAGGGATCGGTGCAGGAAGGCGGCGCTGGTATCGGTGTATGCCCCGAGACCGCCGCGCTGGCCAGCGGTCCGGCTCTTCAGCTGACCCAGGAACGGCGGGTTGCCGATGACGGCGTCGAAGCACGAGCCCTCCCACGCGGTCAGCCCGTCGGCGACGCGGACCCGGGCCTCGATCTCGGCCACAGGTACCGCGGGATCCTCGGCCTGCAGGCGCAGCCGGGCGATCCGGACCGCCTCGGGGTCGAGGTCGGACCCGTGCACGGAGCGTACGTCGCCCAGCCGTCGGGCAGCCGCGACCAGGAAGTGGCCGGTGCCGCACGCGGGGTCGAGGACCGTCGCCGGCGTGGAGCCGAGAGCGCGGTCGAGGATCCAGTCGACCAGCGCGGGCGGGGTGTAGAACGCGCCGCGCGACCGACGTTCGTCGGCGAGCTCGTCGACGAGCCGGTCCTCGTAGGACGTGGCCAGCGCCTCGGTCCGCGCGCGCTCGTCCACGCGCGCAGGTTACCGGCGTCCGGGGACGGAGGTGTTATAGTCACTTTGACTACAACAAGGAGCCCTGTCGTGACCGACCGCACCGGCCTGCTGACCGACCGCTACGAGCTCACCATGCTCGACTCCTGGGTGCGCGACGGCTCGGCCGGCCACCGCGCGGTCTTCGAGGTGTTCGCCCGCCGACTGCCCGAGGGGCGTCGGTACGGCGTGCTGGCCGGTCTCGGGCGGCTGCTCCCCCTCATCGACGCGTTCACGTTCGACGGCGACGAGGTCCAGTGGCTGCTCGAGCAGGGCGTGGTCGGCCCGCAGACCGCCGACTACCTGCGCGACTTCCGGTTCGAGGGCGACATCGACGCCTATCCCGAGGGCGACCTCTACTTCCCGGGCAGCCCGATCCTCACCGTCCGCGGCACCCTCGGCGAGTGCGTGGTCCTCGAGACCCTCGTCCTCAGCGTCCTCAACCACGACACCGCCGTCGCGTCGGCGGCGGCGCGCATGGTGACCGCAGCAGCCGGTCGGCCGCTCATCGAGATGGGAGGACGTCGTACCCACGAGCAGGCGGCGATCGCCACCGCCCGCGCGGCCTACCTCGTCGGCTTCGCCTCGACGAGCAACCTCGCGGCCGGGCGCCGCTACGGCATCCCGACCGTCGGCACAGCGGCGCACGCGTTCACCCTGGCCCACACGAGCGAGGAGGCGGCGTTCCGCAGCCAGGTCGAGGCGCAGGGCGCGGGCACGACGCTGCTCGTCGACACCTACGACATCGCCGAGGGCATCCGGACCGCCGTGCGGGTCGCCGGCCCCGAGCTCGGCGCGGTGCGGATCGACTCGGGCGACCTGGCCGAGGAGGCCGTCAAGGCACGCGCGCTCCTCGACGAGCTGGGCGCGACCGCCACCCGGATCGTGGCGACCAGCGACCTCGACGAGTACGTCATCGCCGCGCTCGGCGACGGACCGATCGACGGCTACGGCGTCGGCACCCGCGTCGCCACCGGCTCGGGCCACCCGACGGCGAGCATGGTCTACAAGCTGGTCGCGGTGAGCGACTCGCCCGACGGGCCGCTGCGCGCGGTGTCGAAGAAGTCGAAGGACAAGGTGTCGGTCGGCGGCCACAAGACCGCCTGGCGCACGTACGACGACGACGGCGTCGTCGCCCGCGAGTTCTTCACCGTGCCCGGCGACCCCGAGCCGGACGGTGCCGAGCGGGTGCAGGTCCCCGTCGTGCGCAACGGCACCACCGTCCACGCCCCCGGCACACCCGAGGTCCGCGCCTTCGCCGCCGCCGCGTTGCAGCGACTCCCCCACGACGCCCGTGCCGTCGCGGCCGGGGCGCCGTACCTGACCGTCCACCACGAGAACGAGGAGGAAGCATGAGCACCACGCCGACCCAGCCCACCCGGGCCCTGATCGTCGTCGACGTCCAGAACGACTTCATCGAGGGCGGCTCGCTCGCCGTCGCCGGCGGCCGAGCCGTCGCGACCCGGATCAGCGAGCACCTCGCCGCTCACGCGGGCGACTACGTCGTGATCGCGGCCTCGCGCGACTGGCACAACGCGGGCGAGACCAACAGCGGCCACTTCCACGCGCCGGGCGAGGACCCCGACTACGTCACCACCTGGCCGGTCCACTGCGTCGCGACCGAGGGCGGCTCGGACTACGCGCCCGAGCTGGTCACCGACGCCGTCACCCACCACGTCCGCAAGGGCCAGGGCGTCCCGGCGTACTCGGCGTTCGAGGGCATCACCGACGACGGCGCGGCGCTCGCCGACGTGCTGCGCACCGCGGGCGTCACGGAGGTCGATGTCACCGGGATCGCGACCGACTACTGCGTCCGGGCGACCGCGCTCGACGCCCGCGAGGAGGGCTTCAGCGTCCGCCTGCTCGACGGCCTGCACGCCGGCGTCGCTCCCGAGTCGAGCGCCGCCGCGATCGACGAGCTGCGCGAGGCAGGTGTCGTGCTGTGAGCGACCACCCTCCGTTCGCCGTCGCGGTCGACCTCGCGATCTTCACGATCCGCGACGGGGCACTGGCGGTCCTGCTGGTCGAGCGTGGGGAGGACCCGTACGCCGGGTCCTGGGCGCTGCCGGGCGGCTTCATCGAGCCCGACGAGGACGCCGAGCAGGCGGCCTGGCGCGAGCTGCGCGAGGAGACCGGCGTCCAGCAGTTCGCCGGCTACCTCGAGCAGCTCCGCACCTACTCGGCCCCGGACCGCGACCCCCGGATGCGGGTCGTGTCGGTCGCCCACGTCGCGCTCGCGCCCGACCTCCCCGAGCCGGAGGCCGGCACCGACGCAGCCGACGCACGGTGGTGGGTCGTCGACGACCTGCTCGCCGAGGGCGCGGCCGAGGAGGCGCCCGAGCTCGCCTTCGACCACCGTCAGATCCTCGTCGACGCCCGCGAACGGGTCCGGGCCAAGCTCGAGTACACGACGTTGGCGACCGAGTTCGTCGCCGAGCCGTTCACGCTGCCCGAGCTGCGGCGGGTCTACGCCGCGGTGTGGGGCACGCCGCCCGACCTCGGCAACTTCCGACGCAAGGTGCTGGGGACGGAGGGCTTCGTCACGCCGACCGACGCCCACGGTTCACCTGCCGGCTCCGGCGGTCGCCGCGCGCTCCTCTACCGCCGAGGACCCGCGACCGTGGTGTCGCCGCCCATGGTCCGCGGCTGAGCCGAATCCGGACCTTCCTGAGCCGAATCCGGACCTTCCTGAGCCGAGTCGTCACTTGTCCCCGACAAGGCCGGGTCTCGACTCAGGTAGGTCCCGATTCGCGAGTGACGTCGGGCGGTCCACAACAGCCCGACGAGGCCCGAGGCCAGGGGGAGCAGGACCGCCCAGCCGGTGAGGACGACCAGCCCGGCCGATGCGACCAGGGAGACCACGGCGGCGACCCGCGCCCAGCCGGACGGCAGCAGCCGGACGGCGGCGGCCGTGCCGACGACGTACACGAGGGCGAAGGTCCCGTTGGTGACGAGCAGGGTGGCGTCGGTGGGCTGACCGAGCAGCGCACCGCCGAGGGTCACCGCCAACCCGAGCCCGACCACGACCGCCAGGGCCCGGCGCGGCGTACGACGGCCGTCGCCGATGTCGCCCGCCAGCCAGCCCGGCATCGCACCGGTCATCGCCAGCGCCGCGCCGAGCCGCGAGGCGCCGGCGAAGTACGCGTTGATGGCGCCGATCGTGAGCAGCACGGCGATGACCGTCGTCAACGGTCGTGCCCACTCACCGAACGCGCCGGCGAGCAGGTCGGCCAACGGCGCCGGGCCCGACACCGCACCGAGCACCCCGACGGTCACGAACGCGATGCCGAGATAGAGCACCGTGACGACGACGAGGGTGGAGGCGGTCGCGCGGCCGATGTCGCGCGCCGGGTCGCGGTACTCCGCCGACAGCGAGCTGACGATCTCCCACCCCGCGAACGCCCACACGAGCAGCGCTGCGGCGCGGCCGACGCCCGACCAGCCCTCGGTGAGGAACGGCGTGAAGTGGTCGGTCTCCACGCGCGGCAGCGAGACGACGATCGACACGAGCAACAGCGTCGCGATGACGGCTGCGATGGCGAGCTGGACGCCGGCGGACACCTGGATGCCGCACCAGTTCATCACCGCGACGACGCCGATGACCGCCGCCGTGACGGCNCATCACCGCGACGACGCCGATGACCGCCGCCGTGACGGCGACCTCGGTGCCCCGACCGCCGCCGGTGGCGTCGGCGACGTACGACGCCGCGAAGCCCGCCGCGACCGGCGCCCCGATCGGGATCGCGAGGAAGAAGCCCCAACCGACCATCGTGGCCACCCGGTCGCCGAAGGCGAGCCGGGCGTAGGTGGCGACACCCCCGCCGTCCGGGTGCCGCGCGCCGAGCGCGGCGAAGGTCGCTGCGAGAGGGACGGAGACGACGAGGAGCGCGGCCCAGGCGAGGAGCGAGGCCGGACCGGCGGCGTCGTTGGCGAGGGCCGGCAGCGAGATGACGCCGGTGCCGAGCACGGCGGCCAGCGTCATCGCCGTGCCCTGGACGGCGGTCAGCGAGCCGGTGCGCTGCGGCGCCTCGCTCATGCGAGGGCCGCCGCTCGCGTGGCCACGTCGACAGGGACGTCGTCGTGGGAGTCCTCGGCGCTGACCGGGCTCAGGGCGACCCGCCGCAGCGGGATCTCGCCGGCCCACACGCCGAGCGCCAGGTCGTCCGGGTCGTCGACCGGTCCGCCGGCCCGGGCCTTCATCGAGGCCTCCTGGAGCGGCAGCGCGATGACAGCGGTGGCGGCCAGCTCCTTGCGGGTCGAGGCCCGCAGGGTGGCGGCACGGCCGGGCACCAGGTGGTCGACGATCAGGTCCAGCGCGCGGCCGCGCTCGGCGGCCTCCTCGACCAGCCGTGGCCGACCGATCACGACGGCGGAGCGGTAGTTCATCGAGTGGTGGAACGACGAGCGCGCCAGCACCAGTCCGTCGAGCTCGGTCACCGTGACGCACACGTCGGACCGGAGCGCGGCGCGCAGCCAGCCGGCGCCGGTCGAGCCGTGGAGATAGAGCGTGCCGCCCTCGTCGGGGCCGTCGGGGTCGACGGCGAACGCGGTCGGCAGGACCAGCGGGTACGACGCCTCGCCGCGGGTCACGGTCACGCGCAGGTGGGCCACGAGCGCGTCACCGAGGAGCGCGTGCAGCTGCGTGCGCTCGGCGACAGCGCGGTCGGAGAGCCGGGTCGGGGTGGTGCGGGGGGGTGGGCGAGAGCGTCTGCACAGGACTAGCCTGTCGCGTCAGTGGCCCGTCGTCACGGGCCACTTCTCAGCGATTCCGACAGGACACTTGTCATGGCCGTCCGCACCCTGCCCGTCCGCGTCGACCGGTGCCACGCCGAACCGCTCGGCGTCCAGCTCTCGGCCCAGGTCCGCGACCTCGTGGTCGCCGGGACGCTCGCCCCGGGCGACCGACTGCCCAGCACCCGCGCACTGGCGGCCGACCTCGGCGTCGCCCGCTCGGTCACCGAGCAGGCCTACGACCAGCTGCTCGCCGAGGGCTGGCTGACCACCCGCCAGGGTGCCGGGACGTTCGTGGCGTCCGGCGGCGTCCCGGTCGCCGTCGCCGGCCCCCGTCCGCCGCGCTCGG
>NZ_JACEFC010000092.1 GCF_014180715.1 Nocardioides stalactiti | reverse complement strand
CGAGGCCCAGGCCTCCGGAGCCCCGGTCGTCGCCGCCGCTGTCGGCGGGCTGACGACCGTGGTCGACCACGGCCGCAGCGGCCTGCTCGTCGACACCCACGACGCCCGCGACTGGGCGCGGGCGCTCGAGCGCGTGGTCATCGACCCCGGCTTCCGAGACCGGCTCGCGGCCGGCGCTGTGGCCCAGGCCCGGCACTTCTCGTGGGACGCCACGGCGCAGCAGACCCTGGAGGTCTATCAGCGCGCGAGCTCGCTCATGCGTGAGTCGGTGGCGGGATGAGCGCCGACGCTGCGGCCGTCGTCCGGGCCCACCTGGAGTCCGCGGAGATCGATTACGAGGAGCCCGAGCAGGGGATCTTCACGTTCTCGCTGCCGGGGGAGCGCAAGCAGCAGACCCCGGTCCGGCTCGACATCGGCCCGCACGCTCTCGGCGTCCACGCCTTCGTGTGCCGTCGCCCTGACGAGCAGTTCGAGCGGGTCTACAAGTGGCTGCTCGAGCGCAACATGCGCATGTACGCCGTCGCGTTCGGTCTCGACCAGCACGGCGACATCTACCTCGATGCGCGGCTCCCGCTGTCGATGGTCGACCCCGACGAGCTCGACCGGCTCCTCGGCTCGGTGCTGACCTACTCCGACGAGTCGTTCAACGCGATCCTCGAGCTCGGCTTCGAGTCGTCGATCCGCAAGGAGTGGGAGTGGCGGATCTCCCGCGGGGAGTCGACCCGCAACCTGGAGGCGTTCCGCGGCTGGCTGGAAGCCGGTACGACGAAGGCCGACTGACGGCTCAGGCGGGGGTGGGCTCCTTCTCGATCGCTTCGTCGGCGTTGCGCGCCGGGGCCCGGCGGGCGATGGCGACGCCGACGAGCGCCAGTGCGCCGCCGACGTACGCGATCGTCGGCGGGGTCTCGCCGAGGAACACCAGTGCCATCACGATCGTCAGCGGCGGCACCAGGTAGGTGGTGACGCCGAGCGAGGACGCCGTCATGTGGCGCAGTGCGTAGGCGTAGGTGGTGAACGCCAGCGCGGTCGGGAAGACGCCCAGGTAGACGACCCAGAGCAACGACGAGGTCGGCGCGTCGGCGACCTCGGAGGCCAGGGCGGGCGCGAACGGCAGGCAGGTCGCGGCGCCGATGACGCACGCGAGCCAGGTGACGTGGACGGCCGACAGGTCGGCGACCAGCGGCTTCTGGAGGATCAGGCTGACCGAGTAGGTGATGGCGGAGACCACGCAGAGCGCCGCGCCGAGGAGCACCTTGTCGGGGTCGACCTCGCTCGAGCCCGAGCCGGACAGGCCGATCAGCGCGACACCGCCGAAGGCGACGAGCAGACCGACGACGAGCGGCAGCGTGAACCGCTCGCCGAGGAACACCGCCGCGAGGACGGCGACCAGGACGGGCGAGACCTGGAGCAGCATCGCCGCCGTACCGGCGTCGACCCACACCTCTCCCTGGTTGAGCGCGAGGTGGTAGACGGCGAACCACAGCACGCCGATGACGGCGAGCGACACCCACTGCCGTCCGGTCGGACGTGGCAGGCCCGCCCGCAGTGCGACCGCGCCGAGCGCGATCGCGGCGACACCCTGCCGGGCCAGCGTCAGGGGCCCGGCGGAGAAGTCGTGGCCGAGGTGGCGGATCGCCACGAAGGCCGATGCCCAGAGCACCAACGTCGTCCCGACCGCGAGCAGGGGCAAGGTGCTGCTCGGCCGGGACTCCATGGGGACGACGCTACGGGTCGCCGCCGACGTCGGTCGCGCGCTTTTCGGACGGGCTGGCTCCAGCTGCCGCCAGGCACGGCCGGGTCAGACGTCGAGCTTGTATCCGAGGCCGCGGACGGTGACGAGGTACTTCGGCTCGCTCGGCTCGGGCTCGAGCTTGGCGCGAAGGCGCTTGACGTGCACGTCGAGGGTCTTGGTGTCGCCGACGTAGTCCGAGCCCCACACCCGGTCGATGAGCTGACCGCGGGTCAGCACCCGGCCGGGGTTGCGCAGGAACATCTCGAGGAGCTCGAACTCCTTGAGCGGCAGCCGCTGCTCCTCGCCGCCGACCGTGACGACGTGGCGCTCGACGTCCATCCGGACCGGGCCGGCCTCGAGGGTGTCGGGCAGCAGGTCGGTGTCCGTGCCGCGGCGCAGCACCGCTCGGATCCGCGCGGTGAGCTCGCGCGGCGAGTAGGGCTTGGTGACGTAGTCGTCGGCCCCGAGCTCGAGGCCCACGACCTTGTCGACCTCGTCGTCCTTGGCGCTCACCATGATCACGGGGACGTTGGACGTCTGGCGGATGGTGCGGCAGACCTCGGTACCGGGGATGCCGGGAAGCATCAGGTCGAGGAGCACGATGTCGGCGCCGTTGCGGTCGAACTCGACCAGCGCGGCGTTGCCGTCGGCGGCGATGGCGACCTCGAAACCCTCCTTGCGGAGCATGTAGGCCAGGGCGTCGCTGTAGCTCTCTTCGTCCTCGACGACGAGTACACGGGTCACGAGGTCTTCTCCCATTCAGGTTCTTCTTCTGCGTGGAGCGCATGGTGGGGCAGCGTCAGGGTGAACGTAGACCCCTGGCCCTCGACCGACCACACGCGGACGTCGCCACCGTGGGTGGCAGCGACGTGCTTGACGATCGACAGGCCCAGGCCGGTGCCGCCGGTGGACCGGTGGCGGGCCGGGTCGACGCGGTAGAACCGCTCGAAGATCCGGTCGATCTCGTCCTTGGGGATGCCGATCCCCTGGTCCACCACGGAGATCTCGACGAAGCCGTCGACCGCCTTCGTGGTCACCAGGACCTTCGAGCCGGGATCGGAGTAGTGCACGGCGTTGGCGATCAGGTTGGCGACCGCGGCGGCGACCTGCTCGTGGTTGCCGAGGACCGTGATGCCGGGCTCGTCCTCGACGAGCACGCTGATGTCCTTGGCGCCGGCGTCCATGGCACTGGTGTCGACCGCGACCGCGATCACCTCGTCGAGGTCGACCGGCTCGGGTGACTCCACCGGCTGGTCGCCCTGGAGCCGCGAGAGCTCGATGACCTGCTGCACCAGGTGGGCGAGCCGGTCGCTCTCGGTGAGCATCCGGCTCGCGAAGCGGTGCACGGCCTCGGGGTCGTCGGCAGCGTCCTGGACCGCTTCGGACAGCAGCTTGATGGCGCCGACCGGCGTCTTGAGCTCGTGGCTGACGTTGGCGACGANTGATGGCGCCGACCGGCGTCTTGAGCTCGTGGCTGACGTTGGCGACGAAGTCGCGTCGGACCGCCTCGATCCGACGTTCGCGGGTCCGGTCCTCGACCAGCGCGAGCACCAGGCGGGAGCCGAGGGGAGCCACCCGCGCACTCACGTGGCGCGGGGGGCCGCTGGCGCGGTTGACGGTCAGCTGGGTCTCGCGGATCTGGCCGTCGCGTCGTACCTCCCGGACCAGCGCGCTCAGCTCGTCGGAGACCAGGCTGGTGCCGCGTACGAACCCCATCGCGAACGCGGGCGCGGACGCCTTGACCACGACGTCCTGGTCGTCGACGACGACAGCGCTGCTGCGCAGCACGGAGAGCACGGTCGCCACACCGGGAGGTACCAACGGTTCCTCGACCGGCGGCCGGTGGTGCTGCTGGCGGTCCGAGATCTGCCAGGCGAGCAGGGCGCCCCCCGCGACGAGCGAACCGAGCACCCCGGCAAGCAGCGCCTGAGTCGTCGGATCCACGTTTCGATGGTACGGCGACCGCTCGTCAGGCCCGTGAATCGAGGAGGCCGGGCTTCTGAGTGTTCATCCCTCGTTCACCGGGATCCTCCCAATGGACAACTCGTGGTCCTACGGTCGGATCCATGCGCGAGGCTTATCACGACGAACTCGACTCGATCTTCGAGAACCTGGCCGGCATCGGCCGCCGGGTGGAGACCGCTGTCGGTCTGGCCACCGAGGCCCTCCTGTCCGGCGACGCCGCCCTGGCCGAGCAGGTCATCAGCGGCGACGTCGACATCGACCGGGCCCGCGAGCAGGTCGAGGAGAGCGCGTTCAACCTGATGCTGCTCCAGCAGCCCGTGGCCGGCGACCTGCGCACCGTGGTCGCGGCCCTCCGGATGGTCAGCGAGCTCGAGCGGATGGGTGACCTGTCGGTGCACGTCGCGAAGGTCGCCCGGCTGCGCGTACCCGACCTCGCGGTGCCCGACGAGATCCGGCCCACGATGGAGCGGATGGGCGTCGTCGCCCAGGACATGGTCGCGCGCGTCTGCGACGTGATCGCCGGTCGCGACGTCGAGGCGGCGATCGCCCTCGGCAAGGACGACGAGGAGATGGACGCGCTGCGGCGCAAGGGCTTCACCGAGCTGCTCTCCGACGACTGGTCCCACGGGGTCGAGGCCGCCGTCGACGTGGCCCTTCTCGGCCGGTACTACGAGCGGATCGCGGACCACGCGGTGTCGATCGCCAACCGCGTCGTCTTCGTGGTCACCGGGCACAACCCGGCGTCGCTCGCCGCGGAGTAGTCGCGCGGCGAGGTCAGCAGCGGCGGGTCAGCGGCCCTGGTTGGCCACGGCCGCCGCTGCGGCCGCGGCCGCCTCGGGGTCGAGGTAACGGCCGCCCCGGGTGACCGGCTGCAGCGCGTCGTCGAGCTCGTAGACCAGTGGCATGCCCGTCGGGATGTTGAGCCCGGCGATGTCGTCGTCGCTGACCTGGTCGAGGTGCTTCACGATCGCGCGCAGGCTGTTGCCGTGGGCGGCGACGAGCACGGTGTGACCGGCCCGCAGGTCGGGGACGATCCCGCCCTCCCAGTAGGGCAGCAGGCGGGCGATGACGTCCTTGAGGCACTCGGTGCGGGGCAGGTCGGCACCGAGGTCGGCGTAGCGCGGGTCGTCGACCTGGGAGAACTCGTCGTCGTCGGCGAGCGGCGGCGGCGGGACGTCGAAGGAACGGCGCCAGAGCATGAACTGCTCCTCGCCGTACTCATCGAGGGTCTGCTTCTTGTCCTTGCCCTGGAGCGCCCCGTAGTGGCGCTCGTTGAGGCGCCAGGAACGCCGGACCGGGATCCAGTGGCGGTCGGCCGCGTCGAGCGCGAGAGCGGCGGTGTTGATCGCGCGCCGCTGGAGGCTGGTGTGGACCACCGTCGGCAGCAGGCCGGCGGCGACGAGCTGCTCGCCGCCGCGGACCGCCTCGCCGCGGCCCTTGTCGGTGAGGGCCACGTCGACCCAGCCGGTGAACAGGTTCTTGGCGTTCCACTCGCTCTCGCCGTGGCGGAGCAGGATCAGCGTGTGCGTCATGGTCGGCGCTACCTCAGTGCTCGCCCTCGGCGTGCTCGGTCGGGTGGTCACAGAGGTAGGTCGCGTCGGCCTCCTCGTCGAAGGCCTCTTCGGCCTCGGCCTCGGCGTCACCGGCCGGAGCCTCCTCGTCCTCGGCGACCGCCTCGAACTCGGGCTCCTCGATGTCGGCGTACTGACCGCAGGCCTTCACGACCGGGACGTCGACCGTGACGACCTCGTCGGTGGAGAACTGGTAGCTCAGGGTGATGACCTCGCCCGCGGCGAACTCGCCGGTGACGGCGACCGAGGCGTCCTCGGCCAGGTTGACCCGCTCGTTGGGGCCGACCTCGACCTTGGCCTGGGTCGGCGCGATCGCGTCACCCTCGATCCCGGTGAGCACGGCCGGCTTCTCGGCATCGTTGTCGTTGTAGACGAGCGTGCCGATGAGGCGGCCCTGGCCGTCGGCGAAGGCGAGCACGCGCGCCCCGAGGACGTCGACGGACGCCTCACGGTTGTTGACACCCGCGGCGATCGTGTTGACCCGGTCGGTCGGGTAGTCGAAGCCGCAGGACGTCAGCGCACCAGTGAGGGGCAGCAGCACCGCCACGACAGCGGTCGAGCGTCGGTTGAGCATTCGGCGGGCCTCCGGACATCGATCTGCGGTACTCGGTTCAGGTGCTCACGAGGAGCGGGCTCACTCTAGTGGGCCGAGGTCGGTGCGCGCCCCACGGGACCGCCCGACGGTCATCGGGACAGTCCGACCTTCGCCCCGAACACGGCCAGCAGGACCACGATGACGAAGGAGTAGAAGGTCGTGAGGGCCAGCAGCCGGGTCGCTCCCAGCTTGAGGCCGAGCTTGAGCGGCAGGTAGGTCCAGCCGTCTTCGTGGTCGGCCACCAGGCCCCACACCGCGCGGGTGAAGTGGACGCCGATCCCGAGCAGCGCGGCCAGCACGGTGATCACGGTCTCGGGCGGGTCGCCGACCGCCTGGCCGCCCCAGCCGCCGTACGACAGGTAGGCGGGGAGCATCGCGAACGACGCGGCCCAGGTCACCCAGGACAGGAAGCCGGTTCGGAGCACGACGTTGCCGAGCATGCCGATGCACACCGAGACCAGGTAGATGCCGCCGGCGGTGATGCCGGTCGTGATCGACAGGGGCACCAGGATCAGCGCGGCGACGATGATCGCGTACCAGACCGACTCGGCGTCGAGGCGACCGTCGGCGACCGGCTTGCCGGGCGTGCCGTGGGCGGCGTCGCGGGCCTTGTCGACGATGTCGTTGTGCCAACCGAGGATGGTCTGGCCCACCAGCACGGTGAGCAGCACGACGCCGACCTCGCGGGCCTCGCGTCCGGCGAGCATCGCGGCACCGGCGACCGCGAGCGCGGTGACGACGGCCTGCTTGGCGTGGGCAGCCTGCAGGAGCAGGAGGGGGGTCCACTGGAGGCGGGAGAAGAAGCCCACCCTCGCCGGGGCCGGTTCGGACTCGTCGATCTCGGCGTCCTCGCCGTCGGCCGCTTCGGCCTGGGCGGCGTCGTCAGCGGCATCGCCGAAAGCGTCCTCGGGCCCGTCGTCGGGCAGGTCCACCGACGGGTCGTCGCCCTCCTCGATGTCGTCGACGTCGTGCTCGGATGCCATGCGGAGCAGTATTGACCACGGGGTGCTCCCGTGCAGCCGTGACGGTCGTGTGTCGGCGGTGATTCGGGGACGCGCCGCCGCCGATGTGAGGTTGCCCACCACACGTCCTTGCGTCTGTCAAGCCCGCGATTGCCGTCCTGACCTGCGCAAACGCATTCTGAGGACCGCCTGAGCCGTGATAAGATGAAGGCCTAGGAAGGGGTTCATCACATATGACTTTCACCGTCGGCGAAACGGTCGTCTACCCCAATCACGGGGCCGCAGTGATCGAGGACATCGAGATGCGGACAATCAAGGGGGAGGAACGGCAGTACCTCGTTCTTCGGATCGTCGCCCAGCAGGACCTGGTGGTTCGGGTCCCGGCCTGCAACCTCGACCTGGTCGGGGTCCGCGACGTCGTCGACAAGGAGGGCCTCGAGCGTGTCTTCGGTGTCCTCCGCGCCGAGCACGTCGAAGAGCCGACCAACTGGTCGCGACGCTACAAGGCCAACCTGGAGAAGCTCCACAGCGGCGACGTCATGAAGGTGGCCGAGGTCGTCCGCGACCTGTGGCGCCGTGAGCGTGACCGCGGCCTCTCGGCCGGTGAGAAGCGGATGCTGGCCAAGGCGCGTCAGATCCTGGTCTCCGAGCTGGCCCTGGCCGAGCACACCAACGAGGACAAGGCGGAGACCATCCTCGACGAGGTCCTCGCCAGCTGAGTCCTCCGGACTGAGCATGTCGCCCCCGCCCACCAGGGCGGGGGCGACGTCGTTTTTCGTCCCTCTAGGGTGACGTCCGTGGAAGCCGAGGCCTACGACGACGTGTACGACGAGCCCGAGCGGGCCGTCGGCTTCGTCGTCGACGAGGGCCGTGGGTCGCTGCCCTACCGGCTCATCCACGGCGAGGCGCTCGTCGCCGCTGCGGCCTGGGCGGTGGGTGAGGCCGGCGTCGACCTCCTCGACCTGACCGTGCCCTGGTACGACATCGCCGACCTGGCCCGACCGCTCGTGCTCCACGACGCCCTCTGCCCGATGACCCCGCCGGACTTCATCGCTTCCTGCGTGCGGGCCGCCTCGGGCCGTGACACCGTGGTCGTCGGGGTGCGTCCGGTGACCGACACGGTCAAGCAGGTCGCCGACGGACGGCTCGTGGCGACCGTGGACCGGGATGCACTCGCCGCGCTGTGCTCGCCCATCGTGCTGCCGGCCTCCGTGGTCGCCGCCCTGCCGAGCCGCCCGACCGCCGACTTCTCCGTCCTCCTGGCCGAGCTCCGTGCGGCGTACCCCGTCGAGCTGGTGGAGGCTCCGCCGACCGCCCGCCGGGTGGCGGACGACGAGGACGTGCGGGTCCTCGAGGCGCTCACCGACCCGCGATGAGCCGCGAGGCCGTCTCCAGGTCCTCGGCGTAGGTCACCTTGAGGTTGCCGGCTCCGGCCGCGACGGGGACGACCGTCACGTCCGGCGCGTAGGCCTCCAGGCAGGCGGCCGTGTCGGGGCCGTCGAAGCCGTCGGCCGCCGCAGCCCGGTAGGCCGCGAGGAGGCGGGAGGCTCCGAAGGCCTGGGGCGTCTGGACGCCGACGAGGATCCCGGCTGGCGGCGTGGCGCCGGGGTCGCGCGGGACGAGCCCTGCCAGCGTCACCGTCGGTACGGCCCCGCCGTGCTCGCGGGCCGCGGCGACGACCCGGTCGAACAGGCTCGCCGGAGCCAGGGCGCGCGCCCCGTCGTGGATCACGACCACGTCGATCTCGCCGGACTCGATGCGCCCCGCCAGCACGTCGAGAGCCGCCTGCTCCGAGGCGTGACGGGTAGCGCCGCCCGCGACGAGCAGCACCTCCCGGTCGCCGAGGTGCGGGCCCACCGCCTCGGCGACGGCGTCCTCCTCGCCCGGCCGGCAGACGAGGACGACGGGCGAGACGTCGGGGACCTCGAGGGCCGTCCGCATCGTGTGGGCCAGGACCGGCACCCCGTCGAGCGGCAGCAGGACCTTGTTGACCTCGGCCCCGACCCGTGAGCCGCTCCCCGCGGCGAGGACCACGACGGCAGCGCTCATGGGGCGCAGCGTAGACCGACGGCCGGCGCCCGGCCCCCGCCGACGGCGCTGCTCCTCCTCCTCGTCGTCTGCGACACGCTCGCGCCCACTGGAGTGAGCGAGGGTTTTCACGGCTGTTACATGCCGAAACGCTGACGTGAACAGCGCGGACCTACGGTCCTTGACCATGGCAGTCCGGTCGATCCCTGAGGACGAGTGGCAGCCGGTGTGCCGCGTCGTCGAGCTTGAAGTGGACCGCGGGGCGACCGCGCTGGTCCACGGGCAGGCCATCGCGATCTTCCGGACCGGTGACGACGCGGTCTACGCGCTCGGCAACCACGACCCGTTCGCGCGGTCGGCCGCTGGTGGGATCGCCAAGGGCATCGTCGGTCGGCGCGGAGAGGTGCCGTTCGTCGCGTCACCCGCCCACAAGCACGCCTTCGACCTGCGGTCGGGGCGTTGCCTCGACGACAGCCACGTCTCCGTCCCGGCCTATGCCGTCAAGGTGGTGGAGGGCGTCGTCCTCATCGGCCAACGCATGGCTGCGGCCTGACGCAGGTCCGGGTCAGCCGGCGGCGCGGTCGGCTGACGTCGCTCGGGCGAGCGCTCGGTCGACGAGGGTGCACAGCTCCTCGGTGACGAGCTCGCGCCGCTCGAAGGGCAGGTAGTGGCCGGCGTCCGGGGCCACCACCATCCGAGCGCCGCGGATCCCGCCCGAGAGCTTGCGGGCGTGCGCCGGCGGGGTGATCAGGTCGCGGGAGCCGACGAGGACGGTCGTCGGGACCTCGTCGAAAGCCTTGAGGTTGCCGATCCGGTCGTGGGTCATCATGTCCTTGAAGAACCCCGACCAGGTCTCCGGTGCGCAGTGGATCAGCTGGTCGACGACCAGGCCGACGTCGCGCGGCTGCGTCGGCGTACCGAGCAGGAAGCGCCGGGCGATGGACCGCTCGATGAGCGGGAAGCGCTGGCGACGGGACAGGCTGAGCATCCGTGCGCGGGTCGCGAGCACGAACGGCAGCCGGTCGCGGATCAGCGGTCCGACGTCGGGCAGGCCGAGGGTCACCGTGTGGAGGTCGCCGCCCGAGGTGGCGACCAGCAGGACCCCGGCGATCCGGTCCATGACGTGGGGACACTCCTCGGGGATGGCGGTGATCGTCATCCCGCCGACGGAGTGGCCTGCGACGACCAACGAGCCGGACGGTGCGAGCTCGTCGACGATCTCGCCGAGGTCGCGCGCGAGGTTGGGGATCGTGCACGCGCTCTCGGGGACCCGGCCGCTGCGCCCGTGGCCCCGGTGGTCCCACGAGATCACCCGGACCTGGTGGCCGTAGCGGGAGAGCAGGTCGGAGACCTGGTAGTGCCAGTCCGACTCGTCGGCTGTCCAGCAGTGCGAGAGCAGCACGGTCACCGCAGCGGACTCGGGTCCGTGCACGGTGACGTGCAGGGCGACGCCGTCCCGCGTCGTCAGCACTTCGGTGGTCACGAGTCCCCCTCGGGGTCGACGGTGCGGGTGGGTACGACGTGCAGGAGCGCGGTCGCGATCGCTGCGACCCCTTCGCTGCGGCCGGTGAGGCCGAGACCGTCGGTGGTCGTGGCCGACACGGAGACGGGGGCGCCGACGACGTCGGACAGGACGCCCTCGGCCTCGGTACGACGGGCACCGAGCCGCGGCCGGTTGCCGATGACCTGCACGGCGGCGTTGCCGACCACGAAGCCGGCGGCGTGCACCCGTCGTACGGTCTCTCCGAGCAGGGCTGGCCCGGCGGCGCCGGACCACGCCGGGTCCGCCGTACCGAAATTGGTGCCGAGGTCGCCGAGCCCGGCGGCCGCGAAGAGGGCGTCGCAGAGCGCGTGCGCGGCCACGTCGGCGTCGGAATGACCGTCCAGCCGCTGCTCCTCGTCGGGCCAGGTCAGCCCGGCGAGCGCCATCGGCGGGTCGCCGGCCGCACGGGTCACCAGACGGTGGACGTCGGTGCCGATTCCGGTCCGGATCGACCCCGGGGAGGGCGGTTGATGCACGCCATGATCATGCCTGAGTCACAATCACTGTGTGAGGACGTCCCGTGGATGGTGGTGGCTCTCCGGCGTGGTCGTCGGCGCGCTCGGTCTCGCGACCAGCTATCTGGTCGCCGGGCTGCTGCGCGTTCGGGAGTCTCCGGCCGTCGCGGTCGCCGAGGGAGTCATCGACCTGACCCCTGGTCCGATCGCGAAGTGGGCGATCGAGACCTTCCAGGACAACGACAAGACGGTCCTGCTCATCGGCATGTTCGTCATCCTCACCGGCGTCTTCGCTGCGCTCGGCCGCGTCGCCCGGACCCGGTGGTGGTACTCCGTCGGTGGCTACATCGCGCTCGGGGTGGTCGCCTTCATCGCGGTCTGGGCCAAGCCGGGCTTCACCGGCGTCGAGGTGGTGCCGGTCCTCGTCGGGTTCGTCACCTGGCTGATCGGGCTCGCCGTGATGGCCGAGTGGCTGCGCCGTTGGGAGCTCGTCGAGGCGTCGGACGACGAAGCCACGGACCCCACCCACAGCCGCCGCGGCTTCTTCCTCGCCGCCGGCGCGGTCGGCGGGATCGCGCTCGCGTCAGGGCTCCTCGGCAAGCTCGCGGGCAACCAGCGCGGCGCGGTCGAGAAGGACCGCCGCCTGCTGCGGGTCGACCAGGCGACCAAGCCGGTCGTGCCCCGCGGCGTCAAGGTCGAGGTCGACGGCGTCTCGCCGTGGCAGACCTCGGCCGAGGACTTCTACCTCATCGACACCGCCATCCTGAAGCCCGCCATCCGGCTCAAGGACTGGGAGCTGCGCATCCACGGCATGGTCGAGCGCGACCTGACGCTGACGTACGACGACCTGGTGGCGCGCGAGATCACCGAGGACTGGATCACCCTCAACTGCGTGTCCAACCCGGTCGGCGGCAGCCTCGTCGGCAACGCGTGGTGGAGCGGTGTCCGTCTCGCCGGGATCCTCGCCGAGGCCAAGCCGCTCGAGGGCGCCAACGCGGTCCTGCAGACCTCCGAGGACGGGTGGACCTGCGGGACCCCGCTCGCCGCGCTCATGGACGACCGGTCGGCGATGCTCGCGGTCTACATGAACGGCGAGCCGCTCACCGTCGAGCACGGCTTCCCCGTCCGCACGATCGTGCCGGGGCTCTACGGCTACGTGTCGGCGTGCAAGTGGGTCGTCGACATGGAGGTCACCTCCTTCGACGACATCGAGGCCTACTGGACCGGCAAGGGCTGGTCGGAGGAGGGGCCGGTCAAGATCGCCTCTCGCATCGAGGTCCCCGACAGCGGCGCGGACGTGCCGGTCGGCACGCTGGTGTGTGCCGGGACGGCCTGGAAGCAGCACACGGGCATCGCCGGCGTCGAGGTCTCGCTCGACGGCGGCGCCTGGACCCCCGCGACCATCGGCCGCGTCCCCAGTGACGACACGTGGGTCCAGTGGCGCGCCGAGCTCGAGGTGGGTGAGGGGGACCATGACCTGCGCGTC
Source organism: Nocardioides stalactiti (assembly GCF_014180715.1). Taxonomy (GTDB): domain Bacteria; phylum Actinomycetota; class Actinomycetes; order Propionibacteriales; family Nocardioidaceae; genus Nocardioides; species Nocardioides stalactiti. Next base: position 6,644 of record NZ_JACEFC010000092.1, on the reverse strand, counting down.
CGGGCCATCGGTAAGGATGGTGACGTGCAGACAGGTGTCGAGCGAGACGTCCTTCCCGATGGTGCCACCGGCTGGCACGAGATCGACTTCTCCGCGTCATGAGCGGTGACTTCGCGGGCCTCCCTGGCGGGGCCCTGGTCGTCGGTGGGTCCGGCGGCCTCGGGCAGGCCATCGCCGAGATGCTCCTCGAACGGGGGTCGCGGGTCGCGGTCACCCACCGCACCCGGCCCTCGCAGGTCGGCGAGGCGTCGTACGGCGTCGACCTCCAGGACCGGCGGGCGGTCGGTCGCGTGCTCGACCAGGCGGTCGCGGACCTCAAGGGCCTGCACACCGTCGTCTACGCCGCAGGCCCGCACGTGCCGATGGTTCACCTCTCGCGGGTGGAGCCGGACGCGATGGCCGACCAGCTCACCGCTGACGCGGCCGGGTTCTTCGCGGTCGCCCACGCCGCGCTGCCGGCGCTGCGCGCCTCCGCCGGTTCGCTGGTCGCGGTGACCACTGCGGCGACCTCGCGCTTCCCGATCCGCGACGGCCTGTCCTCCGCGCCGAAGGCCGCGGTGGAGGCGCTGGTGCGGGGCCTCGCCGCCGAGGAGGGCCGGTTCGGTGTCCGCGTCAACGCGGTCGGCCCGGGCATGCTCACCGATGGCATGGCCGAGCGGCTCATCTCCTCCGGTGAGCTCGACGACGCCGCCCTCGAGATCACCCGCAACAACATCCCGCTGCGCCGGTTCGGCAACGCGCAGGACATCGCCGAGGCGGTCTGCTTCCTCGCCTCGCCCCGAGCGAACTTCATCTCCGGCCAGAAGCTCGACGTCGACGGCGGCTACGGGGTCTGAGTCGAATCCGGACCTTCCTGGTTCGAATCCGGACCTTCCTGCATCCAGTGGGGACTTGTCTCCGGACAAGTCCGGTCTCAATCCAGGTAGGTCCCGATTCGGCGGGGGAGTTCACCAGTTGGTGGCGGGGCCCTCCGGGAGCGGATGGGCCTCGTCGGTGATGACGTAGGCCAGGCCACCGGACGCCTCGAGCCAGAGGCGCTCGAGCTGTGCCCGGTCATAGGTACGACGGACCCGGCGGCGGCTCTCGGAGGCGGGGTCGTTGACGACGACGTTGCCGTTGTCGCGGACGCCGGCGATGACGAGCAGGTGCCCGTCGGAGGAGCTGATCGGCGCCCCGTCGAGCTCGCCGGGACCGAACGCGATCGAGACGACGAGCGGGATCCCGGCCACGAGGAACTGCTCCGCCTCGCGGATCGAGCGGAGGCGGGTCACGAACGCCTTGCCGGCCAGCGGGGCGGCGTACGCGGTGTTGAAGGGCCAGTTGCCCGTGCCGTCGTAGGCGTGGTCGTAGGTCATCCGCGCGGCGTGGTCGACCCACGGGTCGACGTGTCCACCCGGCACCCAGCGGTAGCGGCGCGGCTCGGGGAGCCGGCCGTAGTAGGCGAGCACCATCGACGTCGAGGTCGGCGAGCACCACGCCTCGCCGCCGCCACCCCACTGCGGGTAGTGGCCGCTGTGCGCCATCTGGGAGTACCGGGGGACGTCGAGGACCACCCCGCGTCCGGGTCCGGGAGCCGACGTCGGCCCGGCCGCCGACGGGACCCTGGACGCCATCGCGGTGATCGTGTCCAGGCTCGGCCGGTAGGCCGCCCCGGCGCGGCGGGCGAGCGTGACCCGGACCTGGAAGGCCGGCAGGCCGGCGGTGCGCCAGGTGTCGACGGCGACGGTGGTCCCGTCGTCGGACTGGCCCGATACGGTCGCGCGCTCCAGGTGGCGGTCGCTGGAGGCCCAGCGCCCGATCGTGTCCCAGGACGTGCGGTCGCCGGCGTCGCGACCGCGCACCTCCACCTCGATCCAGCTGTCCTTGGGGGTCGCGGCCGACCACGACGGGATCACCTCGGTGACGTCGAAGCCCGGCTCGACCCACGGGGAGGTCCAGCGCGCGACGTCGTACGAACGGCCCCCGACGGTGGCCTGGCCGACGGGGGTGTCGAAACGCAGCCGGCCCTCGTCGGTCGTCGTGCCGGCCAGGGTGCCGCGCTGCCACTGACGGTCGCTGTCCCACCGGCTCAGGTCGATGGCGCGGTCGCCCGTGGTCGCTGCTGCGACGACCGCGGCGTCGCCGGGGTCGCCCGCACCCGTGCACGCGCTGAGCCCGCCGAGGACGAGCGCGCAGGCGAGTCCGAGGGCGGGGGCGTGGCGCATCCGTCAACGGTAGGTCACATGCGTCACTTCTGTCACACGGTGGATTCGGGGCGGGGGCGCGTGGATCCCTAGACTGAGCCGGTGACGTTCAGGCTGTATGACACCGCGACCCGCGAGGTCCGTGACTTCGTGCCCCTTCAGGAGGGCAGAGCGGGTCTCTACGTGTGCGGTCTGACGGTCCAGAGCGAGCCCCACGTCGGTCACGTGCGGTCCGGGGTGAACTTCGACGTCCTCCAGCGGTGGCTCCGCCACCTCGGGTACGACGTCACCTTCATCCGCAACGTCACCGACATCGACGACAAGATCCTCACCAAGTCGGCCGAGCAGGGCCGCCCCTGGTTCAACCTCGCCTACGCGATGCACCGCGAGCTCGACCGCGCCTACGCGGCGCTCAACGTCGCGCCGCCGACCTACGAGCCCGCCGCGACCGGCCACGTCCCGGAGATGGTCGAGCTCATCGCCGACCTCATCGACCGTGGCCACGCCTACGCGGCCGAGGACGGCAGTGGTGACGTCTACTTCGACGTGCGCTCCTGGTCGTCGTACGGCGAGCTGACCCACCAGGGCATCGACGACATGGAGCCGGCCACCGATGCCGACCCGCGCGGCAAGCGCGATCCCCGCGACTTCGCCCTGTGGAAGGGGTGGAAGCAGGAGTCGGAGCCGGAGACGGCCTCCTGGCCGAGCCCCTGGGGCCGCGGCCGGCCGGGCTGGCACATCGAGTGCTCAGCGATGGCCGGCAAGTACCTCGGTCCCGCGTTCGACATCCACGGCGGCGGCGTCGACCTGCGCTTCCCGCACCACGAGAACGAGCAGGCCCAGTCCCGCGCGGCCGGCCGCCCGTTCGCGTCGTACTGGATGCACAACGCGTGGATCACCACCGCCGGCGAGAAGATGAGCAAGTCGCTCGGCAACTCCCTCACCATTCCCAACGTGCTGGAGGACTACCGCGGCATCGAGCTGCGCTACTACCTCGTGGCCGCGCACTACCGCAGCCACGTGGAGTTCTCTCATCAAGCGCTGGAGGAGGCGGCCGTCGGGTTCCGGCGGATCGAGTTGTTCCTCGAGCGCGCCGGTGTCACCGAGGCGGGCGACCTCCCGCAGGCGTTCGTCGACGCGATGAACGACGACCTCGGCACCCCCGCCGCGGTGGCCGTGCTGTTCGACGTCGTCCGCGAGGGCAACCGGGCCGATGACGCGACGCCGTACGCCGGACAGGTGCTCGCCATGCTCGACGTGCTCGGGCTCAACCCCGCCGACCCCGCCTGGGCGGGCGGCAGGGGGCAGCAGGACGACAAGCTGAAGAGCGCGGTCGACGCGCTCGTCGCCGGTCTGCTCGACGAGCGCGCGAAGGCGCGCGACGCGAAGGACTGGGCGCGCGCGGACGCCATCCGCGATCAGATCAAGCAGGCCGGCATCGAGGTGGAGGACACCCCGACCGGTCCGAAGTGGAGCATCGACTAGTGGCTGGCAATTCCTCGCGCAAGGGCGCGATCCGCAAGACGAGCAAGAAGCCGACGGCAGGGTCCGGCGGTCGGGTCCGCCGCGGCCTCGAGGGCAAGAAGTCGACCCCGAGGGCCGAGGACCGCGTCTATCACAAGGCGCACAAGGCCAAGAACGCCAAGGAGGCCGCCGAACGGCGGAACCCCGCGGTCCGCGGCGGCGGGCGCCGACGCGGCAGCTCCGACGCCGAGTGGATCGCCGGACGCAACCCGGTCGTCGAGGCGCTGCGCGCGCGGATCCCGGTGACGTCGGTGTACGTCGCCGAGGGGGCGGAGCGCGACGGCCGGCTCCGCGAGGTCTTCAAGCTCGCTGCCGAGTACGGCGTCGGCCTGCTCGAAGTCAGCCGCGGCGAGCTCGACCGGCTCACCAGCGGCGCGGTCCACCAGGGCCTCGCGGCGAAGATCCCCGCCTACGAGTACGCCCACCCCGACGACCTGCTCGACGCGGCGGCCGAGATCGGCGAGAAGCCGCTCATCGTCGTGCTCGACGCGGTCACCGACCCCCGCAACCTCGGTGCGGTCGTCCGCAGCGCGGCCGGGTTCGGCGCGCACGGAGTGGTCATCCCCGAGCGGCGTGCTGCCTCGATGACGGCGTCGGCCTGGAAGACGTCGGCCGGTGCCGCGGCCCGGATCCCGGTCGCCCAGACCGTCAACCTGACCCGTCAGCTCAAGGCCTACCAGGAGGCCGGGTGCTTCGTGGTGGGCCTGGCGGCCGATGGCGACCTGACCCTGCCCGAGCTGGCTGCCGACGCCGACCTCGCGGGCGGCCCGCTCGTCCTGGTCATCGGCTCCGAGGGCGACGGCCTCCACCGGCTGGTCTCCGAGACCTGCGACCGGCTGATGTCGATCCCGATGGCGGGCGTCCTGGAGTCGCTCAACGCGGGCGTCGCGGCCTCGGTCGCGCTGTACGCCGTCGCCGAGGCGCGGACGCGGCTCTAGGGAGACACCTCCTAGGCCCGGACGGTAGACAGGACGCATGGTCCGCACCCGCGGCTGGCTCCTCGCGACGGCGTACGTCGTCGTGTGGGTCGCGCTGTCCGCGATGTGCGCGGCCGGGTTCTTCCTCACCGGCGAGCGGACCGTCGACGTCGCCAGCCACGAGGCGCGGGTCACGGCGAACTTCAGTGGCCAGGTCGTCGTCCGGACGGGGCCGGTGCTGCCGGACTTCCGCACCGACGCGCGGTCGGTGGTCGGGGTCGAGATCGAGCTCGGCAAGACCGACGCCCGGTCGCTGGAAGACCTGACCACTCGGTACGCAGCGATCGGCAGCAACCCCGAGGCGCCGATCGCGAAGGTGTCCCACGCAGTGCGGGACATGGCGATCGACGCGGTCATCCGGGGGATGGCGCTCGCGCTGCTCCCGTTCCTCGTGTGGCGGCTGCTCGGCGACCGGCGCCGCCGGGAGGTCGTCGACAAGCTGCCGACCGCCAAAGGCGTCGCCAGCCTGCTCGTCGTCGCGGTGGTCGTCATCGGGCTGACGGCGCCCTGGCGCGGTCCCGGGGCCGCGCCGCGCGGCGACCCCGACCGCTGGGAGCCGCTCTCGGAGTTCGTCGGGCCGGAGATCGTGCTGCCCGACGAGCTCGCCGACGTCCAGGTCCTCGGCGACGCCACCACGGGTCAGACGCGCCGCCTCATCGCGAGCGCGATCGACACCTACCGGCAGGGCCGGGAGTTCTACGACGACGCGGCCGACGACGCGGCCCGGAACCTGATGCTTCGGGAGCCGGAGGAGGGCGAGACCGTCGTCCTGCTGCTGTCGGACCGGCACGACAACGTCGGCATGGACCGGGTCGCCCGGGCGCTCGCGGAGCATGGCGGGGCCGAGGCGGTCCTCAACGCGGGCGACGACACCTCGACCGGGGAGCGGTGGGAGGCCTTCTCGCTCGACTCGCTCGCCGAGACCTTCGACGACTACGACCGCTGGGCGGTCGCCGGCAACCACGACCACGGGTCGTTCGTCCGCGGCTACCTCAGCGACCTCGGCTGGACCTACTTCGACGACGAGGTCGTCGACGGGCCCGGAGGCAGCCGGATCCTGGGCATCGACGACCCGCGGTCGAGCGGCCTCGGCAACTGGCGCGACGAGACCGGCCTGAGCTTCGGCGACGTCCGGACCCGCCTGGCTGACGCTGCCTGCGAGGCCGACGCCGACGGCGACCGGGTCAACACCCTTCTCGTCCACGACGCGAACCTCGGCGACGAGGCGCTCGCGCGGGGCTGCGTCGACCTCGTGGTCGGCGGACACACCCACGTCCCGGCGGGCCCCACCCCGGTCACCGGCAGCAACGGGAAGGTCGGCTACACCTTCACGGTCGGTACGGCGGGCGGTGCGGCGTACGCGATCGCGATCGGCAGCAAGCTGCGCCGCTCCGCCGGGTTCGCGCTCATCACCTACCGCGACGGGCGCCCGGTCGGCATCCAGACGATCACCATCGAGACCACCGGCCGGTTCACCGTCGACCCCTGGGTCGAGCTCACCTACTGACCTGCTGATGTCCCCCGCGGAGCGGACCTGCGTGCGGTGAGCAGGCCGAGCACACCGGCGGCGGCGAGGGCGGCGCCCGCGCCGATCGAGGTCCCGACCGTCGTGGAGGCGGAGATCTCGGTCGCGTCCACCAGGAGGGGTTGGGCGTCGCGGCTGAGCGCGACGAGGGCGGTGAAACGGTCGAGCGCAGCGTCGAGGGCGGCGAGGTCCTCAGCCGGCACGCTGGTGCCGTCGTAGGCGCCGGCGACGAGGAGGGCGTCGGCCAGGCCGGCCTCGCGGGCCTCGACCTTCTCCACCGAGAACGGGCGCAGCGAGTCCAGCAGGGCGTCGGTGTCGTGGGCCTTGCCGACGTGACCGAGGCCGAGGGGGACGGCGGCGAGCAGGACACCGACGCCGAGGATGACGCCCGCGGCCCCGCGGCTGGGACGGAACGCCCCGGCGACCGCCGCGAGC
>NZ_JACEFC010000091.1 GCF_014180715.1 Nocardioides stalactiti | reverse complement strand
CCTGCCGACGCGGTCGTGCTCGGCACGGTCGCCGCGGACCGGTCCCGGGTCCTCCTCGACACCCAGGCCGCCGCCGTCGTCGGCGACCTGCTCGCCGTCCCCGTCGGGGACGAGCTGGTCGCCACCGTCCTCCCCACCACCGGCCCCGCCAGCAGTGCCGTCCTCTCCGCCGGCGGACTGATCCCGGCCGAGCACACCCCGGCCGAGGCCGGCGACCTCTGCGGCGGCCTGACGTCCGACACCCTCGCGTCACTCGGGGTCACCCGTCCCGACCTCGGCGTCCCGGCCGACTGCACGCTCCACCAGGTGCGCCCCGAGGAGGTCTGGCTCGTCATCGACGCGTGGGCCGAGCTGCCGAGCTGGGAGGACCAGCGCACGGCCACCGACAACGCGGAGCTCGCCTTCGACGCGGTGGTCCGGGGCGACGGCGTGCACGAGGTGAGCGGGCTCGAGCCGGTCGACGGACTCGGTGACGAGGCGGCGGTGAGCGCGGACGGCGACGGGTTGGTGGTGCGCGCCGCCAACGTCGTGGTGGTCGTGGTCCGGCCGGCTCCGCTACCCGGCCTCGACGCCGACGGGCAGCGGGAGGCGCTGCTCCGCGTCGGCGAGGACCTCCTCGCCGAGCTCGAGCGGCGCGGGTGAGTCGGGGCCACCACCGGCCGATAGCCTGAACCCCATGCCGAGCATCCGGGTGATCTCTGCCGACGAGCACCGCGACTACCTCGCCACGCTGCCCTCGGCCAGCTTCCTGCAGACCCCCGGCTGGGCGAAGGTCAAGGCGGAGTGGCGCGCCGAGCACCTCGCATGGGTCGACGACTCCGGCACCACCGTCGGCGCCGCGCTCGTGCTCTACCGTCAGCTCCCCCGCCTGAAGCGCTTCCTCGCCTACCTGCCCGAGGGCCCGGTCATCGACTGGTCCTCCGAGCAGCTCGGCGACTGGCTCGGGCCGCTGGTCCGCCACCTCAAGGGCCAGGGGGCGTTCGCGGTCCGGATCGGTCCGCCGGTCGTGACCCGACGTTGGTCGGCCGCCCAGATCAAGGAGGGCATCGCCGACCCGGCTGTCGGCCGGCTCGGCCAGGTCGCGCCGCTCGACCGCTCCGCCGCGGGTGCCCGCGTCGTCGCCCAGCTCCACGAGCTCGGCTGGCGTCACCAGGCCCCCGAGGACGGGTTCTCCGCCGGCCAGCCGCAGTTCGTCTACCAGGTGCCGCTGGTCCAGGAGGACGGCACGCCCCACACCGAGGAGACCCTCCTCAAGGGCATGAACCAGCTCTGGCGGCGCAACATCAAGAAGGCCGACAAGGAGGGCGTCGAGGTCACCACCTCGGACCCCGCGACCACGGCCGGCGACCTCAAGGCGTTCCACGACCTCTACGTCCACACCGCCGAGCGCGACCACTTCACGCCGCGCCCGCTGCGCTACTTCGAGGTCATGTACGACGCCCTCAACGCCGACGAGCCCGACCGGCTCAAGATCTGGCTGGCCCGTCACGAGGGGGACCTCGTCGCAGCGACGCTGGCCGTGCGGGTCGGTCAGCACTCCTGGTACTCCTACGGGGCGTCCTCCACCGAGAAGCGCGACGTCCGCGGCTCCAACGCGGTGCAGTGGGCGATGATGCGTGACGCGCTCGCGGCGGGAGCGACGGTCTACGACCTGCGCGGCATCACCGACACCCTCGACGCCGAGGACGCCCACGTCGGGCTGATCCAGTTCAAGGTCGGCACCGGCGGCGAGGCGGTCGAGTACGCCGGCGAGTGGGACATGCCCGTCAACCGCGTCCTCTACAAGGCCTTCCAGGTCTACCTGGCCAGGCGATAGCCATGAGCCTGACCCTGACCGTCGACGGCCCGCGCTGGCGGGCCCACCTGGAGTCGGTGGCCGACGCCAACCCCGGCATCGTCCCGGTGGCGAAGGGCAACGGCTACGGCTTCACCCTCGGTCGGCTGGCCCGCAAGGCGCAGTGGCTCAAGGACCGCCACCACGACGTGACGGCCCTGGCTGTCGGCACCTACCTCGAGATCCCCGAGGTCGCCACCCGCTGGGACGGCGACATCGTCGTCCTCACGCCGTGGCGGCCCTTCGTGGAGCCGCTCGACGCGGCCCTCGCCGGCCGCGTGATCCACACGGTGAGCCGGTTGGCCGACCTCGACCAGCTCCTCACCCGGGCCCCGGGCTCGCGGGTCGTCCTCGAGCGGACCACCAGCATGCGCCGTCATGGCATGACCGGGCGCGAGCTGTGGGAGGCCGGCGAGGTGCTGCGTCGCCACTCGGGTGCCCGCCTCGAGGGCGTCGCCCTCCACCTCCCGCTCCAGCAGGGCAACCACCTCGGCGAGGTGGGCCGGCTGCTCACCGACGCCGTCGCCGCCGATGCCGGCATCACCACGGTCTGGGTCAGCCACCTCACCGCCGGCGAGCTGGCGACCCTGCGCGAGCAGTACGCCGACTTCACGATCCGTCCGCGGATCGGCACCCAGCTCTGGCTCGGCGACCGCGGCGCGCTCACGGTCACCGCCACGGTGCTCGACGTGCACGACGTGGAGAAGGGCGACAGCTTCGGCTACCGAGCGCGCACCGCGCCCAAGTCCGGCCACCTGCTGGTGGTGAGCGGCGGCACCGCCCACGGCATCGGCCTCGAGGCCCCCACCGGGGAGTCCTCGATCAAGGCCCGCGCCGCGACCATCGCCCGCGGCGGCATGGACGCGGTCGGGTTCGTGCGGTCGCCGTACTCCATCGACGGCAAGCAGCGACTCTTCGCCGAGCCGCCCCACATGCAGGCCTCGATGCTGTTCCTACCGCACGGTGCGCACGTGCCGGCCGTGGGCGACACGGTCGACGTGCGGGTGCGCTACACCGCCACCACCTTCGACCGGGTCGTCGTCACCTGAGTCGACCGGCCCGTCGAGCGGCTCGTCGACGGGGTCGTTGTGCGGCAGCAGCATGTCGCGGGCGACGACGGTGACCAGGTAGAGCTCGCCGGCCATCCGGACCACGATCCCCACCCAGTAGAAGCCGGCGTCACCGCCGCCCGCGGGCTGGAGGTAGGAGCCGAGGTACCACCACACCGTGCAGAAGTAGAAGACCTCAGTGGCCTGCCAGATGATCTGGTCCCGCCACCGGGGCCGCGCCAGGACGGCGAGCGGCAGCAGCCAGAGCACGTACTGCGGTGAGTAGACCTTGTTGACGAGCAGGAAGCCGGCCACGATCAGGAAGCCGAGCTGGGCCAGCCGGGGCACCGAGCCGGTCCGTCGCCCGGCCAGCAGGCCGAGGACGAGGACGCCCACGCACCAGCCGCCGAAGAACAGCCACGAGATGTCGTTGACGGTGGCGACCTCGATCCCGTCGGAGGTCAGCTGGTCGGCGATCAACCAGACGGAGCCGAGGTCGGCCCCCCGCTCCGCGTTGAACGACCAGAACACCTTCCACTGGTCGGGGCCGCTGAGGTAGGCGGGCAGGTTGACCAGCGCCCAGGTCACCGCCGCCCAGACGCTGGCGAGGGCGAAGGCGCCGTACCGCCGCCGCCGCAGGCAGATGACGAGCACCCCGCCGAGCAGGAACAGCGGATAGAGCTTGGCCGCCGTGCCGAGGCCGATGAGGACACCGGTCAGCACCGGCCGGTCGCGTGACCACGCCCAGAGCGCGCCGACGACCAGCGCCACCGCGATGAGGTCCCAGTTGATGAGGCCGGTGAGCACCAGGGTCGGGGAGAGCGCGAACGCGGCGGCGTCCCAGGGACGACCGGGGTTGACCCGCGCCATCAGCCACACCGACAGCAGCGCGAGCGCCGCGAAGCCGACCGCGTTCACGAGGACGAAGATCGTCAGCTCGCGGTCGACGTCCTTGTCGCCGTACAGGTCGCTGACCGGTCGGTCCTCACGGGCGTCGACGTCGTCGCTGCCACCGAGCACCTGGGTGATCCACGCCGTCCCGTAGGCCCAGTAGGAGATCCCGACCGGGTACTCCATGACCTCGTAGCGGTCGCGCGTGCCCTCGTCGTCGCTGTAGGGCCAGGACAGCTCGGCCAGCCCCCGCGGCACGTAGAGCGGGCGCAGGTCGGTGTAGCACATGTGGGAGTACACCCACTTCTGGTCCTTGCCGTCGGCCAACGAGCAGGGCGCCTTCTGCACCATGCCGAGCGCGAAGATCGCCGCCATCATCAGCAGCAGCACCCGGGTGGGCGTCCACCACGGGTGCCGGCCGGCGTGCTCGCCCACCGGCCCGCCGACCACCTCGCTGACGGCGGCGACGACCCGGTCGTCCCGGGTCGGGTGCGCCGTGCTCATGCCGAGGCCCGCCGCGGTCTCAGCCGCGGGCGGTACGACGGCCCGCGCGGCCGCGACGACCCGGTCCGCCCTGGCCGGGGCCGGTGGTCTCGCGTCCGCCGGGGCCACCACCCTGGGCGACCGGGATGTCCGGGTCGGTCGGGTCGGTGTCGCTGCCGTCGGCGAACCCGTCCCCGTCGGTGTCGGGGTTGTTGGGATCGGTGCCGAAGTCCGCCTCGGCGCCGTCGCTCAGCCCGTCGCCGTCGGTGTCGACCTCCTCGGTGGGGGTGGTCGGGTCGGTGGTGGGCGGCTCGGTGGTCGGCTCCTCGGTCGTCGGCTCGGTCGTCGGCTCCGACGTCTCGGGCTCGCTCGACTCGGTCTCCGGCTCCTCGGTCTTGGTCTTCGTCGGGCTCGGCGGGGGGGTGTAGGGCTCGTGTCCCTCCTCGGGTGCCTCACCGTCGACGTAGGCCGGCTCCGGGAACTCGATCGGCTCCAGTCCGTCCATGACGCGCTGCATCACCGCGCGCCAGGTGTCCGCCGGGTACGCCCCTCCGAAGTACTCCGGCAGCCAGTCCTTGAGCTGCTCGTTGCCCTTGCCCCGGACGTACATCACGGCCGTCGAGTACTGCGCGGTGAACCCGGCGAACCACGCCGACGACACCTCGCCCAGCCCGTTCGTCGCCGTCCCGGTCTTGCCGGCCGAGGGCCAGGCGAAGCCGGACAGCGCGCTCGCGCCTGACCCGGTCGCCACGACCTGCTGCATGGCGAAGGAGACGTCCGCTGCGATGTCCGCGCTGAGCGCGCGATGGTCGACGACCTTGTGGTTGTAGCGCTCCTGACCGTTGCGGTCGACGACCTTCTCGATGATGAACGGTTCGGCGGCGACCCCGCCGTTGGCGATCGTCGCGTAGCCGTTGGCCATGTTGATCGGGCTCACGGTCTGGGAACCGAGCGCCACGCCGGCGCCCGGCAGGAGCGCGGGGGTGGAGGTCGGGAACCCCCACGGGTCGCTCGCGGGCTCCAGCGGCGGGATGCCCATGTCGACCGCGGTGTCGATGACCTTCTCGGGACCGTTCTCCATCGACAGCGTCATGTCGATGAAGGCCGTGTTGATCGAGTCCTCGGTCGCCCTGATCATGTTGACCCGGCCGTAGGGCACGTTGCCCTGGTTCTCGACCTCGTTGCCGTCGGGCAGGACGTAGGGCGAGTCGCCGTCGAAGGTGTCCTTGAGGGAGAAGCCGTCCTTGATCGCCGCCGCCACCGCGAAGGGCTTGAAGGTCGAGCCGGCCTGGCCACCCGACACCGCCCAGTTGAGCTGGGACTTCAGGTAGTCCTGGCCGGCGTAGATGCCGCGGACCGCACCGGTCCCTGGCTCGACCGTGGCCACGGCGACGTGCAGGTTCTTGTCACTGAACCCATCGGGCCGCGCCTCTTTCATCCCCTCCTCGGCGGCTTCCATCGCCTTCTTGGTGAAGGTGGTGGTGACGTCCAGGCCACCGCCGTTGATCTCCTGCTCGCTGAACCCCAGACGGAGCAGCTCCTTCTTCACCATGGTGAGGACGTGGCCGGTCTGGCCGCCGTACGCGTCCTCGACCTCGACCTCCGGGAACTCGGGCAGCCGGCGGTAGGCGCGGTTCTCCTGGTCGGAGTCGATCTCGCCCATGTCGGCCATCGCGCCGATCACGTACTGGTAGCGACCCTTGAGCGCCTGCTTGGCCGCCTTGCTGTTGGACGGGTCGAGGTCGTTCGGGTCGTTGAGCAGCGCGGCGAGGACCGCGCTCTGCTTGAGGTTGAGGTCCTTGGCGTCGACCTGGAAGTAGGCCTGCGCGGCGGCCTGGACGCCGTACGCGCCCCGACCGAAGTAGATGGTGTTGAGGTAGCCCTCGAGGACCTCCTCCTTGGACAGCTGGTTCCTGATCTTGAGGGAGAGGATCGCCTCCTTCACCTTGCGCTTCCAGGAGCGCTCCTGGGTCAGGTAGAGCACCTTCACGTACTGCTGGGTGATCGTGGACGCGCCCTGGGTGACGTTGCCGGACGCGTTGCTGAACGCCGCGCGCAGGATGCCCTTGGGGTCGAGGCCGGAGTTGGTCCAGAAGGTCTGGTCCTCAGCGGCGACGACGGCTGCCTTGACCGAGTCGGGCATCTCGTCGAAGTCGATGGTGTCGCGCTTCTGGATCGCGAACGTGCCGAGGTCGGTCTTGCCGTCCGCGTAGTAGACGTGGGTCGTCTCGGTGGTGAAGTCCGAGTTCGGGTTCGGGATGTCGATCGACCGGTAGGCGACGAAGAACAGCGCGCCCATCAGCATCACGAGGACCAGGCCGCTGACGCCGCCCCACTTCGCGGTCGTGAGCAGGCGCCGCTTCCAGGCGGGACGGTCGTCCACCGGCTGCTTCTTCGTGCTCTTGGACGAGCCCTTGGATGAAGTACCGGGTGCCTTGCGCTTGCCGTCGGCCAACGTCTGCCTCACTCGCTGGTTCGGGTGCGTCGGACGGATCCGACATGCCGCCCATCAGGGTACGGGCCGAGCCCTCCGGACACCGTTTCGGCGTCTCCGATCCATCGAATGTTCAGAATTGTCGGATATATCGCTACGATAGATCGCATGGCACGGCGTGGCGACACCATCGAGTTGGCAGTCCTCGGACTGCTGCACGAGGGACCCATGCACGGCTACGAGCTCCGCAAGCGCCTGAACCTGATGCTCGGGTGGGGACGACTGCTCTCCTACGGGTCGCTGTACCCGGCGCTGAAGAAGATGCTGCGCGGCAACCTCATCGAGGAGGTCACCGGCACCGTGTCCGCCACTCCCCGGCGGCCGCGGATCACCTACCAGGTGACCGAGCGGGGCACCTCGGAGTTCCACCGGCTCATGTCGGAGGTGGGTCCTGCCGCCTGGGAGGACGACAACTTCGACATCCGGTTCCGGTTCTTCTCCTCCACGGACATGGAGATCCGGCTGCGGGTGCTGGAAGGACGTCGGTCCCGGCTCCAGGAGCGCCTCGACCGCGTCCAGCGCGAGCTCGCGATGACCCAGAAGGAAGTCGACCGCTACGCCACCGAGCTCCAGCGGCACGGCGTCGAGTCCGTCGAGCGCGAGGTCCGGTGGCTCTCGGACCTCATCAACGCGGAGCGGGGCACCGTCGGCCCGCAGGCCGCGACCGCAACAGACAACGACTGATCCGTCAGTCACCCACAAAAATTCACCACGCAAGTATCACCAGGGAAGGACCTCTCATGGGTTCGGTTCGAGTAGCGATTGCCGGCGTCGGCAACTGCGCCACGTCGCTTGTCCAGGGCGTGCACTACTACCGGGACGCCGACCCGTCCGGCTCGGTCCCCGGTCTGATGCACGTGACGTTCGGCGACTACCACGTCAGCGACGTCCAGTTCGTCGCCGCGTTCGACGTCGACGACAAGAAGGTCGGCAAGGACCTCTCGGAGGCGATCAACGCGTCCGAGAACAACACCATCCAGATCTGCGAGGTCCCGACGCTCGGCGTCGAGGTGCAGCGCGGCCCGACCCTGGACGGTCTCGGCAAGTACTACCGCCTGACCATCGAGGAGTCCGGCGCCGACCCGGTCGACGTCGTGCAGGCGCTCAAGGACGCCGAGGTCGACGTCCTCGTGTCCTACCTTCCGGTGGGCTCGGAGGAGGCCGACAAGTTCTACGCCCAGTGCGCGATCGACGCCGGCGTGGCCTTCGTCAACGCCCTCCCCGTCTTCATCGCCTCCGACCCGGTGTGGGCCAAGAAGTTCGAGGACGCGGGCGTCCCGATCGTCGGTGACGACATCAAATCGCAGGTCGGTGCCACCATCACGCACCGCGTCATGGCGAAGCTGTTCGAGGACCGCGGCGTCGTGCTGGACCGCACCTACCAGCTCAACGTCGGCGGCAACATGGACTTCAAGAACATGCTCGAGCGCGAGCGCCTGGAGTCCAAGAAGGTCTCCAAGACCCAGGCCGTGACGTCCAACCTCACCGGCCCGCTGTCCGGCCTGATCGACGACAAGAACGTCCACATCGGCCCGTCGGACTACGTCGCCTGGCTCGAGGACCGCAAGTGGGCCTACGTCCGCCTCGAGGGTCGCGCGTTCGGTGACGTCCCGCTCAACCTGGAGTACAAGCTCGAGGTCTGGGACTCCCCCAACTCGGCCGGCATCATCATCGACGCCGTCCGTGCGGCCAAGATCGCCAAGGACCGCGGCGTCGGCGGCCCGATCATCCCCGCGTCGGCGTACCTCATGAAGTCGCCGCCGGTCCAGATCGAGGACACCGAGGGTCGCGTCCTGCTGGAGAAGTTCATCGCCGGCGAGTGATCCCCTGTTCCACGTGGAACCGCGGGCCCTTCGGGGTCCGCGGTTCTCGCGTTTTCAGACCAGCGCGTAGGCCTGACGCGCGCCGAGCCCCTTGAGCTCCAACCCGGGGACGGGCTCGCCGGCACCGACGCCGTCGAGCTCGCCGTACGTCGCCGGATCCATCAGCACCTGACCCGGCCCGGCCTGCCCGCAGAGCCGCGCGGCGAGGTTCACCACCCCGCCGAGGGGCGTGTAGTCGTAGCGGCCGTCGAACCCGACCACCCCGAGCGTCGCGTAGCCGTAGGCGAGGCCGATGCCGTAGCTCAGGTCGTGGCCGCGGCGCTCCCACTCCGCCACCAGGTCGCCCAGCTGTCCCCGGAGCTCGACGACCATCCGGACCGCGGCCCGCGCCGGCTCGGCGTGCGGGACGGGGTCGCCGATGTAGGCCATGATCCCGTCGCCGGCGTAGCCGCCGATGGTCGCGCCGTGCCGCTGCAGCACCTCGCCGACCGTCCGGTAGTACTGGTCGAGGTCCGCGATCACCTCCTCCGGCTCGGAGTCGCGCGTGAACGCGGTGAAGCCCCGGAGGTCGCAGAAGAACACCGCGATCCGCGCCCGGTGCGGCCGGGTCAGCTCCGCGGCATCCGCCGACATCACCGCGTCCGCCACCTGCGGCGTCAGGAAGCGCCGCAGCTCGCCGAGCCGCTCGATCTCCTGCACCTGGTCAGCCACCCGCCCCTCGAGGCTCTCGTTGAGGTCCGCGAGCTCCAGACGGGCCTCGTGCTCAGAGGCCGCGAGGCTGTCGGCGCGTTCCGCCAGCTGACCGACGATGCAGGCCACCGCGACGAGCGTGGTCGCCACCAGGCTCCACTGGAGGATCGGGAACTGCCATCCGTCCTGGATGAGCATGACGACAGCGCAACCGACCACGACGTTGGCCGTCGCCGCCAGCGCCCACAACCACCGGAGCGCGTAGAACGCGAAGGGAAGCGCCTCGAAATAGAAGACGACGCCGATCCCGAAGGTGGGTCCGACCGCCCACACCGCCGCCGTCGAGATCAGGCCCATCACGAAGATCACGCAGGTCATCCCGGCCGGGACGACCCGGCGGACCAAACGCACCGGGAGCGCGAGGAACGTCAACGGGATGGCCACGCCGAACGCGATGGTCAGCAGGCCCAGGAGCAGTGCGGCGTCCGCATGAGCCGCACGGTCCCCGGCCACCTGGGCGTAGGTCGTAGCGATGGCCCCCGCCTGCCAGCACAGGATCGTCGCGGCGAAGCCCAGCCAGACCAAGGTCCGGATCGGGAAGGGGCGCACCGCGAGGCGCGTCAACGGTCCGTCCCACGGCTCGGCGTCCGCGGCGGCGACCTCGGGGGAGCTCAGGTCCCAGAACCGCATGCTCGAGGCTAGCCCCGCGCTCCCTCCCCGAGGAGGGGTTCGGGTCAGTTCGCCACCGCGCCGCCGGCCTTGACCAGAATGGGACTCTCTTCTACTGTCGTTCGGGACAGGACATCAGCTTTCGGGGGCGCCATGTTCAGGAGTCGCAGGTTCTGCAGAGCGGTTGCTTCATGCGCGACCGTCGTCGTCACTGCCGTGATCATCCCGCCGCCTGCAGTGGCTCACCACATCTTCGAGAAGTACGGCTACCGCGGGTACGTGTGGTTCGCGACGTACGAGGACTACGCGATCGCCTGGACCACCTCGAACAGCTGTAACGCCCACGAGGTCGACGCCTACGACCGTGTCGAGGAGACCACCAAGGGCTACTACGGTGCTCGCTGGCCTTCGGGAATCAGGATGAGAAGGTACGAGGCCCATGCTTGCGACGGAACGGTGAACAAGTACGTCGACATCGAGCTCTCCTACGAGTCAGCGTCGAACTTCGTCAGGTCCGACGGCTCCACCTACGGCGGATACAACGAGTCCTTCCTCGCCCCCCGCAGCTGGTGCGAAATCTGGGGGAAGGTCCACCCCTGCGGGTCTCACCCGTCCGTCGTCCACCTGAACCGGTCCAGGTTCGGTGACAGCGGCTACTCGAACCACTACAAGCGGCGCCTGATCATGCACGAGACGGGGCACTCCTTCGGTCTGGCGCACCACTGCTCAGGCGACTCGGTCATGAACGACGGGACCTCAGGGTGCAACGGTGGCGCCTTCACGAACATCAACGGCTACCAGCAGACCGACCGCGACGGCATCCACGATCTCTATCCGGGATGGAAGTACCGCTGATGAGGAACACCGCTCTCGTCGCTGCCCTGGCGGCCGCTGGCACGCTGACCGCGACCGTCGGCGTGGTGGCCGTCATGCGCACCGCGTCGTCCGACGACTCCTCGCCCGCCGGGGCGCCTGCGCTCGCGACGGTAGCGTCGTGCCGATCGCTCCTCGACGCGGGATGGACGGCACCGCCCGGAGACCCCTCCTTCGAGGTGGATCCCACGACCTGGCAGGTCACGGTCACTCTCGGTAACGGGAGCGAGCTACAGCTCGACCTCGACGACGATCCCTCCTGCGCGGCGCTGCCGGACATCGGCGGGCCGCTCTCTCGAATGATCGGCAACTACGAGCGGATCCGCGCCGAGGAATGTGCTGACGAAGTTGCGGCGATCCGGGCCGGCCAGGTCCCATCGAAGGGCCCGGCGACCGGGACCATCGACGCGATGCGGGACCACGTGCTCGCGTGGTGCCCATCCTCCTTCGCCGACCAGCTCCCCCCGGGATGAGGGCGCTCGGAGCGGCAGCCGCGCTCCTGGCCGTCACCACGGTGGTCGCAGGCCTGACTGGCTGCAGCACCGACAGGGACACGGACCCGGCGGCGCCCCCGACGCTCACGACGGGGTCGACACCCACCGCCACGCCGACGAGGACGGCCGACGCTCCCCCGACCACGGGGTGGCGAGCCGACGAGGTGACGGACTGCGGCGACCTGCTGGCGACCGGTTGGGAGCCGCCCGCCACCGAGCCTCAGCTCGGCTACGACCCGCAGTCCGGCCTCGTGACCCTGTACCTCCCGGGCCGCGACCTCGTCCTCGACCTCCTCCGGGACCGGGCCTGCCGCCGGCTTCCGTTCTACGGCCCGATCCTCGTCCGCACCCTGAAGGAGGCGGACAGCGTCGCCGACTGAGCCCCGTGCTCCCTCCCCGAGGAGGGGTTCGGGTCAGTTCTCGACGGCGGCCTTGATGTTGCGCAGCGTGGTGTTCATGCCCGCCAGCACCTCGACGTCGAACTTCTCGACGCCGCCGAGCATCACGTTCTGCAGCTTGGTCGAGATCGGCGCGATGCCGTCAGGAGCCTCACGGCGGTGGGTGACCCGGGTCGCCCCGCCGTCGATCGGCTCGAGCCGGAACGACCAGATCGTCTTGTTGTCCTTCACCCGGAAGGCGAACTCACCGGGAGCGTCGACGCGGATCACCTTCGAGCGGGTGGGCCACACCTTCCACCCGCTGCGGTTGATGTTGACGGTCCGGGTCCCGACGCCGCCGTCACCGCGCTGGATCGACCGCACCACCTGCGGGCTCAACGCAGCCATCCCCGGCAGGTCGGAGACCAGCGGCCAGATCTGCTCCGGTGTCGCCTGGATGTCGATGGTCGCTTCGAGCGTCTTCGCGTCGGTCGTCATGACCCGCGACCCTACGGGCCGAGCCCGCGCCGGTCATCCGACCGTGGTAGGCATCACGCCCGCTCCGGTCCGACCGTCGCGATCGGCCATCAGATGGCCCGCACCACCGTGATGGTCGAGTTGGTGCAGCCCGCGGCCAGGTTCTGCATCGCCGTCTTCTCCGCGGTGTCGACCGTCAGCCGCCACCGGATCTTCACCGCGACGAACTCGCGCAGGTAGCGGCACCGGTCGTACGTCGGCAGCCACTGGGCGACGTCCTGGTCGCCCTTGGAGGTGTTGACCGAGTCGGTGACGCCGACCAGGGAGCGCGTGTCGCCGAGGTCGTTGGCGTAGGCCTCGCGCTGGGCCGCGGTCCAGGTCCGCGCCCCCGAGTCCCAGGCCTCGGCGAGCGGCACCATGTGGTCGATGTCGATTCGCCCGGGGTCGGTCCACGAGACGCGGTCGTAGTAGGAGAACCAACGGCCACCGCTGAGGTTGCTGCACGTCACCGAGTTCTCGGACTCGACGTCGAGGACCTCGAAGCGGGTGCTGCAGCCGTCGCCGTCGGCGTCGGTCCAGTGCTTGAACTTGGTCCGCTCGTAGCCGGTGCGGACCTCGGCAGCCACCGTCAGCGAGCCGATGGCGGTGGTGAGCGGGGCTGAGTACGTCTCGCCCACCGCCTGGGCGGCCGGCGCAGGCCCGACCCCGACGAGGAGGGTCGAGACCACTCCGGTGACGATCGCGAGCAGGAGCTTCTTCATGGGGGACCTCCGAGCCGGGCGTTATCCGATGTGATGCTGACACCGGAACCCGGCCGGGTGATACACCCAGCGAGATGAATTCGGTCTGAAGAGGCCCCGCGCTACCCGCGGGCTGCCCACCAGGCACGGAGCGCGGCGGTGGCCGCGTCCTCCGTCATCGGGCCCTCGTCGAGCCGCAGCTCGAGCAGGAACTTGTAGGCCTCGCCGACCTCGCGACCCGGCGCGATGCCGAGGATCTCCATGATCTGGTTGCCGTCGAGGGCAGGCCGGAGGGCAGCGAGCTCCTCCTCCTGGGAGAGCCGCTCGATCCGCTCCTCCAGGTCGTCATAGGTACGACGGAGCCGCTCGGCCTTGCGCGCGTTGCGGGTCGTGCAGTCCGCCCGGGTGAGCACGTGCAACCGCTCGAGCTGGTCGCCGGCGTCCCGGACGTAGCGACGCACGGCGGAGTCGGTCCACTCCCCCGAGCCGTAGCCGTGGAAGCGGAGGTGCAGCTCCACGAGGTGGCAGACCGCGTCGATCTGCTCGCCGGAGAACCTCAGCGCCTGCATCCGCTTGCGGGTGATCTTGGCCCCGACCACGTCGTGGTGGTGGAAGGTCACCGTGCCGTCGTCGAGGAAGCGCCGGGTCTTGGGCTTGCCGACGTCGTGCATGAGCGCCGCGAACCGGGACACGAAGTCCGGCTCACCGCCCAGCCGGTCCTCCAGGTCGATGGCCTGCTCGAGGACGGTGAGCGTGTGCTCGTAGACGTCCTTGTGGCGCTGGTGCTCGTCACGCTCGGCCTGGAGCCGCGGCAGCTCGGGCAGCACGTGCGCGGCCAGACCGGTGTCGACGAGCAGGGTCAGTCCGAGCCGTGGGTAGGGCGCACAGACGAGCTTGACCAGCTCGTCCCGCACCCGCTCGGCCGAGACGATGGTGATCCGCTCGGCCATGTCGCGCATCGCGCTCACGACCGACTCCTCGACGGTGAAGCCGAGCTGGGCCGCGAACCGGGCGGCACGCATCATCCGGAGCGGGTCGTCGGAGAAGGAGTCCTCGGGGCGACCCGGGGTGCGAAGCACCCGGTTGGCGAGGTCGACCACGCCGCCGTACGGGTCCTCGATCTCGCGGCCGGGCAGCCGCACGGCCATCGCGTTGACGCTGAAGTCGCGGCGGCCGAGGTCACCGGCGAGCGAGTCGCCGTACTGGACCTCGGGCTTGCGCGAGGACGGGTCGTAGGCCTCGGAGCGGTAGGTGGTCACCTCGACCACCCAGTCGCCCTTGCGGCAGCCGATGGTGCCGAAGTCGCGGCCCATGTCCCACCACGCGTCACCCCATGCGCGCAGGATCTTCTCGGTCTGCTCCGGTCGCGCCGACGTGGTCAGGTCGAGGTCGTTGGAGCGACGGCCGAGCATCGCGTCACGCACCGGCCCACCGACCAGGGCGAGCTCGTGGTCGGCGGCGGCGAAGAGCGCGCCGAGCTCGCTGACGACCGGACCGATCCGGTCGAGCTCAGCCGCCACCGACGCCTGCACGTCGACGAGCCGGATCGGCTCCGACGGTGGCTGGTGGGGCTCGGACACGGCCGCGAGTCTACGGAGGGGTCGCGCCCGCCGCGCGCGCCCCTCCCCGAGGCTCACAGCCAGCCGCACTACCCTCGAGGCGTGGATTCCTGTCGTCCGGTGCTGCGCGCTGCCCTCGGGGCGGTGGCGGCGCTGACGGCGCTGACGGGCGGGATGCTGGTCGCACCGGCGACCGGTGCAGTACCCGACGCGCCGCGGGACACCCAGGTGTTCCCGGTCCCGGAGTCCTACGACGCCCCGCTGCTGGTGACCATCGACCAGCTCACGCCCGGCGAGGTCCCCGACCGCGGCCCGGTCGTCGTGTCCGGCACCGTCATCAACCGCGACGTCGAGACCTGGAGCGGGATCAACCTCTACCCGTTCATCAACGCCGGGGACTGCCCCGGCTGCCCGGCGCCCATGACGACCGCCGCCGAGCTGGTCGAGGCGGCCAAGACCGACCCGGCCGAGGTCGTCGGCCGCCGGATCACGGACGTCAGCGCGACCGTCGCCGAGCTCGAGCCCGGCGCGATCGCGCCCTACACGATCACCATCCCGCGCTCGCTGCTGCCCGTGACGACGGCCGGCATCTACTGGTTCGGCGTCCACGCACTGAGCGAGAGCGCGGGCACCCCGCGCGACGACTTCGCGGACGGTCGGGCCCGGACCTTCCTCCCCTACGTCCCGCGCGGGGAGGACGGCATCAAGGGCGCCATCGACACCGCCGTCGTCGTCCCCCTTCGCTACCGGGTGCGGCACCTGCCCAACGGCTCGCTGGCGCGGACCGAGGACTGGGAGGACGCGTTCGCGGCGACCGGCGAGCTCGGCGCCCCGCTCTCCTTCGGCGCCGCCGCCATCGGCAAGCCGGTCACCTGGCTCATCGACCCCGCGGTCCCCGACGCCGCGCGACAGCTGCGTCGCGGCAACCCGCCGCGCGACCTCGGCCCCGAGGAGCCGGAGCCGAGCGACGAGGAGACCCCGACCGACGAACCGAG
This sequence comes from Nocardioides stalactiti, assembly GCF_014180715.1. Classification (GTDB taxonomy): domain Bacteria; phylum Actinomycetota; class Actinomycetes; order Propionibacteriales; family Nocardioidaceae; genus Nocardioides; species Nocardioides stalactiti. The sequence goes on along the minus strand of NZ_JACEFC010000091.1, from coordinate 3,622 downwards.
CGAGGAGGAGACCACCTCCGAGGAGGAGGTCACCGACGATCCCGCCGACGACCCGACGGCGATCGCCGCCGACCACTGGCTCGACGTCCTCGAGATCCAGCTGCGCGGCGAGGAGGTCCTCACGCTGCCTTACGGTGACCTCGACATGTCGGCCACCCCGGAGTGGACCCCTGACCTCTATCCGCTGGCCCGCGACCGCGGCGGCGACGTGCTGACGAGCTGGGACGTCCCGACCGCGCCGGTCATCGCCTCGCCCGGCGGCTACCTCGACCCGTCCTCGATCCCCGTGATCGGTGACGACAGCACCCTCCTCCTCACCGACCGGATGTTCGGGGAGGACGAGTTCCGCCGAGGCGCGCCGGTCGTCGGCGAGTTCGACAACCACTGGATCGCCGCGACGTCGTACGGCGCTGCCACCGGGGGGCCGGGTCCCGAGCCGCGACTCTCCCCGATGGCCTTCCGCCAGCGGCTGCTCGCCGAGGCTGCGGTCCGACTGCTCGCGCCCGGCCGCCGGCACCCGCTCATCGTCGTCGTGCCGCGCGCGGTCGACAGCAGCGGTGCCGGCGCGTTCTGGTCCGGCCTCGGCGCCGACTGGGTCGACCTCACGACCGTCGCCGACGCGATCGACCGTCCGGCGACGCCGGTGGACCCGGAGCAGCTGACCTACCCGCTCGACCAGGAGTCCATCGAGCTCGACTCGACCGTCTACTACGAGGCGGTGAAGCTGATGGAGGCCGGGGAGGTCCTCGAGAACCTCGTCAACGACGCCGACGCCGTCTCCGGGGAGGTCCGCGACGAGGCACTGACCGGCGCGTCGTACCACTTCCGGACGGACCCGGTCGTCGCTGCCAACCGGCTGGCGCACTCGCGACGCTGGATCGAGCGGCGACTGCGCCGGGTCGGCATCGACGCGCCGCCCGGGGTCACCCTGTCGAGCGCCGACGGCAGCTTCGCGGTCACCGTGACCAACGGGCTCGACCGGACGGTCACCGTGCGGATCGAGGCGGACAGCGTCGGTGAAGAGGTCACCATCGACGAGGGCGATCCCGTGGTGCTGGCCCCCGACAGCAGGACGACGATCCTGCTCGACGCCCACGCCAAGGGCCCCGGGGTCCACAACGTGACGCTCTCGGTCACCGACGTCGACGGCACGCCGCTGGGGTCGTCGGTCGAGGTGCCGATCCGCTCCGGGCAGGTGAGCCAGGTGATCTGGGTGATCCTCGGCGTCGGCGGCGGCATCCTGTTCGTCGCGATCCTGCTGCGTCTCTTCCGACGGATCCGCCGCGGGCGCAAGGAGGCCACCGCGTGACCGACGCCGGGTCCGCCGACAGCGCCGAGCAGCGCGGGATCCTCGCCAACAGCGCGGTGATGGCGGCCGGGACCGTGGTGTCCCGGTTCAGCGGCTTCATCCGCTCCACCCTGCTCGTCGCGGCGCTGGGCATCGGTCTGCACGCCGACCTGTTCACGATCGCCAACACGGTCCCGAACATGCTCTACATCCTGCTCGCGGGCGGCGTCTTCAACGCCGTCCTCGTGCCCCAGCTGGTGCGGTCGATGAAGAACGACGTCGACGGCGGCGCGGCCTACATCGACCGCATCGTCACCCTCGCCGTCCTCTTCCTCGGCACGGTGACGGCGGCGCTCGTGGTCGCGGCGCCGTGGGTGATGGACCTCCTGCTCGACCCCAAGCTCCAGACGGCCGCGCTCGCCGAGCAGCGCCAGTCGGCGATCGACTTCGCCCGCTTCTGCCTGCCTCAGGTCTTCTTCTACGGCATGTTCGTGCTCTTCGGTCAGGTGCTCAACGCCCGCGGCCGCTTCGGGCCGATGATGTGGGCGCCGATCGCCAACAACGTGATCTCGGTCGCGGTGCTCGCGATCTACCTGGTCGGGTTCGGTGCCGCGTCCCGGAGCGAGCAGCTCGGCGCCTTCACCGGCTCCCAGGAGCTGCTCCTCGGCGTCGGGTCGACCCTGGGCATCGCCGCGCAGTTCCTGATCCTCGTGCCCTACCTCCGTTCGGCCGGCGTGCGGATCCGTCCGCGCTTCGACTTCCGCGGCACCGGCCTCGGTCACACCCTGCGGCTGGCGGTGTGGACCGTGCTCTTCGTGGTGGTCAACCAGGCCGCGTACGTCGTGGTGGTCCGCCTGGCCTCGAGCGGTACGGCGTCCTCCGCCGACGGCACCGGCATCACGATCTACTCCTCGGCGTTCCTCGTCGTGATGGTGCCGCACTCGATCGTCACGGTCTCGCTGGCGACGGCGATCCTGCCGCGACTGTCCGCCTCAGCGGCCGCCGGCGACACCGCGGCCCTGGGTCGCACCCTGGTGACGACGATCCGGACGGCCCTCGTGGTCGTCGTGCCGTTCGCCCTGCTGCTGCCGTTCATCGCGCTCCCGGTCTCCCAGGTGCTCTGGGGACACGGGGCGACGGCCGACACCTACCCACGGTTCGAGTCGACGCTCGCGCTGTTCGGTGTCGGGATCGTGTTCTTCACGCTCCACTACCTGACCCTGCGCGGGTTCTACGCCCTCGAGCAGAACCGCACGGTGTTCCTCGTCCAGTGCGTGATCGCCTCGATCAACATCGTCGTCGCGATCGGGCTCGTCGGCCGCGCCGACCCCGACCACACCGCCCCGATGCTGGTCCTCGCCTACACCGCGGCGTACGCCGTCGGCTCGGTGGTGTCGTTCGCCGTGCTCTCGCGACAGCTCGGCGGCCTGCCGATCGGGTCGCTCCTCGGGTTCGCCGCCCGCCTCGTGCTCGCCGGCGCCGTGGCCGCGGGCGCTGCCCGGGCCGTCGACCTGGGCCTCTCCGAGCTGCTCGACCGCGCGCCGGCCGCCGGTGGCTGGTGGTGGGCGGCCGTCGAGGCCGGCGTGCTCGGCCTGGTGGCGCTGACCGTCCTCGTGCTCCTGGCCCGGGTCCTTCGGCTGCAGGAAGTCACCTCGGTGATCGACACGGTCGCGGGCCGGTTGCGCCGAGGTTGACCCGCCCGGCCCAAGTCCGCTCGGGCTCCCGTCCCGCGCCCTACGATGGACGAGGCGCCGCGAGCGAGCCTCGGGCAGCCAGGGACTGTCGAGCGAGAAGGACCGGGGGTTGGCGACGTCGACGCGGCCAGGCGACGTGCTGGCCGGCCGCTATCGGTTGATCGACCTGTTGACCGAGAGCGGTGGCGGGCGGTTCTGGCGAGCCCACGACCACGTCCTCGAGCGCTTCGTCGCGCTCCACGTGATCCCCGAGGACGACCCCCGCGCGCCCGGGCTGCTCGCGGCCGCCCGCGAGTCGGCCACGGTGCTCGACTCCCGGATCCTGCGTGTCCTCGACGCCGAGATGAGCGACGGCCGGTGCTTCGTCGTCAACGAGTGGGGCACCGGGGCCTCGCTCGACATCCTGGTCACGCACGGCGGGCCGCTCGGTCCGCGGCGCTCGGCGTGGTTGGCCGCGGAGGTCGCCGGCGCGGTGGCCGCTGCACACTCGCGTGGCGTCGCGCACGGCCGCCTCAACCCCGAGAACGTGCTGGTGGACCGGCTCGGCGCCGTGCGGCTGATCGGGCTCTGCGTCGACGCCGCCCTCCACGGCCTGCCGCCCGGTCGGATCGACCAGGACCGCCACGACATCGGCGGCATC
>NZ_JACEFC010000090.1 GCF_014180715.1 Nocardioides stalactiti | reverse complement strand
CTCCGCACCGGCGGCCTCGGCGTCCGCGAGCCCAAGGCGGCGGCCGCCCACCTCCAGCTCAGCGAGCCCGAGACCGCCCTCGTCATCGAGACCGCCGCCTCGGCCGGTCTCCTCGCGACCAGGGCCGACGGCGACGGCAACCCGGTGTGGGTGCCGACCGACGCGTTCGACGCGTGGCTCGACAGCGACGTCGCGGCGCGGTGGGTGACCCTCGTGCGCGCCTGGCTGACGAGCACCCGGCTGCCCTCGCTGGTCGGCGGCCGCGGCGTCGACGACAAGCCCTGGAACGTCCTGACCCCCGAGCTGTCCTCGATCCAGGTGCCGGAGGTCCGCGCGATGACGCTCGCCGCGCTGGCAGAGGTCCCCGTGGGCGAGGCGCTCGCCTCAGGCACCGGCCTGCCGTCGCTGGTCGCGCGCCTGGCCTGGCAGCGCCCGCGCCGGCCCCGGTCACGCGCCGACCAGGTGGCCTGGACGGTCACCGAGGCCGCCGTTCTCGGCGTCACCGGGCTCGACACCCTGGCCCCCTTCGGACGGGCTCTCGTCGCCGGCGACGACCCGGCCCCGCTGCTGGCGGCGCTCCTCCCGGACCCGGTCGACCACGTGCTCATCCAGGCCGACCTCACGGCGGTGGCGCCGGGACCGCTCGAGTCCGCCACGGCGCGATCGCTGCAGCTGGTGGCCGACGTCGAGTCGCGCGGCACGGCGACCGTCTTCCGCTTCACCGCCTCCTCCGTACGACGGGCGCTCGACGCCGGCTGGACCGCGGCCGAGATCCACGCGTTCCTCGCCACCGTGTCGCGCACCCCGGTCCCCCAGCCGCTCAGCTACCTGGTCGACGACGCAGTGCGCACGTTCGGTCAGGTGCGGGTCGGCTACGCCGAGGCGTTCATCCGCTCCGACGACGAGGCGGCGCTCGCGGCGCTCGTCCACCACCCGAAGGCCGCGTCGCTGGGCCTGCGACTCATCGCACCCACCGTGCTCATCAGCACGACCCCGGTCGACCTGCTGCTCATCCGGCTGCGGGAGCTCGGGGTGGCTCCTGTCGTCGAGGCGCCCGACGGCACCGTCCGGGTCGGCCGTCCCGACGAGCTCCGCGCCCGGGCGCCGAGGGCGCGCGGTGCGGCCCACGACGACGCCCGCCAGGCCGTCCAGGTGGCCGCGGCGGTCCGGGCCCTGCGCGCCGGCGACGCGGCGGCCCAGGTCCGCCCAGCAGCAGCCGTCTCCCCCGCCGGCGCGCTCTCCGCGCTCCGCGACGCCGTCGAGCGCGGCGCCGCCGTGGTCATCGCGTTCACCGACAACCAGGGCGTCGTGGGTGAGCGGGTCGTCGAGCCGCGCTCCGTCGAGGGCGGGCAGCTCCTCGCCCACGACCGGACCGCTGACGACGTCCGCTCCTTCGCGGTGCACCGGATCACCCGGGTCACCCCCGTTCCGTAAACTCGGCAGGTGAGCAACGGCCCCCTGATCGTGCAGTCGGACAAGTCCTTGCTGCTCGAGGTGGACCACGAGCAGGCGGCGGAGTGCCGGCGGGCGATCGCCCCCTTCGCCGAGCTCGAGCGCAGCCCGGAACACATCCACACCTATCGACTCACGCCGCTGGGGCTCTGGAACGCCCGGGCCGCCGGCCACGACGCCGAGCAGGTCGTCGACACGCTGCTCACCTACAGCCGCTACGCCGTCCCCCACTCGCTGCTCGTCGACGTCGCCGAGACGATGGCTCGCTACGGACGGCTGCGCCTGGAGAAGCACCCCGTGCACGGGCTGGTGCTCGCCAGCACCGACCGCCCGGTGCTCGAGGAGGTCCTCCGCGCCAAGAAGATCGCCGGCATGCTCGGCACCCGTATCGACGGCGACACCGTGGCGGTCCACCCCTCCGAGCGGGGCAACCTCAAGCAGGCGCTGCTCAAGCTCGGCTGGCCGGCCGAGGACTTCGCGGGCTACGTCGACGGCGAGGCGCACCCGATCGAGCTGCTCCCGGAGGGCTGGGAGCTGCGGACCTACCAGGAGGAGGCCGCCGAGTCGTTCTGGCACGGCGGGTCCGGCGTCGTGGTCCTTCCCTGCGGGGCCGGGAAGACGATCGTGGGCGCGGCCGCGATGGCGCACGCGCAGGCGACGACGCTCATCCTCGTCACCAACACCGTGAGCGCCCGGCAGTGGAAGGACGAGCTGGTCCGTCGTACCTCCCTGACGGAGGACGAGATCGGCGAGTACTCCGGCGCCGTCAAGGAGGTCCGGCCGGTCACCATCGCCACCTACCAGGTGATGACGACGAAGCGGAAGGGCGTCTATCCGCACCTCGAGCTGTTCGACGCCCGCGACTGGGGCCTCATCGTCTACGACGAGGTGCACCTGCTGCCGGCGCCGATCTTCCGGATGACCGCCGACCTCCAGGCCCGGCGCCGGATCGGGCTCACCGCGACCCTGGTCCGTGAGGACGGCCGCGAGGGCGACGTGTTCTCCCTCATCGGCCCGAAGCGGTACGACGCACCGTGGAAGGACATCGAGGCGCAGGGGTGGATCGCACCCGCCGACTGCGTCGAGGTACGGGTGACGCTGCCCGACGCGGTGCGGCTCGCTTACGCGACCGCCGAGCCGGAGGAGCGCTACCGGCTGGCGTCGTGCACCAAGGAGAAGATCGCGGTGACCCGCAGCCTGGTCGCGCGGCACCGTGGCCAGCCGACCCTCGTCATCGGGCAGTACCTCGAGCAGCTCGACGAGCTCGCGGAGGCGCTCGGCGCTCCGGTCATCACCGGCGCGACGACGGTCCGTGAGCGCCAGCGACTGTACGAGGCCTTCCGGCACGGCGAGATCGACCTGCTGGTCGTCTCCAAGGTCGCGAACTTCTCCATCGACCTGCCCTCGGCCGAGGTGGCGATCCAGGTGTCCGGGTCGTTCGGATCCCGCCAGGAGGAGGCCCAGCGGCTCGGCCGGCTGCTGCGACCCGGAGAGCCGGGGCCCGACGGCGAGCGCAAGGTGGCCCGGTTCTACACGCTGGTGTCCCGCGACACCGTCGACGCCGAGTTCGCCGCCAACCGGCAGCGGTTCCTCGCCGAGCAGGGCTACGCCTACCGGATCATCGACGCGGAAGACGTAGGAGTCAGCGGCGACTGACGGTCACTCGTCGAGGAACTGCCGGTGGTTCTGGATCACCTCGGCGATGATCACGTTGAGGAACTTCTCGGCGAACACCGGGTCCAGTCCGGAGCTCTCCGATAGCCCGCGCAGCCGCGCGATCTGGATCGACTCGCGGTCGGGATCGGCGGGGGGCATGCCGGCTGACGCCTTGAGGCGGCCGACCTGCTCGGTGCACTTGAAGCGCTCGGCGAGCAGGTGCACGAGCGCGGCGTCGAGGTTGTCGATGCTGGCGCGGAGTCGCAGGAGTTCCTGGCGTGCCTCGTCGGGTGTCACGCCCCCATCCTTGCCGAACCCTCCCGGTCCGGCAGGGCATGGGTCACAATCAGGGACGATGGACGACAGACCGACCGACCCACCCGCCCCACGGTGGCCGCTCCCTGCGGCGCCCGGGCTGCGGGAGGAGCTGATGGCCGCCTACGCGGACCCGAAGCGTGGCTACCACGACGTCCAGCACCTGACCGAGGTCGTCGAGCGGCTCGACGAGCTGGCGGCCGCGGGCGCCGCGTTCGACGAGGTCGCAGTGCTGCTCGCGGCCTGGTTCCACGACGCGGTGTACGACGGTGAGCGCGACGCCGAGGAACGCTCGGCCGCGTGGGCCGAGCACGCCCTGCCTGGGCTCGTCGACGCAGCAACGGTCGCGGAGGTCGCCCGGCTGGTCCGCCTGACCGAGTCCCACCGCCCCGACGATGCCGACGCCAACGGGTGCGCGTTGTCAGACGCCGACCTCGGGATCCTCGCCGCGCCGCAGGACCGGTACGACGCGTATGCCGCCGCGGTCCGCGCGGAGTACGGCCACCTCACCGACGAGGTGTTCACCGCAGGTCGTGCCGACGTGCTGCGCGACCTGGTCGCCAAGCCGCGCCTCTTCCACACCGCCTACGCGGCGGCGCACTGGGAGCAGCCGGCGCGGTCCAACGTGGAGCGGGAGCTGTCAGCCCTCGCCTCCTGAGCGCGGCCGACGACGCCGCAGCCCTGCTGCGCGCAGGCGACGGACCAGCTCGCGGGAGCTGACAGGGTGGGCACCGAGGGCGACCACGTCGTCGTACCACTCCGCGGGGACGTCGTAGTGGTCCCGGTCGAAGCCGCGCTCGGGGATCCCGACGAGCCGCGCGAACGCGTGCAGCTCGTCGTACGACGCGTCGCTGGCCAGGTGCGACCACAGGCGCCCGTGCCCGGCGGCGTTGGGCGGGTCGATCAGGATCACCCGGCGAGGGTAGCGACGGCTCGCGCTGCTCTCTTGGCGGCCGCAGCACAATGTCCCTGTGGACGACGCCGTGATCTTCGAGGCCCGCGCCTCGGTGCTGGCCGACCTGCAGGCCCGCGGGGTCGCCGACGCCGCGACGGTCTCGGCGCTCGACGCGGCCTGCTCCCAGCGGCGCTGGTGGATCGAGCAGTGGCCCGAGGGAGCCCCCTACGTGGCGGGGCTGATCGCCCAGGACGTCCAGGACGCGCTCGTCGACAGTCGCGGCCGCGCCGACCGCGCGGGGCTGTGGCCGCTGTGCCAGCACTGCGCGGACCTCCCGCTGCACGCTCTCCACATCGAGCCCGACCTCGGAGGGCCTGACCCGGCCTGGGTGTGCGACGAGTCGGGAACGGTCGTCGCCGACCTGGGCCGGCTCACCCCCTGAGCCGCGAGCTGGCGTGCGAACCCGCTGGCCTCAGCCGCCGAGCGTGAACGACACCGTGTGCTGGTCGGCCCGATAGACACTGCGGGAGATCTCGATCGGCCGGTCGTCCCAGAGCGCTCGGCGGGTCACCCGGATCACGACCGTGCCCTCCTTGCACTCCAGCAGCGCCGACTCCTCGGGCGTCGCGACGCCGGCGGACAGGGAGTCCTCGGCCCAGGTGGGACGCTTGCCGCGCGTCGCCAGCTCGTCGTACAGGCTGTCGGGGAGGTCGGTGCCGTCGAGGAGCCCGGGCACGAGGGCCGCACTCAGGTAGGCGTCGGACAGGCACACCGGCTTGCCGTCGGCGAGGCGCAGCCGACGCCAGCGCAGCACCGGCTCACGCGGGGCGAGCCCGAGGGCCCGCGCCACACCTGCCGGCGACTTCACGCGCTCGGCGACCAGGGTCCGGCTCTCCGCGACCGTGCCGCGCGCGGCCATGTCCTCGGTGAAGCTGGCGATCCTGCTCGGCTGTCGCCGCGGCGGCGCCACGAACGTCCCGCGGCCGGGGAAACGCTGGAGGACGCCCTCGGCGACGAGCACGTCGAGTGCCTGCCGCACGGTCATCCTTGCCACACCGAACCGCTCGACGAGATCCCGCTCTGATGGGGCAGCCGTCCCGGGCGCACATCCGGTGACAAGGTCACGCACGTACTCCCGAATAGCAACGTGCTTGAGTGCGCGACGGTCAGCCGTTCCCCTGTCGACTGTCTCCACGTTCGAAGATTAGGGCGCGTGGTACACCCCGTCCCGGGAACGGCGAAATCCTTGGTCCCCGACGACGCGCCACGCCATGTACGAACAGAGGTAAGAACAGATGTTCGAATGACGAGGTAGCCTCGGACCGTGGACTTCCAGAGCACGCTGTTCGCCCCCGATGCCACCCGTCCCGGGTTCGACGGTCTCGAGCGCCACGAGCTCGGCTCGGGGGCCTGGGTCGACGTCGCCCGCGGCTGGCTCGTCGAGCCGGACGAGGTCTTCGCGACCCTCGTCGCCGACGTGCCGTGGCGCGCGGAGAAGCGGCGGATGTACGACCGGATCGTCGACGTGCCCCGGCTCGTCTACACCTACATGATCGGCGAGGACCTTCCCCATGCCGCACTGACCCGCGCCCGCGAGGCACTCACGGAGCGCTACCTCGGCGAGCTCGGTGAGCCCTTCCGCACGGCCGGCTGCTGCTACTACCGCGACGGGCGCGACAGCGTCGCGTGGCACGGAGACACGATCGGACGGGGTGCGACCGACGACACGATGGTCGCGATCGTCTCCGTCGGCGACCCGCGCCGACTGGCGCTGCGTCCGCGCGACCGGGAGTCCGGCGCAGCGACCCTCTCGTTCGAGATGGGCCACGGCGACCTGCTCGTCATGGGCGGCAGCTGCCAGCGCACCTGGGAGCACGCCGTCCCCAAGGTCGCCTCGGCCGGGCCCCGGATCTCGGTGCAGTTCCGCCCGTTGAACGTTTTCTGAGGGCTCAGAACTCGACGCCGGGGGCGGCGGTGTGCTCGGCGGGAGCGTCGTAGAACTCGCGCTCCTTCACCCCGGCGACCCCGGAGAAGAACATCCACGGGATGGTGCGGACCGACTGGTTGAGCTGGGCGGTGGCGTCGTTGTAGTACTGCCGGGCGAACGCGATCTGGTCCTCGGTCTTGGCCAGCTGGGACTGGAGGTCGCGGAAGTTGGCGTCGGCCTTGAGGTCCGGATACGCCTCGGCGACGGCGTTGACCTTGACCAGCGCCTGCTGGAGCGCCGCATCGGCAGCGGCCTTCGCCGGGACGCTGTCCCCGGCCGCAGCGGCGGTGACCCCCGCCCGCGCCTGGGTGACCTCGTCGAAGACCGCCGACTCGTGCGCGGCGTACCCCTTCACGGTCTGCACCAGGTTGGGGATGAGCTCGGCACGCCGGGTGAGCTGGACGTCGATGCCGCCGAGCGCCTCCTGGGCGCCCACGTCCTGCTCGCGCAGCCGGTTGAACCCCACGACGAAGAAGACGATCAGCAGGAGGACGACGGCAACGGCGATCAGCACATAGGTCATGGGGAGGTCCCTCTCTCTCAGGCAGTGAGAACGGTAGCGGGTCGCGTCGTCGGGGCCGGCTCACCAGGAGCCGCCACCACCGCCGCCACCACCGCCGCCACCACCGCCGCCGCCACCGGACGACGAGCTCTGCGTCGCCTCGTAGGAGGAGATGGCGCTGCTGAGCGTGCTGTCGAAGTCGCCGACCATCGAGTCGACACTGTGGCCGGAGGCGAAGCCGTAGCCGGCGAAGTACGACGGCTCCGGCGCCTCGTTGCCGGTCTCGACCCGGTACTTCTCCGACCACTCCTTCGCACAGTCGAAGGCGACGGCGTACGGCAGGTAGGCGGTGTAGAGCTCCTGACGGCCGGAGAAGTCGAAACGGTCCTTGCTCGACGGGGTCGACAACACCCGCCGGAAGCCGCCGACGCGCGACCACAGCTCGCGTCCGGCGGCCGTGCGCTTGGTCGATGCGCCGGTCTGGAGCAACGCGATCGCGCCTGCCGTGAACGCCGCGATCGGGAGGGCCACCATCGACATGTTGTCGATCGGACGCCAGAACACCGCGGTCACGACGAGCCCGAAGCCGACCAGGACGAGGAACCCACCGAAGCCCCCGAGCCCGGCCCGCACGAGGAAGCCGCTGCCGATCGCCCAGGACTTGGCGCCGCCCGTGAACGACGCGAGCTGGCTCTGCAGCGCCTGGCCGGCCGCCACGTCCTTCTTGCGCGCCACGAACTGGGCGCCCGGCCCCGGCAGCAGTCCCGCGACGCTGGTCGTGACCGGGTCGAGGCCGGCCCAGCCCTGCGGACCGGCCTTGTCGGTGATGCTCCAGCTCTGGTCCTCGCCGCGGCGGAGGTCGATCGCGCCTCGCTCGGCGGCGTGCATCAGGCTGGCCACGAAGCCACGGCGGTCCACGTCCTCGTCGAGGATGAACTGCGCCTGCGCCGGGCCGACGCCCTCGGGAGGGCCGTACATCAACGGGAAGCGCGGCGCCCGCTCGTAGGACAGCCAGTTGAGCATCAGCCCGAGGCCGCCGAGGAGCAGGGCGAGGAGCCCGATCACGCCGAGCCGCGGGACGCTGGTGCCGAACACGCTGTCGAACCGCGCCGGCCACGGGAGCGTCGACTGCTCGGGGGTCTCGAGGTCCTGGCCGGCGACGAGCGAGACCGGCGTGTTGTTGCTGATCCCCCTGGTCCGCACGGTCAGGTCGGTCGAGCCGATGCCTCTCACGTCGCACGGGGTCGTCCCGTTGTCGCCGACCTCGCCGATGCCCACCCAGCACTGCACCTGGTCGGCGGGCTCGGGCAGGTGCACGGTGAGCACGGACCGCTCGATGTCCTGGGCCCACCCGGCCGGGATCAGGTTCCAGTAGAACTGGGTGTCGGCGTCGACGTACTCGCCTCCCGGCGTGAGCGCGGACGGGACGTGATAGCTCAGCACGTAGACGTGCTCCCCCGAGGACAACGTCGTGTCCGCGTCACCGATCCGGTAGTTGTCGTAGCGCCCTTCCTCGACCGTGTGCTTGACGTCGGTCTCCTCGCCGTCGGCGGTGACCTCGAAGTCCTCCACCACGTGCCGGAGGTCGGGGTCGGACGGGTCCTGACGGTCGAAGAAGCGGAAGATGCCGTGCTTGTCCGAGGAGGGGAAGGAGACGGTGAGCGTCTCGACGACGTCGAGGCCGCCGTCCTCGTGGACGGTGAAGTCGGCCCGGTAGTCGGTGATGGTGGTCGTCTCGACGACCATGTCAGAGGACTCGAAGTCGATGTCGTAGAACAGCGCCGGCACGCACAGGATGCCGACCATCAGGACGAACGCGAACGCCGACGCGACGAGGCGCTTCACCGGGTCACCACGATCCACCGCCGCCACCGCCGCCACCGCCGCCACCGGAGAAGCCGCTGGAGGACGACGACGAGGAGCTGCTCGACGAGGACGACGCGCGCACGCTCGCCTCGTAGGACGAGATCGACTTGCCGAGCGTGGAGTCGAAGTCCTCGACCAGGGAGGCGAACGGCAGCCCGGTCGGGTGGTTGCGCAGGTCCTCCTGGCTCGCGGCGACGTAGGACGGCACCGGCGGCAGCTGCCCGGTCTCGAGCCGGTACTTCTCGGCCCACTGGTCCGCGCAGCCGAAGGCGACCGCCCACGGCAGGTAGGCGGTGTACAGGTCCTGGCGTCCGGCGAAGTCGAAGCGCGCCTCGCTGGACGGGGTCGCGAGCATCCGGCGGAAGCCGCCCACCTGCGACCACAGCTCCCGGCCCGACGCCGTACGACGAGCGGCGGCACTCGACCGCACGAGAGGCAGGCCGAGGCCGGCGAAGGTCGCGAACGGCAGTGCGAAGACCGAGACGTCGACAGCGCCGCCGAGCGTCAGCGCCACCCAGAGCAGGGTGAGGAGGAACGCGGCCACGATCGCGATCGTGCCCTTGAGGCCGGGGCCGCTGCGCTCGAAGACCTTGGCGTCGTTGACCCACCGCTCGAGCGCCTTGGTGTGGTTGTCCATCGCACCCTTGAGCGTGAGACCGGCGAGCACGTCGCCCTTGCTCGCCTCGAAGAACGTCCCCGGCTTCCCGGTCAGCAGCGCCGACACGGAGCGGGTGACGCGGTCGAGGCCGGCCAGCCCGGCCTGGCCGCCGACGTTGTGGACCGCCCAGGTGCCCTCCTTGCGGTGCGAGAGCCGCAGGGCGCCCTTCTCCGAGGCGTGGAGGAGGGACGCGACGAACTGCTCGCGGCCGGTGCGTTCGGTGAGGACGTAATTGCCCTGAGCCGGGCCGATCTCCTCGGGCGGCGCGTACTGGAGCGGGAACGGCGGCTCGGGGTCACGGGTCTGGAGCATCCACCAGGCGATCAGCCCCGCGGCGAGGAGGGCGAGCGCGAGGGAGACCCCGGGCATCCACAGGTGGCTGCCGAGGACCCGGTCGAAGCGGGCCGACCAGGGCAGGGTCGCCTGGTCCGGGGTCGGCAGGTCCTGCCCGACGAGGACGGTGACCGGGGTGTGGTCGCGCAGCCCCGTGGTCCGGACCCGCAGGTCCGTCGTGCCTTCGCCCTCGACCTGGCAGGCCTCGGGGTTCCCGTCGCCGACCCCCACGGTGCAGCGCACCTCCTCGGCAGGCTCGGGGAGGTGGACCGTCAGGTCCGAGGACGCGATCTCCTGCTCCCACCCCTGCGGGATCAGGTTCCAGTAGAACTGCGTGGGAGCGTCGACGTCGTCGCCCGGAGTCAGGGCGTTGGTGACGTGGTAGCTGATCTCGTAGACGTGCTGCCCCGAGGGCAGGAACGCGTCGGGGTCGCCGATCTTGAGGACGTCGTACCGCAGCTCCTGCTGGGAGGCGTCCACCTCGACGGACCCGCCGTCCAACGTGACGGCGACGTCGCTGACCCGGTGCCGGACGTCGGGCGCCGACGGGTCGAGCCGGTCGAAGAAGCGGAAGATCCCGTGCAGCCCGATGGGGAACTGGACCGTCAGGGTCTCCACGACGTCCATGCCGCCGTCCTCGTGGACGGTGAAGTCGGCGACGTACGACGTGATGGTGGTCGGGTCGCTGCCAAGCACCTCCTCGCGTTCCCCGCTGTCGAAGAACAGCGCAGGCAGCAGCAGGCACCCGACCATCAGGCCGAGCCCCGCGAGAGCGCCCACGATGCGTTGCACGGACCGGAGCCTAGGGCCGCCGGAGCACGCCGGGCGAGGAAAAGCTCAGTCGGTGCCGTGCTCGGCGATGAAGGCCAGGATGTCCTCCGCCAGCTCGGGACGGCACACGATGACGTCGGGCAGGTAGACGTCGTCCTGGTTGTAGACGAGCTCGCTGCCGTCGACGCGGCTGGTGAACAAGCCGGCCGCCCGGGCGACCGCGACCGGCGCGGCCGAGTCCCACTCGTACTGGCCGCCCGCGTGGACGTAGGCGTCGGCGACGTCGCGCACGACCGACATCATCTTCACGCCGGCCGAGCCCATCGGGACCAGCTCGGCGTCGAGCTTCGCCGCCAGCGCCTCGACGAACGCCGGCGGACGGCTGCGGCTGACGGCGATGCGGGGCCGGTCCGACGTGCGCGCCGGGACCACCGGGGGCGTGCCGGTGTTGAAGGTCTCGCCGATCACCGGCTGCGCGACCGCACCGGCCGTGAGGGTGCCGCCCTCCCACAGTGCGACGTGGACGGCCCAGTCGTCACGGGGCGGCTCGCTGAACTCGCGGGTACCGTCGAGCGGGTCGACGATCCAGACCTTGGCCGCGTCGAGGCGGGCCTTGTCGTCCTTTCCCTCCTCCGAGAGGACCGCGTCGTCGGGCCGGTGCTCGGCGAGCAGCGTCATCAACAGCTCGTGCGCGGCGGCGTCGCCGGCGTCCTTGAGCTCCTTGCCCTCCAGGCCCTCGGCGCGGACCTCGAGCAGGCGGCGGCCCGCCGCCTCGGCCAGCCAGGCAGCGAACTGGTGGTCGTCGGCGACGACCTCGGGAGCAGGGGTACCGGCGTCGAAAGTCACCGGATCAGCGTAGTGCGCGCCACCCGACCGGCTGTCCACAGGCCCTGCCCGCGGGCCTGGCAGGTGCACCCCGCGCGACGTACCCTCGTGCGGACCGGAGGAAGGGAGCAGCGGTGGCGCTGACACAGCAGGAGATCGAGCGGCGGCTCGGGCAGGACCGCGACGACATCAACGGCCTCTACGAGATGGTGACCGAGGTGCAGGTCACGCAGGCCGAGCACACGGCGACGCTGGCCGAGCACGGCGAGAAGCTCGCCGAGCACACGGCGACGCTGGCCGAGCACGGCGAGAAGCTCGACGAGATCCTGCACCGTCTGCCCGAGCACGACGCCAAGCTCGACGAGATCCTGCACCGTCTGCCCGAGCAAGACGCCAAGCTCGACGAGATCCTGCACCGTCTGCCCGAGCAAGACGCCAAGCTCGGCGACATCCTGCACCGTCTGCCCGAGCAAGACGCCAAGCTCGACGAACTGCTGCGGCGTCGCGGCGAACCTCCGAGCGCCTGACCCGCGTCAGGAGTTGAACTGCTGCTGAGTCTTCTCGAGGCCGTCCACGACCAGCGACTCCACGGCGTCGGCCGCGCGGTCGACCTCGAACGGGAGCTCCTTGCGCTCGGTCGAGGAGTAGTTCGAGAGCACGAAGTCGGCGACCTCCTGGCGACCGGGGGGCCGCCCGATGCCGGACCGGACCCGGTGGAAGTCGCCGGTGCCGAACGAGGAGCGCATCGACTTCAGTCCGTTGTGCCCGTTGTCGCCGCCCCCGAGCTTGACCCGGATCGAGCCGAACGGGATGTCGAGCTCGTCGTGGATCGCGATGACGCGGGCCGGCGGAACCTTGTAGAAGGTCGCGAGCGCCTTGGCCGCACCGCCCGACTCGTTCATGTAGGAGCGGGCCTTGGCCAGCACGACGCGGGGCCCGGGTGTGCCCGGGGCTCCGAACCGGCCCTCGACGACGTCCGCACGGCCGGACTTGTGGGCACGGAACGGACTGCCCATCCGGCTCGCCAGCTCCTCGACCACGAGGTAGCCGATGTTGTGCCGGTGGCCCGCGTACGTCGGACCCGGGTTGCCGAGACCGACGACCAGCCACACCTCGGCAGGCTCGGTCATGGTCTCCTCCGCAGCGTCGACGCCGGTCGCCCCCTCCGTGGAGGGGTGGGTGCTCCCCGGCACCATGCTGCGTGCCGGGGAGATCAGTCGGCCCAGGAACCACCTGAGCCGAGTGAACGTCACTCCTCGTCGCCGCCCTCGGCGGCAGCCTCGGCGTCGCCGGCGGCGTCGCCAGCGGCGTCGCCCTCAGCGGCCTCGTCACCCGCGGCCTCGGTCTCCTCGCCCAGGTCCTGCTCGACCTGCGCGGTGACGTTGACCAGCAGCGCCTCCGGGTCGGAGGTCAGGACCGAGCCCGACGGCAGCGGCAGCGAGCCGGCGAGGAACTGGGTGCCGGCCTCGGCGTCGGTGATGTCGAGCTCGAAGGACTCGGGGATGTGGGTCGCCTCGGTCTCGACCTGGACGGTCGTGTTGTCGGCGACGACGAGCGTGTCCTTGGCGGCCTCACCGACGACGACGACGGGGACGTCGACGGTGACCTTCTCGCCGCGCACCACGGCCACGAAGTCGACGTGCTCCAGCACGCGGCGGACCGGGTCGACCTGGACCTGCTTGGTGAGCGCGAGCTGGGTCTTGCCGTCGAACTCGATCTCGAGGAGCGCGTTGGCGCCACCGTGCTTGAGCGCCATCATCGTGTCGTGGCCCGGGAGGGTCAGGTGGATCGGGTCATTGCCGTGGCCGTAGACGACCGCAGGGACCTTGGACTCGCGGCGGATGCGGCGGGCCGCACCCTTGCCGAACTCGGTGCGCAGCTCGGCGGTGATCTTCTCGCTCATGGGGAATCTCCTCGTGTGGTGGCGGGCCCCCGGCGAGATCACGAACGCCGCGCTTCCCTAGCCCGGTGACCGGCTGGGCGCGCGGCGTCGTACGAGACGTGCCGGCCCAGTCGATCACGGAGTCACAGAAGCGGGTGCTCCCTCGCCGAGGCAACCGCACAAGATTATCCGCGACCCCTCGCCAGACGAAATCCTGACGAGTACTCCGCCCCGGCGGTACCCGCTCCACGTAGCCTGTCAGGAACAGTCGGACAGACAGTCAGACAGCTGGCCCATCCGTCAGCCGTCTGCCCCTGCTCCCCGGAGGGCGGTCCCGATGGACAAGTCGGACGTGTGGCGGCACATCCACGCAGAGCGGGCGGCCCTCGCCGCGACCCTCGCCGAGCTCACCGACGAGGAGTGGCAGGAGGAGTCGCTCTGCACGGGGTGGACCGTGCACGACGTCGCGGCCCACGTCATCTCCAACCCGCAGATCGGCTGGGGCGACCTCGTCAGCATGGCGATGCGCAACCTCGGGCGCAGCTACAACACCATGATCTTCCGCGACGTGAAGCGGCGCGGCGCACAGGAGACGCGGGAGTCGATCCTGGCGGACTACGCGGCCTACGCCGACAGCACGCGACGGGTGCCGGTGGTGGCCACGCTCGACCCGCTCATCGACGTGCTCCTCCACCACCAGGACATCGTGCGTCCCGTCGGCCGTTCCCGGACGATGCCGCCCGAAGCCGCGCTGCTCGCGGCCGACCGGCTCCGTCAGGTCTCGTTCCTCCTCGGCACCCGACGGCTGGTCAGGTCGGTGCGGATGGTGGCCGACGACATCGACTGGACGCGGGGCGAGGGACCGACGGTCTCCGGGCCGATCCAGGAGCTGCTCATGCTGTGCTCGGGCCGCGAGCCCGACCGAACCCTGCTGAGCGGCGACGGGCTGGAGCTGACGACACGGGGCTGACAGGTCCGGCTCCGTCGTTATACCTCTTTATACTTCGACGAAGTATCAACGAGTATCAGGAGGCGCGGTGCTCCCCAACGTCTACACGCCCGGCCAGATCCCCCGCATCCTGGCTGGTCGCAAGGCGGACCTGCGCCGCATCGAGGACCGTCTCGCGCGCGTCAGCACGTACGGCGAGCTCGCCGGTCCGCTGCTCGTCTTCCACGCTCCGCGCGGCATCGGCAAGACCTCCCTGCTGCGAGCGGCGCAGCGCAAGGCCGACCAGCTCGGGTTCGCGACCGCCTGGACCTCGTGCTCCCGCGACCGTCCGGTGCTCGCCGAGGTGGTCGACAGCGTCGGACGCGCGCTCGAGCGGATCGACGCCGTACCCGACCCGACGCGGTGGCGCGGCCGCCTCGAGCGCGTGACGCTGGAGGTCGGCGTCCCCGGAGCGAAGGTCCAGGCAGAGATCGCCCGCCGCGACACGCCCCGACCGACCGCTCCGATCGGCGCGCTCGAGTCCCTCCTCCACGACGCGGCCACGATGACCCGTGCCCGCGGCGGCGCTGGCCTCCTGCTCCTCATCGACGAGCTGCACGCGGCGTCGGCGGTCGACCTGGCGGTCATCCTCAACGTGCTCCAGAACCTCGACGGCGAGCGGGAGCGCAACCCGCTCGCCGCCGTGGCTGCCGGGCTGCCGGTGACGCCGGAGGCCCTCACCCGGGCAGCCACCTTCGGCGAGCGGTCGTCGTTCGTGGCCTTGGACCTGCTCCCCGACGAGGACGCGCGCGCCGCGCTCGTCGACCCCGCAGCCGAGGCGGGGGTGGCCTGGACCCCGCGCGCGCTGTCCGCCGTCGTTGAGGAGGCCCGCGGCTATCCCTACCTGTTGCAGCTCATCGGCAGCACGACCTGGGACGCCGCGACACCCGAGGCGGGCACGACGCTCGACATGTCCGACCTGCGTCGGGGGCTGCCGGAGGCACGCGAGCAGCTCACCTCGATGCACCGCGCGCGCTGGGGTGCTGCGTCCGCTCTCGAGCAGGAGTTCCTGAGGGCGATGGCAGCGACCGGCCTGGACAACGTCACCCGCGCAGCGATCGCCGCCGGCATGGGCCAGGACTCACGGTCGATCAGCGTGCCGCGGGAGCGGCTCATCGACAAAGGGGTGATCGAGCCCGTCGGTCACGGCCTCGTTCGGTTCACCCTGCCGGGCTTCGGCGCCTTCGTGCGCGGCCTGGACGACGCCTGACCTCGAGGAACGTCCAGGGACAGCGGGTGCGTGCGGGCCGGGCGTTCCTGGTCAGGCGTGGCCGTCGAACATGGACGTGACCGAGCCGTCCTCGAAGACCTCGCGGATCGCGCGAGCGACCATCGGCGCGATCGACAGCGTCGTCAGCTTGTCGAACTGCTTCTCCGGTCCGACCGGCAGCGTGTTGGTCACCACGATCTCGACCGCGCTGCTGTTCTTGAGCCGGTCGACGGCGGGCTCGGACAGGATCGCGTGGGTCGCGGCGATGACCACGCCCGCCGCACCCTCCGCCATCAGCGCCTCGGCTGCCTTCACGATCGTGCCGCCGGTGTCGATCATGTCGTCGGTCAGGACGCACACCCGTCCGGAGACATCACCGACGACCCGGTTGGCGACGACCTCGTTGGCGACGTCGGTGCGCCGGGTCTTGTGGATGAACGCCAACGGGGCGCCGCCGAGGCGGGCCGACCAACGCTCGGCGACCTTGATCCGACCGGCGTCCGGCGAGACCACGGCGAGCGGCTGGCCGCCGTACTTCGACTTGATGTAGTCGGTGAGGATCGGCAGCGCCATCAGGTGGTCGACGGGACCGTTGAAGAAGCCCTGGAGCTGGTCGGCGTGGAGGTCGACGGTGATGATCCGGTCGGCGCCCGCGGTCTTGAACATGTCAGCCATCAGGCGCGCCGAGATCGGCTCACGACCGCGGTGCTTCTTGTCCTGCCGGCTGTAGCCCCAGAACGGCATGACGACGGTGATCCGCTTGGCCGAGGCGCGCTTGAGCGCGTCGACCATGATCAGGTGCTCCATGATCCACTCGTTGATCGGAGCGGTGTGGCTCTGGATGACGAACGCGTCGCAACCGCGCACGCTCTCCTCGAAGCGGACGTAGATCTCGCCGTTGGCGAACTCGTAGGCCTGGGTCGGCACGAGCGAGATGCCGAGGATCTCGGCGACCTCCTCGGACAGCTCCGGGTGGGCCCGGCCACTGAAGACCTGCAGGTTCTTCTCAGTGGTCCGCTGGATTCCGGTCACTCGCTGCTCCTGGTGTCGCCGGCGGGGAGGCACGGCCGATTCTGCCTCCTCGCCGACCGCGTTCCCAAGTCGTCGTCCGTTTTCGGACGGTTCACGTCGCCGCCTGCTCCTCGGCCGCGGCGGAAGCCTCCGCAGCAGCCTGGGCCTGGGCGGTCCCTGGGCGCTTCTCCTGGGCCCAGCCCTCGAGGTTGCGCTGCTGCCCGACGTTGACCGCGAGCGCTCCCGGCGGGACGTCGCGGCGGACCACGGTCCCGGCGCCGGTGCCGGCCCCGTCACCGATCGTGACAGGCGCGACGAAGGTGTTGTTGGAGGCGGTCCGAGCGTGCCGGCCGACCGTCGTTCGGTGCTTGTTGACGCCGTCGTAGTTGGCGAAGATCGTGCCGGCGCCGATGTTGGTGCCCTCCCCGATCTCGGCGTCGCCCACGTAGGAGAGGTGCGGGACCTTGGCGCCCTCCCCGATCCGGGCGTTCTTGGTCTCGACGAACGCGCCGATCTTGCCGCGCTCACCGAGGATCGTCCCCGGACGCAGGTAGGAGAACGGGCCGACGGTCGCGCCGTCGCCGACGACGGCGAGCTGGCCGTGGGTCCGTACGACGCGCGCACCCGCGCCGATCTCGCAGTCCTCGAGCGTGGTGTCGGGCCCGATCACCGCGTCCTCGGCGACGACGGTCGTGCCGAGCAGCTGCGTGCCGGGCAGGATCGTGACGTCGGGGGCGAGGACCACGTCGGCGTCGATCCAGGTCGTCGCCGGGTCCATCACCGTGACCCCGTCCCTCATCCAGCGGGTCACGATCCGGCGGTTGAGCTCGCGGCCCAGGTCGGCGAGCTGGGCGCGGTCGTTGGCACCCTCGGTCTGCGCAACGTCGTCGACGGGGAACGCGGTGACCGTCAGCCCGGCGTCCCGCGCCAGCTGGACGGTGTCGGTCAGGTAGTACTCACCCTTGGCGTTGTCGTTGCCGACCCGGAGGATGGCCTCGGCCAGGAACCCGGCGTCGAAGGCGAGGATCCCGGAGTTGATCTCCCTGATCTCGCGCTGCACCTCGCTGGCGTCGTTCTCCTCGACGATCGCGAGGACGTCGCCCTCGTCGTCGCGGACGATCCGGCCATAACCCTTCGGCGCCTCGACGACACCGGACAGGATGCTGACCGCGGCCTGGGCGGCCTCGTGCTCGGCCGCGAACCAGCGCAGGGTACGGCCCTCGAGCAGCGGGGTGTCGCCGTAGGCGATGAGGACGGTGCCGTTGTCGGCGGCGGCCTGCTCCGCGGCGAGCGCCTCGAGAGCGATCCGGACGGCGTGACCGGTGCCGAGCTGCTCCTCCTGGACGGCGAGCACGGCGTCGGGGAGCGACTCGAGGATGTGCGGACCGACCTGCTCGCGCTGGTGCCCGACCACGGCGCACACCCGGGTCGGCTCCAGCCCGCCCACGGCGGCGAGGACGTGGCCGATCATGCTGCGGCCGCCGATGGGGTGTAGGACCTTCATCGTCTTGGACTTCATCCGGGTGCCGCCACCAGCGGCGAGGACGATGACGGTGAGCTGGTCAGCCATGAGGCCGAGCCTACGGCGCGCGATGTGCCGCGCCGAACCCGTAGCCGCGAGGTTGTCAGATCCGGGATACTCACGCCCGCAGGGAACCAGCATCCCGACCGGAGGAACCCCATGCGCCCATCCCGACCTGCCGGTCGGCACGTCCTCGTCGTGGGCGCCGTCGCCCTCGCCAGCACCGTCCTCGTCGTCTCCCCCGCGCGGGCCGAGGGCAACGCGGTCGTCGGCATCGACGGCACCACGCTGGTCGTCACCGCGGCCGCCGACGGCGCGAACCGGATCGGGATGTATCCCGACGGGAGCACGGTGGTGGTGGTCGACAGCCTGCTCCCGCCGACGGTGGGAGCAGCCTGCTCGCCCGGGGTCACGCCCGACCGGGTCGTCTGCCCGCTCGTCGGCCTCACGTCGATCACCGTGAGCCTCGGCCCCGGGGACGACCGGGCGACGGCCAGCCGACTCATCCCCCTCCCCGCCGCGATCGACGGCGGCGCCGGCGACGACCTGATCGAGGGCGGCAACCGCACGGACACGCTCGTGGGCGGCGACGGGACCGACACGGTCAGCTACTCGCTCTCCCCCGCGGGGGTGAGCGTCTCCCTCAACGGCATCGCCGACGACGGCCGGCCGGGCGAGAGCGACCTCGTCAGCGCGGACGTCGAGCGCGTCGTCGGGTCGACCCACGACGACGTCCTGACCGGGTCCCCGGGCCCGAACACGCTGAGCGGCCTGGCCGGCGACGACCGGATCAACGGCGGCCGCGGCACCGACCTGCTGTTCGCGGGCGAGGGCACCGACACGGTCAGCTACCAGGGGCGGACCGGCTCCGTCACGGTGGACCTCAACGGAGGTGCCGTCAGTGGCGAGGCCGGTGAGGACGACACCGTTTTCGCCCAGTTCGAGCGGGCGATCGGAGGGGCCGGGGACGACGTCCTCCTCGGGAACGCCCTCAGCAACACCCTCACCGGCGGGCCCGGCGCCGACACGATGACGGGCGGCACCGGCACGGACTGCGTGAGCTACGCCGAGCGGCGGGCGCCCGTGACCGTCACGATCGGGGTGGACGGCGCCAGCGGCGAGGCGGCGGAGGGCGACTCCGTGGCTGACGACGTCGAGTGCGTCCACGGCGGCGCGGGGGCCGACACCGTGACCGGCGAC
>NZ_JACEFC010000009.1 GCF_014180715.1 Nocardioides stalactiti | reverse complement strand
AGCCCGCCGCGCCGGCAGCCGCTGCCCCGGCCGCCGCCGCGCCGGCTGCTGCCGCACCGTCGACGACCCCGTCGCCGTTGCGCGGCCAGACGGTCCCGGTCAGCCGACTGCGCAAGATCATCGCCCAGCGCATGGTCGAGTCGGTCCAGATCTCCGCACAGCTCACCCAGGTGGTGGAGGTCGACGTCACCAACATCGCGCGGCTGCGAGAGGCGTCGAAGGCCGACTTCCTCGCCCGCGAGGGTGTGAAGCTGTCGTTCCTGCCGTTCTTCGCCAAGGCGTCGATCGACGCGCTCAAGCAGCACCCGGCGCTCAACGCGACGCTCGACATGGAGAAGGGCGAGATCACCTACCACGACCGCGAGAACATCGCGTTCGCCGTCGACACCGAGAAGGGCCTGCTGACGCCGGTCGTCAAGGACGCCGGTGACCTGGCGATCTCGGGGCTGGCCAAGAAGATCGCCGACGTCGCGAGCCGCACCCGCTCCAACAAGATCGGTCCCGACGAGCTGTCGGGCGGCACCTTCACGATCACCAACCTCGGCAGCGTGGGCGCCCTGTGGGACACCCCGATCATCAACCAGCCGCAGGTCGCGATCCTCGGTCCGGGTGCCGTCGTGAAGCGCGCCGTCGTCATCGACGACCCCGACCTCGGCGAGACGATCGCGATCCGGCACATGTGCTACCTCGCGCTCACCTACGACCACCGCCTCGTCGACGGTGCCGACGCCGGCCGCTTCCTCCAGGACGTCAAGGCCCGCCTCGAGGCCGCCGCCTTCGAGGTCTGAGCCCACGAACCCGCACACTTCGGTCGCCGAACCTGCACGAAGTGTGCGGGTTCGACGACCGAAGTGTGCGGGTTCGACGACCGAAGTGTGCGGGTTCGTGGACCTGGGTTGAACACCGTCGTGTCAGGCTGACCTCATGGGTGAGATGTCGATCGTCATGGCCGGGAGCTCCGGCTTCCTCGGGACCCACCTGCGCAGCGAGCTCGAGCGCAGGGGCCACCGGGTCACGGCACTGGTCCGACGTCCGACGAGCCTGCCCGACGAGTCGACGTGGGACCCGGCTGTCGGCGAGGTGGACGCGGAGCTGATCGCAGCGGCCGACGTGGTGGTCAACCTCGCCGGCTCGCCGACCCTCGGCAACCCGCACTCCAAGAAGTGGTCGACCGAGCTCCGGGACTCCCGGGTGCAGACGACCGAGACGCTCGCCCGCGCCGTCGCGGCGGCCCCGGCGCCGCCGTACCTCGTCGCCGGCAACGCCGTGGCCTGGTCCGGCGACCACGGCGGCGCCCTCCTGACCGAGGCCGCCGACACCCGCGGCCACACCCTGATGACCGAGGTGTGCCGCGTCTGGCAGGCCGCGGCCCAGCCGGCCATCGACGCGGGTGGGCGGGTGGTGTTCCTGCGGACCTCGCCCGTGATGGACCGCTCCAGCGCCCCCCTCCAACAGCTCCGGCTGCTCTTCAAGGGCGGCCTCGGCGGCAAGCTCGGCAACGGCCGCCAGCACATGCCGATGATCTCGCTGCGCGACTGGGTGGGTGCGGCCGCTTTCCTCGTCGAGCACCCCACCGCGAGCGGGCCCGTCAACATGACCTGCGTCGAGACGCCCACCAACGCCGCGTTCACCAAGGCCCTCGCGGCCGCGTTGAACCGCCCCTCGTTCGCCGCCGTCCCGGCACCGCTCCTCAAGGTGGCGACCGGCCGGGTCTCCCCCGAGCTCCTGGGCTCGGTCAACACCCGCCCGCAGGCGCTGCTCGACCTCGGCTACGCCTTCGCCGACCCCGACGTCGAGGCGGTGGTCGCGACCGGTCTCGCGGCCTCGGCGAGTACCCTCGAGGCGTGACCGAACTGGAGTTCCGCGAGGCCGGCCTCGGTGCCGACGCCGTCGACTACCTCGCGGCCTGGGAGCTCCAGCGCGAGGTCCACGCCGCGGTCACCGCGGGGGAACGTCCGCCCACCGTCCTGCTGCTCGAGCATCCGCCCGTCTTCACCGCCGGCAAGCGGACCGACCCCCACGAGCGGCCGGCCGACCCCGGCGGCGCCCAGGTCATCGACGTCGACCGCGGCGGCAAGATCACCTTCCACGGGCCCGGTCAGCTCGTCGGCTACCCGATCGTGCGGCTGCCCGACCACGTCAAGGTCGTCGACTACGTCCGCCGGGTCGAGGAGGCCCTCATCGCGGTGTGCGCCGAGCTCGGTGTGACCACCGCGCGCGTCCCGGGCCGCAGCGGCGTCTGGCTCCAGGCCGACGAGCGTGGCCCGGAGCGCAAGATCGCGGCGATCGGCATCCGGGTCAGCCGCGGCGTCACCATGCACGGCTTCGCGCTCAACTGCGACGTCGACCTCGGTTGGTACGACCGGTTCGTCCCCTGCGGCATCGCCGACGCCGGCGTCACCTCGCTGTCCCAGGAGCTCGGCCGCGACGTCACGGTCCGCGACGTGCTGCCCGCCGTACGACGACACCTCGCCGCACTGCTCGCGTGGCAGCCCTACGCGGCGACGCCCGACTACGAGCCGCGCCCCGAGCCCGGCCGCGCGCCGCGGATCCCCCTGCTCACGCCCACCCTCTGAGCCCTCGGCACGGGACGGTCCGCGCCCGACGCCTGAACCGGTAACGACGGCGTGTCCCGCGTCCCGGCCAACCTTTTGCGTGGTCGGATCGTCTGACCGTCCGGAGGGGACGGACTACTACAGGGGGCTTTCGGGTGAGCGACCTCGTCATCGAGACGACCGGACTGCGCAAGGTGTTCACGAGCCTGCGCGGCGAACGACGGGTGGCCGTCCAGGGACTCGACCTGGCCGTGCCGGCCGGCGGCGTGCACGGCTTCCTCGGGCCCAACGGCTCGGGCAAGACCACGACCATCCGGATGCTGCTCGGCCTGGCCCGACCGACCAGCGGGACGATGCGGCTGTTCGGCGAGCCCGTCCCCGATCACCTGCCGCAGGTGATCGGGCGGGTCGGCGCGGTCGTGGAGTCGCCGAAGTTCTCGCCCAACTTCAGCGGTCGGCGCAACCTCCAGCTGCTCGCGGCGGTCATCGGCGCGCCTGCCGAGCGGGTCGAGGAGGCGATCGAGACGGTGAAGCTCGGCGGCCGTGAGAACGACCGCTACAAGGCCTACTCGCTGGGGATGAAGCAGCGGCTCGCGATCGCGGCCACCCTGCTCAAGCAGCCGGACCTGCTCATCCTCGACGAGCCGACCAACGGGCTCGACCCCGCCGGCATCCGGGAGATCCGCGAGACCATCCGCGACCTCGGGGCGTCCGGTGTGACCGTCCTGCTGAGCTCGCACATCCTGGCCGAGGTGCAGCAGGTGTGCACCTCCGCGACCATCATCGGCAACGGTCGTCTGCTCGCCTCCGGCACGGTCGACGAGCTGCTCGAGGTCGGCACGTCGTACCGGGTGAAGGTGCCCGACCCGGCCGCCGCCACCGCGCTCCTCGTCGCCGCCGGCTTCGCCCCCGCGACCATCGACGGCGAGCTCCACGTCGACGCCGAGACCCCCGGCGAGATCACCCGGGTCCTCGGGGAGGCCGGCGTCTGGCTCACCGAGCTGGCACCGCTGCGTGCGGACCTCGAGTCCTACTTCCTCCAGCTCACCGAGGGCGAGCAGCTCGGCGGCGACGGCCATCCCGGGACGAGCGGGGAGGCGGTCGCATGAAGCGGCTCCTCCAGGTCGAGCTGACCCGGCTGCTGTGCCGGCGGGCGGTCCTCGTGATCCTCGCGCTCGCTGTCGTCCTGCCGCTGGTCATCGGCGTCGCCACGACCCTGAACTCGCGGCCGCCGTCCGACGACGCGCTCGCCGAGGCGGAGGCACAAGCAGCAGCGGACGCCGCTCAGCCCTACGTGCAGCGCGACCTGCGGCGCTGCCTGAACAAGCCCGAGAACTACCTGGGCCGCCCCCTGCCCGACGACATCCAGGCCAGCTGCGAGGACAGCATCCTGCCGCGCGCCGAGTGGTACGCGTACTGGAATCCGCTGGACCTCGCCGCCGAGCGTGAGGAGGGCTCGGGGCTGGCGATCGTGATCCTGCTCGCGATCCTGATGATGCTGGCCGGGACGACGTTCGCCGGCCACGACTGGGCGAGCGGATCGGTGAGCAACCAACTGCTGTTCGAGCCGCGCCGGGCGCGGGTCTGGGGAGCCAAGGGACTGGTCGTCTCGGTGTTGGCCGGCGCGTTCACGTTCGTGGTCGTCTCCCTCTACTGGCTGGCCCTCGGGCTCGTCGCCCGCTCCCGGGACATCCCCATCGGCGACGGCCTGCTCCTCGACTGCCTCCAGAGCGGCTGGCGGGGTGCGGGCGTCGCCGCAGCCGCCGCGCTGGCCGGCTACGGGCTGACGATGTTCTTCCGCAGCACGGTCGCCGCGCTGGGCGTACTGCTCGCCGTGAGCGTCGCCGGCGGGATCGTGCTCGCCGTGATCGGCATCGACTCGGTCTGGAACCCCGGCCTCAACATCGGGGCGATCATCCTCGACGGTACGACGTACTGGGCCGAGGTGCCCTGCGGCGACGACCTCGGCGGCGGCGGGATGGAGATCTGCTCGGTCGAGAAGACCCTCTCGCTCGGGCGGGCGCTCGCCTTCCTGGGGCCGGTCCTCGCGGTCGCGTTGGCGGCGTCGGTGGCGACGTTCCAAAAGCGGGATGTGCCCTGACGAACGGTAGGCTGGAGGGGTGACTGCCCCCACCCCGGAAGGCCGCAAGCTCCTCCGTCTCGAGGTCCGCAACGCCGAGACCCCGATCGAGCGGAAACCCTCCTGGATCAAGACCCGGGCCAAGATGGGACCGGAGTACACCGCGCTCCAGAGCCTGGTGAAGTCCGAGGGCCTGCACACGGTCTGCCAGGAGGCGGGCTGCCCCAACATCTTCGAGTGCTGGGAGGACCGCGAGGCCACGTTCCTCATCGGCGGCGACCAGTGCACCCGCCGCTGCGACTTCTGCCAGATCGACACCGGCAAGCCCCAGCCGCTCGACCGTGACGAGCCCCGACGGGTCGCCGAGTCGGTCCAGAAGATGCAGCTGAAGTACGCCACCATCACCGGCGTCGCCCGCGACGACCTCGAGGACGGCGGCGCCTGGCTGTACGCCGAGACGGTCCGCGCGATCCACGAGCTCAACCCGGGGACCGGCGTCGAGAACCTGATCCCGGACTTCAACGGACAGCCCGACCTGCTCGCCGAGGTCTTCGAGTCGCGGCCCGAGGTGCTCGCCCACAACGTCGAGACGGTGCCGCGGATCTTCAAGCGGATCCGGCCCGCGTTCCGCTACGAGCGGTCCCTCGACGTGATCACGCAGGCGCGTGCGTTCGGACTGGTCACCAAGTCCAACCTCATCCTCGGCATGGGCGAGACCCGCGAGGAGGTCAGCCAGGCGATGCGCGACCTGCACGACGCCGGCTGCGAGCTGCTGACCATCACCCAGTACCTCCGTCCCTCGGTGCGGCACCACCCCGTCGAGCGCTGGGTGAAGCCCGAGGAGTTCGTCGAGCTCCAGGCCGAGGCCACCGACATCGGGTTCGCCGGGGTCCTCTCAGGACCGCTGGTGCGTTCGTCGTACCGTGCCGGACGCCTGTACCGTCAGGCGCTCGAGACCCGTGAGGCCTCAGCAGACACTCGGAAAGAGATGCAGGACAGCCACGCATGAGCACTCCGCTTGACCCGACGACGATGAGCCGTCGCCGGCAGATCCTCGAGACCTACCGGATGACCAGGCAGGTCGACCGCGCCATCGGCTTCTGGATGCTGGGCGCGTTCCTGCTGTTCGGCGGGATCGGCTTCAGCATCTTCTTCTTCCTCCTCCCCGGAGGCGGCGTCTTCAGCCTGGTGATGGCGATCATCAGCGGCATCCTCTTCGGCTTCCTCGCGATGATGATCGTCTTCAGCCGTCGCGCCCAGAAGGCCGCGTACTCGCGGATGGAGGGCCAGGTCGGCGCCGGCGCTCGCGCGCTGACGATGCTGCGCCGCGGGTGGCAGCTCGAGGAGGTCGTCGGCTTCACCAAGCAGCAGGACATGGTCCACCGCGTCGTGGGCCCGCCGGGCATCATCCTCGTCGGCGAGGGCAACCCCAACCGGCTGCGCCAGCTCATGCTGAGCGAGCGCAAGAAGCACGAGCGGGTCGCGGCCGACTTCCCTGTGCACGAGGTGCTCGTCGGCACGGGCGAGGGCCTGGTCCCGCTGCCCAAGCTCGTCAAGCACGTCCGCAAGCTCGGCCGCCAGGTCAAGCCCGCCGAGCAGACCGACCTGCTCATGCGGCTCAAGGCGCTCGATGCCCAGCGGCCCAAGGTCCCGCTCCCCCGTGGCCCGGTGCCGACCAGCATGAAGGGCATGCGGGGGAACCTGCGCGGTCGCTGATGACCAGCGCGCCCTCCGGCACGGCGGTGCCGTTCCCCACCGCGTCCTGGGGCCGCCGGATCCTGGCGCTCCTGGTCGACTGGTTCGCCTCGACCCTGGTCGTCATCGCGGCGGTCGGGCTCGAGGAGTACACCCGCCCCGAGACGACCGCCTCGGACTTCCTGCCGCTCATCGTCTTCGTCGTCGAGGCGGCGCTGTTCACCTGGCTCCTCGGCGGCTCGTTCGGCAAGCTGGTGACCGGGCTGCGGGTGGTCCCCGCGGCCGGGCGCGGGTCGCTGCGCAACCCGTTGACGCTGCTGGGTCGCCAGGTGGCGATCGCGCTCGTCATCCCGCCGCTGGTCTTCCGCCAGGACGGCCGGGGACTCCACGACATCCTGGCCGGCACCGCGACCGTCACCATGCCGACGTACCGACGGCTCACGACGTCCGGCGCCTGACCCGGGAACCTGTTACGTCCCCGAAACATTCGGGCAACCCAGCGAAATCTGGACAACCTACGGTCACCCGGAGGTCGCTCACGCGAGCGCTTGCCACGACCACCAGGGAGATCCACATGACTGCGAACCCGACCCGCTTGGGCGCGATCCGCGACATCGAGGCCAACGAGGCGCCGGCCGCCTTCTTCGACGTCGCCGAGAAGACCGGCGCCATCTTCGGCGAGAACGTCTTCTCCCTGGCGGTGATGCAGAAGCGTCTGCCGAAGTCGGTGTTCAAGTCCGTCGCCGCGACGATCCAGAAGGGTGAGAAGCTCGACCCGGCCGTCGCCGACGTCGTCGCCGCCGCGATGAAGGACTGGGCGATGGAGAAGGGCGTCACGCACTACGCGCACGTCTTCTACCCGCTGACCGGCCTCACCGCGGAGAAGCACGACTCCTTCATGGAGCCGGTCGGCGACGGGACGGCCGTGTGGGAGTTCTCCGGCAAGACCCTGGTGCAGGGCGAGCCCGACGCCTCCTCGTTCCCCAACGGTGGCATCCGCGCGACCTTCGAAGCCCGCGGCTACACCGGCTGGGACGTCCAGTCCCCCGCCTACATCCTGGAGAACCCGAACGGGAACACCCTGTGCATCCCGACGATCTTCGTCTCGATGACCGGTGAGGCGCTCGACCACAAGACCCCGCTGCTGCGCTCGCAGCACGCGATGTCGGAGCAGGCCCAGCGCGTGCTGGCCCTCTTCGGCCACACCGACATCGACAACGTGGTGTCCTACTGCGGTCCCGAGCAGGAGTACTTCCTGGTCGACACCTCGTTCGTGAACTCCCGTCCCGACCTGCTCAACGCCGGCCGGACGCTGTTCGGCGCCAAGCCCCCGAAGGGCCAGGAGTTCGACGACCACTACTTCGGCGCGATCCCCGAGCGGGTCCTCGGCTTCATGCACGACACCGAGCGGGCGCTGTTCAAGCTCGGGGTGCCGGCCAAGACCCGCCACAACGAGGTCGCGCCCGGCCAGTTCGAGATCGCCCCGGTCTTCGAGAAGGCGAACCTCGCCTCGGACCACCAGCAGGTCCTCATGTCGACCTTCAAGTCGATCGCCAAGGTGCACGGCTTCGAGTGCCTCTTCCACGAGAAGCCGTTCGCGGGCGTCAACGGCTCGGGCAAGCACGTGAACTTCTCGTTCGGCAACGGCAACCAGGGCAACTTCCTCAACCCCGGCGACAACCCGCACGACAACGCGCAGTTCCTCGTCTTCTGCGCCGCGGTCATCCGCGCGGTCCACCAGTACGGCGGCCTGCTGCGTCTCTCGATCGCCTCGGCCGGCAACGACCACCGCCTGGGCGCCAACGAGGCTCCCCCGGCGATCATCTCGATCTTCCTCGGCGACCAGCTCCAGGACGTCTTCGAGCAGATCGCCCAGGGCGGAGCGACCTCCTCGAAGCAGAAGGGCGTCCTGTCCGTGGGCGTCGACACCCTGCCGGACCTGACCAAGGACGCGGGCGACCGCAACCGGACCTCGCCGATGGCCTTCACCGGCAACCGCTTCGAGTTCCGCGCCGCGGGCTCGAACCAGACGGTGGCTGCCCCGATGGTCGTCATCAACACGATCATGGCCGAGGCGCTGGACTTCATCGCGACCGACCTGGAGGCCGCCATCGCCGCGGGCACCGAGTTCAACGTCGCGGTCCAGAACGTGCTCGCCAAGGTGATGGAGCAGCACGGCTCCGTGGTCTTCAACGGCAACGGCTACTCCGAGGAGTGGCACGCCGAGGCCGAGGTCCGTGGTCTGAAGAACCTGCGGACCACCGTCGACGCGCTGCCGGAGTACACCAGCCCCGAGGCGAAGAAGCTGTTCTCGACGTACGGCGTCTTCAGCGAGGCCGAGCTCGAGTCCCGCTTCGAGATCGGCGTGGAGCAGTACGTCATGACGGTCAACGTGGAGGCGAACCTGACCGGTGAGATCGCGAAGACCACGATCCTCCCGGCTGCGGTCCGCTACCAGACCGAGCTCGCCTCCAACGTGGCTGCGCTCAAGGCCGCCGGCATCGACGGCGACACGACCGACCTGGTGCGGGTGACCGAGATGATCGCGGCGCTGCGCGCCGGGATCACCGCGCTGGACGACGCGAAGGCGGCCTCGCACGACCACGAGGGCCTCGCCGAGGCGGCCTACTACCGCGACGCCGTGCTGCCGGCGATGCTGCAGATCCGCGAGGCGGCCGACGAGATCGAGACGTTCATCGCCGACGACCTGTGGCCGCTGCCGACGTACCAGGAGATGCTCTTCATCCGCTGACCAGACCCTCCGCGCCGCTGCCTCCGTTCCCTCCCTGGGCGGGGGCAGCAGGCGTTCTCGGGGTTGTTTACACGGACGAAACATGGCGGGGCTGTGCGCACCCTGGGGCATTCGGTAGGTTGCTGAGCGATTGTCAGTGGCTGACCGATGGCTGGGTCGTCCCCAGCCCAGGAGGAACGAATGTTCAACAACAGCGAAGAGCTGCTCAAGTTCATCAAGGACGAAGGCGTCGAGATGGTCGACGTCCGCTTCTGCGACCTGCCGGGCATCATGCAGCACTTCACCGTGCCGGTCTCGTCGTTCGACCAGTCGGTCTTCGACGACGGCCTCGGCTTCGACGGCTCGTCGATCCGCGGCTTCCAGGCGATCAACGAGTCGGACATGTCGCTGTTCCCCGACCCGACCACTGCCTACATCGACCCGTTCCGGAAGTCGAAGACGCTCAACCTGAACTTCTTCATCCACGACCCGATCACCGGTGAGCCCTACAGCCGCGACCCGCGCAACATCGCGAAGAAGGCGCTGGCCTACCTCAACACCACCGGCATCGCGGACACGGCGTACTTCGCCCCCGAGGCCGAGTTCTACATCTTCGACAACGTCCGGTACTCCACCGGCGTGAACGAGGGCTACTACCACATCGACTCCGTCGAGGGCTGGTGGAACTCGGGCCGCGAGGAGGAGGGCAACAACAAGGGCTACAAGACCCGCCTCAAGGGTGGTTACTTCCCCGTCGAGCCCTACGACCACTACAGCGACCTGCGCGCCGACATGGTCAAGAACCTCGAGGCCTGCGGCCTCCAGGTCGAGCGGGCGCACCACGAGGTCGGCACCGCCGGCCAGGCGGAGATCAACTACCGCTTCGACACGCTGCTCAAGGCCGCGGACGACGTGATGAAGTTCAAGTACCTCATCAAGAACACCGCATGGGAGCAGGGCAAGTCGGTCACCTTCATGCCGAAGCCCATCTTCGGTGACAACGGCTCGGGCATGCACGTGCACCAGTCGCTGTGGAAGGGCGGGGACCCGCTGTTCTACGACGAGACCGGCTACGGCGGCCTCTCCGACACCGCTCGCTGGTACATCGGCGGCATCCTCAAGCACGCCCCCGCGCTGCTGGCGTTCACCAACCCGACGGTGAACTCCTACCACCGCCTGGTGCCGGGCTACGAGGCCCCGATCTCGCTGGTCTACTCCTCGCGCAACCGCTCCGCGTCGGTCCGGATCCCGATCACGGGCACCAACCCCAAGGCCAAGCGCATCGAGACCCGCTTCCCCGACCCGTCGGCGAACCCGTACCTCGCGTTCTCGGCGCTCATGCTCGCGGGCCTCGACGGCATCCAGAACAAGACCGAGCCGGCCGCCCCGATCGACAAGGACATCTACGAGCTCCCGCCGGACGAGATGGCCGAGATCGCCCAGGTGCCGACCTCCCTCGGTGCCGTCCTCGACGCCCTCGAGGCCGACCACGAGTTCCTGACGGTGGGCAACGTCTTCACGCCCGACCTGATCGAGACCTGGGTCGACTACAAGCGCGAGAACGAGATCGCCCCCGTGCAGCTGCGCCCGCACCCGCACGAGTTCGAGCTCTACTACGACATCTAGGTCGTAAACTGATCGAATTACTCATATTCGATCGCCGATGGCCCCGGGACTCCCCGGGGCCATCGGCATTGGGGGCCTCGCCGGGATCCGGCATTGTTCCGTAGTGCACGACACGCCCGCCTTCCGGTGTCCTCGTGAGACACGCCGAGGCCGGCGACTGTCACCTCATCGATGCGACTGCTTCGTCGGCTGCCCGCTCGCCGGCGACCACCGCACCTTCCATGTAGGAGGGATGATTCCCGATGGAAGTGTCCGAGCCGGCCCAGTGGACGTTCCCGTTGGGCGCTGTGAGCGCGTCGGCGTACGTCGTGAGGACGCCCGGCGCGGTCATGTTCACGCAGCCATGAATCCAGGGTTCGTTGGTCCACAGTTTCTCGGCGTAACGACCGCTCCTGAACCGCTCGTCGCCGAACACGGTCGCCAGGTCCTCCCCCAGACGAGATGCGCGGAGGGTGGCGTCGTTGACTACGTCGTCGCTCCAGCGCAGGTAGGGGTTGGGTACGGGCGAGTCGGCCACCATGAACGTCACCAGCACGCCTTTGCTGCCATCGGCGGGTGAGTTGTCTGCGACGTACGGCGTCATCATCAGATCGCTGATCACCTGACCGTTCAGCGGTGCGCCGGCGTTCAGGCCCTGTCGCCAGAACGGGGTGTCGTAGACCATGAAGAGCTTGCTCATGGTTCCGCTGCCGCCGTTGCGCTGCAGCCCCGCCGTTCGAGAGGGCAGGTGGGGGGTGAAGTGGATGCGTGTCGCTTCCGTCGGCGACATCGCGACGATCACCTGGCGACAGGTGATGGTCGCGCGCTTGGAGACGACGGTCACCCGGTCGGTGCCCCAGCCACGGATCTCGGACACCGGTGAGCCGAGGACGACCGCTCCCTTCGGCATCTGGTCGGCCATCCGGGCCGAGATCAGCCAGGTGCCACCGTCGACGCGTGAGTCCTGGGCACCGCCGGCGACCGAGATCGGCTCCTCGAACCCGCCAGAGGTGTTGAAGAAGTTCAGCATGTACAGCAAGGACGTGGCGTGTGGGTCCTGGCAGGTGACCAAGGTGTACCCGAGCCCGATCAACCAGCGGGCCTCGGCGTCGAGCACGTTGCGGTCGAGCCAGTCACCGAACGTGGTCCGGTCCCAGGTCTGGGCGAGGAGCGCCTCCCAGGGGCGGCCCGCGGGCACCGTCGCCGCCATCGCACCCAGCTGCGTCTCGGCCTGGAGGAACGCCGGGAGCGCGGTGATCGACTGCGTGGGCGGAATGGTTCCCGTGTAGAGCGCGCGCTTGCCCTTGCGGTAGTAGATCGACCGGCCCTCGTTGTAGGTCTTGAAGGTCGTCAGGCCGAGCTCCGCGATGAGGGCGAGCACCCGGTCCTGGCTGGGGGCGATCCACTGTCCGCCGCCCTCGGTCGTCAGCCCGGATCCGAGGTCGAGCCGGTGGGTGCGACCGCCCACTCGGTCGCTCGCCTCGAGCACGACGACCTTCTTGCCCGCCTGCGCGAGTCGGCGGGCAGCCGTGAGCCCGGAGATGCCCGCACCGATCACGACGACATCGGCTGTGCGCGCCCCAACGACGGGTTCGTCGGCCCCGGCGGCGTTTGCTGGTTCCCGGCCGAGCAAGAGGGAGGCGGCCGCAGCGGCCGCTCCGCCGGTCAGCAGGCCGCGCCTCGACGCTCGAGCAGGCGAGCAACTTTCTTCGTGGGTTGCAGTCATCAGAGCGCCTCCAGGCTGCGCGAGTCGATGGGTGAGTAGAGCGACGTAAGAGGCCGCTGCTAGATCGGCAGGTCCGGCGAGTCCACCCCGACGACTCGATCGCCACAGAAGACGCGCACGGACTCGGCCGGACCATGACCTCCGATGCCCGCCGGACCCCAGAAGCTCTGCGCCGAGTCGTCGCCCAAGTCGGCGAGCTTCGCCCCGTTGATCCGGACCTCGCCGGATTGCACGCGCGAGCCGATCTCGATCGCATGGTCGAGGTCCGTGCCGAAGACGTAGGCGTCGAGCCCCGAGGGGTTGTGGTTCGCGATCCGCAGCGCCTCCGCATCCGAGTCGACCGCATGCAGGGAGATCACCGGACCGAACAGTTCGGCGGTCGCGTCCGCAGGATCGACTCCCGAAGCCACTGTCGGGGATAGGAAGAAGCCGGCGAGGTCCGGGAGCCCGGCCGGTTGGGAGATCCGTGCGCCGGCGCGACGCAGGCCGTCGATCCGGGTCTGCAAGGTCTCGTAGTGGGGCTCGTTGGAGATCGGACCGAGATCCGCGTCCTCGTCGAGCGAGTGACCGATCCGCAGCTCGGCGATCCGCTGCTCGAGGGCAACCAGGAGCGGACCGGCCAGGTGTCGGTGAGCAAGGACCTTGCCCGGTCCCTCACACCACTGCCCGTTCAGCTTGGTCAGTCCCTCGATGATGCCGTCGGCCGCGACGCCGACGTCAGCGTCCTCCAGGACTAGCACGGGGTTGTTGCCCCCGAGCTCGAGCTGCAGGACCTTGAAGTCCTCGGCCGCGGCACGCGCGATCGCACGACCCGCTCCCGGGCCGCCGGTGAAGGAGACCACCTTCACGCGTGGGTCCGAGGTCAGCCGAGCGCCGACGTCGCCGGTGCCGTGCAGCAGTTGGAGGGCACCCGTGGGCAACCCTGCCGCGACGAAGCACTCGACGACGATCTGGGCGCTGCTGGGTGCGTGCTCGGACGGCTTCAGGATGACCGGGCAACCAGCGGCAACGGCGCTGACGACCTTCGCGGCCGGGATGAAGCTCGGCCCGTTCCAGGGAGTGAGGATCGCGGCAGGACCCCACGGCAGGCGATGGAGCCGTACGTCGCGACCCCCCGCCTCCAGCTGCCTCACCCGGGGGATGCTGACCACGTCGGCAGCTGTCGATCGCACGCGCGCGGGCAGGAACGCCGCCAGTGCGCGTGTCGCGCTGATCGGGACGCCGCTGGTCATCGAGTCCGCGCGAGCGATGTCCTCGATGCGATCCTCGAGGTTCGCGGCGACCCGCTCGAGCATCTCGGCCCGTTCCCGGCGGGCGCCGTCGTCCCAGACGCCCACGTCGTAGGCCTTCTCGGCGTGCAGCAGCGCCCGCTCGACGTCGGCCGCGGCAGTGGTTGCCATCGCGTGCACGGGCTGACGCGTGTTGGGGTCGAGGTTCCACGCGCCCGGAAGGCTCTCGGTCTCGGCCCACTCGTCGGCGAGATAGTTCACCGGCCGGGGCAGTGGGATGTGAGTGGTGGACATGGAATCACCTCGTGACGCGGGTCAGGACTGGAGGTCGACGACGATGCGCGTCACATCGCCGGACGTCATGGCGTCGAAGCCTGCGTTGATGTCGGCGAGCCCGATCACCTTGGTGACCATCTCGTCGAGCAGGAGCCGGCGCTGGCGGTAGAGCTCGGCGAGTTGCCGGATGTCCTCGCGCGCCTGGCCTGAGCCCATGTAGGAGCCGATGAGCCGCTTCTCCTGGAAGAAGAAGGCCTCGGCCGGAAGGTTCAGGTGGGTCCCGCCGGGCGCGATCCCAACCAGGCATGCGGTGCCAGTCGGGCGCAGCACGGCCAACGCGGTCTCCGCGGTGCGTGCCGATCCGACGGCCTCGAACGAGTAGTCGACACCGTTGCCGAGCTGCTCGCGCACGGCCGCAGCGACATCGCCGGTCGCGCCGTTGACCACGTGGGTGGCGCCGTACTCACGCGCGGCGTCCAGACGCGCCTCGTCGAGGTCGATGGCGACGACGGCCGACGCCCCCGCAAGCCGAGCTCCCTGGATGATCGCCGAGCCGACGCCGCCGCAGCCGATGACGGCGACGGTGCTGCCGGGACGCACCTCGGCGCCGTGGAAGACCGCGCCCACGCCTGTGATAACGCAGCAGGACAGTAGGCAGCCGACGCGCGTGTCGACGTCGTCGGGCAGCTTGGCGAGGGCGTTCTCGCGCAGCAGGATGTGTCGCGAGAAGGCACCCAGGTCGCCGAGCCGCCCGATCGGCGCTCCGTGTGCGTCCTGGAAGGCCGGCCGCGGGCGGCGTCGAATCTCCTCGGTCCGCTGACATTGGGTGGAGCGACCTGCTTCGCAGTTGGTGCACCTGCCGCAGGACGGGGTAAGCACGCCGACGACCCGGTCACCCGGCACGACGGTGCTGACAGCCGCGCCCACAGACTCGACGACTCCGGCCACCTCGTGCCCCAGTACGACGGGTGCCTCGATCGGCACACTGCCGGTCAGGTAGTGCAGGTCGCTGTGGCACAGACCGACATGGGAGACCGCGATCCGCACCTCGTGCGGCTCGGGCTCGTCGACCTGGATCTCGGTCACGACCAGCGGCTGGTTCGCGGCAACCATCACCGCTGCCTCGGTGCGGATCACGAGCGGGCTCCTGTCTCGACGGGCTCACGTGTGCCGGCCGCACCCTTGGTCTCCCAGAAGCTCTCGATCCCGGCGCGGTAGACCCCGTCGTCCCACGCCTGCTTCGCAGCGACGTCCTCGCGCGCGAAGGCGGCCTCGATCTCCGCCATTCCGGGCCGCAACAGCTCCAGGTGCTGCACCGTTGTGTTGTTCGCCGGCGTCCACCGAAGGATCGTCTCCACCGCGCGCGCGACGAGCCGGTCCGGTTCGACGATCTCGGAGAGGAGGCCGATCCGCAGTGCCTCCTCGGCGGGCAGGCGTCCGGACCCGAGCACCATGGGCAGGGCGTGGCCGCCCACCAGCCGCGGCAGAAGCACGCTGGAAGCGTTGGAGATCGTGATGCCGCGGGCGTTCTCGGGCTGGTAGAACTCGGTCGCCGGCGTCCCGATCCGGGCATCGCAGCACAGCGTGATCTCGGAGGCACCCCCGACGGCCAGCCCGTTGACGGCCGCGATGACCGGGACCCGGGTCTCGAGGATCGCCCGGGTGATGTCGTGGAAGGTCTCGAACGCGACCCGGACGTCGTCGTACGAACTCGGGACCGCGCTGAGGTCCTCCCCCGCCGAGAACGCCCGGCCCGTGCCGGTCAGCACGATGCCGCGCACCTTCGCGCCCGTGCCGAGCTCGCGGACGGCGCTCGCGAGGTGCACCCGCGTGGCCACGTCCATGGCATTGAGCTTCTCCGGTCGGCAGAACCTCAGGATCGCGACGTCCTGCTCCACCGTGACGTCGAGGAAGCCCGGCCTCACGTCTTTCGCGGGCTGAGCCCGGCCGCCGGGGCGAAGGTCGTGGACCACGCCCGGGGAGGCAGTCGCCCGCTCCCTCAGCGTCGGCTTGGAGACGCGCTCGGACGGGGTGCGCGGGAACTCGTCAACGAACTCGACGTAGCGCGGCACCTTGAACCGGGCCAACTGATCGCGGGCACGGCCGATGATCGCCTCGGC
Organism: Nocardioides stalactiti; assembly: GCF_014180715.1. GTDB lineage: Bacteria > Actinomycetota > Actinomycetes > Propionibacteriales > Nocardioidaceae > Nocardioides > Nocardioides stalactiti. Next base: position 46,594 of record NZ_JACEFC010000009.1, on the reverse strand, counting down.
GGACTCACGGTCGGCGGGCACGCCGTCGGCGAGCTGGAGGAAAACCTTGACCTCCTCGCCGAGCACCTCGTCAGGCTCGGGCACGACCGCCGCGCCCACGACTGCGGGATCACGCTCGAGCACCGCCTCGACCTCGACGCTGGCGACGTTCTCGCCACCGCGACGAACCATGTCCTTGATCCGACCCACGATTTTGACGCCGCCGTCGGGATCTCGGACCACGACGTCGCCCGTGTGCAGCCAACCGTCCCGCACGACGCGCGCCGTCTCGTCCGGTCGGTTCCAGTAGCCCAGCATCATCGGCAGGCCGCGAACGGTCAGCTCACCCGGCTCGCCGTCGGGCACCTCGGCGCCGTCCGCGTCCACGACGCGCACCTGCTTGGTGGGGACGGGCGTCCCGACCGAGCCGGTCCCGACGGTGGCGGCGTCGTCGAGCGGGGAGACCAGGTCGAAGCCGGACTCGGTCATGCCGTAGAGCTCGCGCCATGGGGCGCCCCACCGGGCCTCCAGGTCCGCGTGCAGGGCCGCGGGGATGCCGGAGCACCACACCAGGCGGAGGTCGTTGTCCCGGTCGCGGGGATTCGGCGGCTGCTTGAACAGCAGGGTCGGCATGGATCCGAGGACGTAGAAGAAGGTGACCCGGTGGCGCCGTACGTCGGCGAAGAATCCAGAGGCCGAGAAGCGCGGCAGCACCACCAGCGGGGCTCCGACGGTCAGCGCTGCCGCCACGTTCCACAGCGGGTCCATGTAGGAGAACGGTTGAGCGGTGAGGAGAACGTCCTCGGCGTGCAGGCCGGCAGCCGCGGCGCAGAGCCACCCGTTGCGCACCCAGTAGTCGTGCGTCAGCATGCACGCCTTGGGGAACCCTGTGGTGCCGGAGGTGTATTGCAGGTTGGCGAGGGTGCTGGGCGCGGCCTCGACGTCGGGCGCGGTGGCGGGGAACGCCTCGGCGCCGTCCGCCGCGACGTCGACGACCCGCACGCCTGCGAGCATCGCGTTGCCGTCCAGGACGTCACGCACCAATGGCAGGTGGTCGCCGTCGGTGACGACGACGCGGGCCCCGGAGTCGGTCAGGACGAACTCCAGGTCGGCCCGCTGGTACGCCGAGTTGATCGGTACGACGACCGCGCCGGCCTTGAGCGCGGCCAGCCAGAACACCGGCCACTGCACGACGTTGGGCAGCATGACCGCCACGCGGTCGCCCGGCTCGACCCCCTCGACACGGATCAGGCGGTGGGCCAGCTGCGACGTCCAGGCGTCGATCTCCCGGAAGCTCCAGGACCGGTCCTCGAAGCGGAGGAACTCGGCGTCGCCGGAGTCGGCAGCGCGCTGGGCGAGCAGTGCGGTCAGGGTTGCGGGGAACGGATCACGAGCCATGCGGTCGGCCGTCACGGTCATCTCTCACCTCTCTCGGGTTGACGGGTCTGCTGGACGCTCATCCGGCGTTCACCGGGCTCAGGCGGAGACGTTCGGCCGCTTCGGCGACGAGCCACCGCAGCGTCGGGTCGGGTCCGGCCATCCATTCGGGATGCCACTGCACCGCGAGCAGGGGACGGTCACGAAGCTCCGCGGACTCGACCACCCCGTCGCTGGTGCGGCCGGTGACGACGAGTCCTTCACCGCAGCGGTCGACGGCCTGGTGGTGCCAGGAGTTGGTGATCGCGCGCTCGCCGAAGAGATCGGCGGCGATCGATCCGGGAACGAAGCTCACGGTGTGGTCGGATGTGCCGTCCGTCGGCGCCGACTCCGGCGAGAGGTGCTGGACCGGGCCGTCGGGGAGGTCGGGCACGAGGGTGCCGCCCAGCGCCACGTTGATCACCTGCAGCCCGCGGCACACGCCGAGAACCGGGATGCGGTGCGCGAGCGCCTCGCGGACCAGCCCGATCTCGTAGGCGTCGCGCTCGGAGTCGTGTACGGCCGGGTCGGTCCGCGGATCGCCCTCGCGAACGATGGCCGTGTCGCCTCCCCAGCGCGCCGGGTGGACGTCCTGGCCGCCGCTGATCACCACGCCCGACAGCCAGGCCACGGCGTCCTCGGGCGCGGCGTCGTACGGCAGGTGCACGGGCACCCCGCCCGCCCGGGCGATCCTGGTCGCGAAGTCGGACATGTAGCTATCCGTCCCCATGGCGGCGTAGCGGTCGTCGGTGCCAGCCACCAGACCGAGCCGGTAACGGCGGCCGGTGATGCCAATCAGTGGCCTGTTCATGCGAACTCGAAGTAGCGCAGGGACTCCCACTCCGAGAGCGGCGCGAACGGGTCACCGCCCTTGGTGTGGAACTCCATCCACTCCCACCGCCGTGAGGCGACCCAGAAGTCGACGAACTCGTCGCCGAGGTACTCACGCAGCAGCGGGTCGGCGTCCAGGGCCCGCCACGCCTTCGACATCGTGTCGGGGATGCGGGCCACCCCCGCGCGTCCGGGCAGGCACCAGGCCATGTCGGTGACCTCGGGCGGGGGATCGATCTTGCCCTCGATGCCCGCCAGGATCCCTGCGAGCATTCCGGCCACGGCGTAGTAGGGGTTCACGTCGGCTCCGGGGAGGCGATACTCCAGCCGCGAGTACTTCGGGTGGTGGGTGATCGCCCGGACCGCCGCGGTCTTGTTGTTGAGGCCCCAGCTCATCGTGGTCGGCGGGCCGCTGAAGTCCTCCAGGCGGCGGTACGACGTGATCTGCGGCAGCGCGATCGACGTGTTGCCGGCCATCGTCGCCATGAGGCCGCCCACGGAGTGCCGCAGCAGGTCGGCGAGCTCGCCGTCGGCGTGGAACTGGTTCACTCCGTCCCGCTGCAGGGACAGGTTGAGGTGAGCGCCCTGGCCGAACCCGGCCGTGGGCTTGGCCATGAAGGTGACCGTGTGGCCCAGGTCGTTCGCGACCTCGCGCATGACCTGCTTGGTCCGCACCCAGTTGTCGGTGATCCTGATCGGGTCCGTCGGTGCCAGGTTCAGCTCGGTCTGCCCGGGCGCGGCCTCGTCCGTCCACGCCTCCCAGACGATGCCGAGAGCGTCCAGGCGCCGAGTGACCGCCTCCATGTAGGCGACCCAGTCGCTGGACCGTGCGATCTGGTACGTCGAGCCCGTGCTGCCTCCGAGAGGAGTCAGGTCGCGATAGCCCTTGGCTCGGGCCTCCTGAATCGACTCCTCGAACAGCGTCGCCTCGATCTCCACGGCGACCGTCGCCGTCAGCCCCTGCTCGGCGAGACGTGCGACGAGGCGGCGGACCATGTTGCGAGGGCACAGTGGCACCGGCGTGCCGTCCTGCTTGTGGAAGTCCCCGATGACCGAGTCCAGGCCCGGCCTCCACTCGATGAGCGTGCTCTGGTCGGGGACCATCGCGATGTCGTACAGGTTGCCGCGCCAGTCCTCGTAGGCGTCGCCGAGCACGAACTGCGTGCCCAGGTCGATCGCGAACAGCACGTCGGCGAAGGCGAAGCCGGATGTCTTGCCCGAGGCGAACTTGGCGGGCGTGACCGTCTTGCCGATCAGCGTGCCGTCGTGGTTGGTCGCCTCGAGGCGGACGTTGTTCAGGTTCTCAGACATCGAAGCGGACCTTCCAGGACGCGGAGCTCATGACGGACAGCTGGGCCCAGGTGCCCTGGATCCGCAGTCCGGACGAGAGGGCGGGGATGAACTCGTCCGCACCGGTGAAGAGCCCGCCGAGGACGTCGGCGGTCCCGGCCACGACGAACTCGGTGTCGCCGGACCCGAACCGAGCCTCGGTCGAGCCGCTCTCGTCCTCGACCACGACGACGAGGACGTCGGGGATCCCCGGGACGCTGCGCGCGGCCTCCCAGAACTGCTCCGCGCTCTCCCGCCAGTGCGGGAACGGCGGGTTCAGCGCGCTGAGCACCAGCTCGGCCAGCCCGGCGTCACCGGCCGGCTCGCCGGTCGGTCGGTACCGCGCCCCCACGTCGACCACGAGGGTCGCATCGGGATCGACGAGGACGCCGCCGCTGACCGAGACCGAACCGGAGTCGATGCTGATCGTGGCGCTCTGCGGGGTGTCGTGCGACCGGACGGCTACGTTGCCGGCGCTGCGAGCGAAGAGCTGCCCGGCATGGCCGACTCGCGCGGACTGTCGCAGCGCTCGACCGATCATGCGGACCAGAGGGGTCGCGTCGTCCTCGAGCGTCACCGGACCCGTCAGGTCGGAAGACGGCGATGTCGTGGTCTGGGTCATGGTGAGGCTCCTGTCTCAGAGTTCGCGAGAGTCGTTGTCGACGGTTCGGCCGGCGACCGGTCGGAGGGCCCAGCCGGCTCCGGCGACGAACGCCGCGACCAGGAACGCGATGAACGCGTAGGCGACCTCACGCGATCCGATCAGCAGCTCGAAGTTGCTCAGCACCAGGCACAGGGTCACCAGCAGGCAGGCCGCCGCGATGCCCGGCGCCACCGTCCCCTTCCACGCCGTCGCCCGGTGCGGCGTGAGACGGAAGTGCACGACCACCGCCACCGAGGTGAGGCACAGCAGGAGGATCAGGCCGAGCGTGCCGGCACCGCCGAACCAGGCGTAGATCTCGACCACGGGGTCGAGGCGCAGCAGGGCCATCACGGCCAGCGCGAGGAAGACCACGCCCGAGGTGACCATCGACGCGACGTGCGGCGAGTGGTGGCGCGGGTGCACGGCGGCGAACCGGCGCGGGAGCACGCCCTTGCCGCCCAGGCTGAAGGTGTAGCGCGACACGACGTTGTGCACGGTCAGGACGCAGGCGAAGAAGCTCGTGGCGAGCAGGATCTGCACCAGGTCGTGGGCGAGGAGGGACACGTACCTCGTCGCGAGGTCGGGGGTCAGCGCGACCGGGTCGCTCGTGGCACTCTCGACGACCTTGTCGGCGCCCGCGCCGACGACGACGGCCCAGGCCGAGATCGTGTAGAGGGCCGCGATGATGAGCACGGCGGCGTAGGTCGCCCGAGGAATGGTTGTGTCAGGGTCCTTGGCCTCGGAGCGGAAGACCGCCGTGGCCTCGAAGCCGATGAACCCGAAGATCGCGAACATGACGCCGGTGCCCACGGCACCCTGGCTGAAGGCATCCCAGGTGAAGGACTGCGTGGTGAGGCCGTGGTCGCCCCCGCGCAGGATGATCGCGGCGTCGAGGACGACGACGATCAAGATCTCGGCGACCAGCAAGACCCCGAGGGCGCGAGCGCTCATCTCGATGTTGTGGTATCCCAGGAAACCGATGGCCGTCAGACAGAGCGCGGAGAGAGCCCACCACGGGATCGAAACGTCGGCGAGCGTGACCAGCACCGAGTGTGCCGCGGCCCCGAGATAGGCAGCAACGGAGACCAGGAGCACGGCGTACGTCGCGATCGCGAGCGCAGCGGTGCCCAGGCCCGCGATCCGGCCCAGCCCCTTCTCGACGTAGGAGTAGAAGGCGCCGGCGTCCTTCACCTCGGGCGTCATCGCCGAGAAGCCGACGGTGAAGAGGACGAGCACCGCACCCATCACGACAAAGTCGAGCGGCGCGCCGACGCCGTTGCCCAGCGCGATCATCAGCGGGATCAGGCCCGCCACCACGGTGAGCGGCGCAGCCATCGCCACCACCATGAAGACGATCTGGGGAACGCCGAGCGTGCGGACCAGCTGGTCCGCACGCTCTGGCGGGTCTTGCACATGGGTCATGCCGGGTCTCCTCACATTCGGCGCGCTCGGGCGATGCCGTGCTGAGGAGTGTGCGGACCGGCGGGTGTTGAGATCTACGTCGATCTGCCGCGCCTTCGGCTCGTGGCCGGCGCACATTGCCGCACCACCTGACGACGCCGCAATCTGCGTCACGCCCGGCTCGAATGCGCGTCACAATGGCCTAGAGCACGTCCTGCTGTCGTCCGCACACTGCTAGACGTGATGAGTGAGCAGCGAGCCGATGTCGTCGTCATCGGCGCAGGGGTCTCCGGACTGACGGCGGCGCGGCGACTGACCCAGGCCGACCACAGCGTGGTCGTCCTAGAGGCCGACAGCAGGGTGGGCGGACGCACCGTCAACCTGGACCTCGGCAACGGCGTGATCACCGAGGGCGGCGGCCAGTGGGTCGGTCCCGGCCAGGACCGGGTCCTGGCCCTGATCGACGAGCTCGGCCTGAGAACGTTCGACACTTTCGTCGACGGCAAGTCGATCTACCTGCGCAACGGGAGGGCGCGGCGCTACGACGGCACCATCCCGCCTCTGCGCCCGCACGTGCTGGCGGACTACGCCCAGGCGCAGCTAAGGCTCGAGCGGATGGCGAGGTCGGTGCCGCTCGAGGCGCCGTGGACCGCCCGGAAGGCCCGGGAGTGGGACGCGACCACCTTCGGCGGATGGCTCGACGCACACACCTTCACCGAGGAGACCCGCCAGCTGTTCACGCTCGCCTTCACGGTGGCCAACAGCGAGGACCTCCACAGCACCTCGCTGCTCCAGCAGCTCTTCCGGATCGCGGCGTGCGGCGGCATCGACCACATCGTCAACATCACGGGCGGCTCCCAGGAGTCCCGCGTGGTCGGGGGCACCCAGGAGATCGCGCGGCGGATGGCCGATGACCTCGGCAGCCAGGTCGTCCTGGGCTCCCCCGTCAGCGCCGTCACGTACGACGAGCAGGAGGTCCTCGTCCGCTCGGCGCGCGTCGACGTCCGCGCCCAGCGGGCGATCGTCGCGATGGCTCCGCCCGACGTCGAACGGATCCGGATCACGCCCGACCTCCCGGTGCGCCGCGCGATGCTGCAGCGCCGCTGGGCGAGCGGCTCGGAGAGCAAGCTCTTCGCTGTCTACGACCGGCCGTTCTGGCGCGAGCAGGGGCTCAACGGCCAAGCAGTCACCGACCTCCCCGTGGCGAGCTACGTCGTCGACAACTCGCCACCCGACGGCAGCGTGGGCATCCTGCTCACGTTTGTCGGCACCGCCTCCTCCGGCTACGGCCAAAACTGGAGTGACGCGCTGCTCGACGACCCGCAGGTCCGGCGCGACGCCTTCCTCGCCGACCTGACCACGATCTTCGGCCCCCAGGCGGCGCACCCGACGACGTACCTCGAGAAGACCTGGTCGCACGAGCCCTGGATCAGCGGCTGCGTCGGCTCTCGCCCGCCCGGCCTGCTCACCCAGTACACCGACGCCGACCGGCGGCCCGTGGGGCGCATCCACTGGGCCGGAACCGAGACGGCGATCGTCAACCAGGGCTACCTCGACGGCGCCGTCAGCGCCGGCGAGCGCGCCGCCGACGAGGTCGGTCGCCTCCTCGAAACCACCACCATCACCAGCGCCAGGAGCAAGTCGTGAAGAAGCCCCAGAACCAGACCCAGTCGGCCATCGAAGAGCTCGACGTCGTCATCGTCGGCGCCGGCATCACCGGCATCGGGGCCGCGCACTACATCACGCAGGCGTTCCCGGACAGGCGGGTGACGGTCCTGGAGGGTCGTGCCGACATCGGCGGCACCTGGGACCTGTTCCGCTACCCGGGCATCCGCTCGGACTCCGACCTGCACACGTTCGGCTACGAGTTCAAGCCCTGGAAGGACCGCTCCGCGATCGCCGACGCGCCGCTGATCCGCAACTACCTGCACGAGACCGTCGAGGAGCACGACCTCGCGCGGCTGATCCGCCTGCGGCACCGGGTCGTCGCCGCGGCGTGGTCCAGCGCCGAGGCGGCCTGGACGCTGGACGTCGAGGTCGACGGACCGGACGGCGCGGTGGCCGAACGCAAGCAGATCAGGACGAACTGGGTCTTCGCGGGCACCGGCTACTACCGCTACGACGAGGGCTACACGCCGCACTTCGAGGGCCGGGAGGACTTCGAGGGCGACATCATCCACCCGCAGCACTGGCCCGAGGGCTTCGACTACGCCGGCAAGGACGTGGTCGTCATCGGCAGCGGCGCCACCGCCGTCACCCTCATCCCGTCGATGGCGAGCGGCCCCGGTGCTGCAGCCCACGTCACGATGCTGCAGCGCACGCCGACGTACATCCTGTCGTTCCCGCGCGTCGACTCCCTGGCGCTGCTCCTCACCCGCCTGTTCGGCGAGCGCCGCGGCTACGCGCTGACCCGATTCAAGAACATCTGGCTCGACCGCGCGACCGTCGTCGGTCTGCGCAAATTCCCCCGTGCCGGACGCGCGCTCATCCGCAGGGTCAACAAGCGACTCCTGCCAAAGGGATTCGACGTCGACACGCACTTCAACCCGCCCTACGACCCCTGGGACCAGCGCCTCTGCCTGGCCCCGGACGGAGACTTCTTCACGACGATCCGCGACGGCAAGGCCTCGGTGGTGACCGACAAGATCGAGCGCTTCACCCGGACCGGGGTCCTGCTGGAGTCCGGACGACACCTGGAGGCCGATGTCATCGTCACCGCCACCGGGCTCAACATGCGGCTCTTCGGCGGCATCCAGCTCACTGTGGACGGCCGGTCCGTCGACGTGGCTGACTCCGTCAGCTACCGCGGGATGCTGCTCTCCGGGATCCCCAACTGGGCCATGGCCGTCGGCTACACCACCTCGTCGTGGACGCTGAAGATCGGCCTGATCTGTCGCTACTTCACCCGCCTGCTCGCGCACATGGACGCCTCCGGCTACGACGCGGCAGTCGCCGTCGCCGAGCCCGGGATGGAGACCCGACCGGTGATGGACCTCAGCTCCGGGTACGCCCAGCGGGCTGCCGGAATCATCCCGCGCCAGGGCACCAAGGCGCCCTGGCGGATGGCACTGGCCTATCCCGAGGACGCCAAGCTGCTCCGTGGGCCACTGTTCGACGACAGCGTCCACTTCTCCTCGCGCGCCGACCGGACCGTCGGCGAGCCGAGCGCGGTGCACGCCGATGCGTGAGCCGATGCAGGACATCAAGCAGGGCGCCGAGCACGATCGGTTCGCCGAGCTGGCCCACGGCACCCGTATCTGCTATCGCGTCGACGGCGCAGCTGATGCCCCGGCGCTGCTGCTCATCGCCGGGCTCGCCGAAGACCTCACCAGCTGGTCCCCCACCTTCGTGGCCGGGCTGGTCGCGAGCGGAACGTGCGTGATCCGCATGGACAACCGAGACTGCGGACGATCGTCGTACGCCACCACGCCACCGCCCAGCGTGATGCGTCAGCTCGCCGCGCGGCCGCGTCCCGACGCCTACACCCTCACCGACATGGCCGCCGACTGCGTCGGGCTGCTCGACCACCTCGGCATCGCCTCGGCCCACGTCGTGGGCCGCTCGATGGGCGGCATGATCGCGCAGACGCTCGCCGCCTCCTGGCCGGACCGCGTCCGGACCTTGACGTCGATCTACTCCACGACCGGCAACAAGAAGGTCGGCCAACCCGCCTTGTCGACGCTGGTGCTCCTGGCCAGCCCGCCGCCGCGGACCCGGGAGGCAGCGGTCCGCGCCCACCTGCGGATCACTCAGCACATCGCGGGCACCGGCCACCGTCCCGACGAGCACGAGGAGACCACCCACGCGCAGAACACCTGGGACCGCAGCGCCGGAGACCAGGCGGCCGGCAGCGCGCGCCAGATCCAGGCGATCCAGGCGCCCGGCGACCGGACCGCGCAGCTGCGCGCGATCACCGCGCCGACCCTGGTGATCCACGGCGACCGCGACCGCGTCGTCGCGCCGACCGGTGGGGCCGCCACCGTCGCCGCCATCCCGGGCGCCCGGCAGGTCGTCGTACCGGGGATGGGACACCACCTCCCCGACTCCCTGGCCGACCGGATCGCCACCGAGGTCGCCGACCACATCACCGGCGAGCCGCGCCGACCGCAGACCCCACGGAGCGCACGATGATGGAACTGCTCTTCCTGATCGCCGACCTCTGGATGATCTACGCTGGCTTCACCTGCGGCTGGAAGTTCATCCGGCACTACGGGAACTACCTGCTCGGGCTTGAGTGGATGGTGGTGGGCACCTCCGGCACGAACTTCCTGCTGTGGTCACTGCTCGGCGGGGACGAGGACAGCCCGTTGTACTGGTTGGCCTACTACTTCGACGCTTTCTCCCGCTCGGTCGGCGTCACCTTGATCGTGGTGCTGGGGCTGCTGCGCGTGACCCACCGCTATCACCCCTCGCGAACGGTCGACGTCGGTGCGTTCGTCCTGGCCGCGATCGCGGGACTCTACCTCCAGCAGTTCCATCACGGATTCCACGCCGGCCCGGCGACCTTCTATGTCGTGGTTGCCTTGCTGACGTCCGTCTTCGTGTTCTGGTTCGCCAACCGGCTGAGGCAGATCGGCGCCCATGGCCACGCGATCGCCACCGCGCTGGTCACCGCGGCCGGCCTTGCCATTGCCATCACCTACGACTTCTTCCCGATCCCGGGCGATGACGAGTACCGCACCATCTTCTATACGCTGGCGCTCGCCACCTGGGGAACGCAGCTGTTCGTCCTCTTCCGCGCCTACGGCGCACTGCACCAGCACAACGTGGCCTCGGGGGTCGAGTCCGCGGTCAACCGTCGCGCAGATGCACGAACGTGAGGGCGGCCGCCACGTTGGTCGCGTTATCGGCCAGCGGTCGCGGAAGCAGGGAATCGGCACGAGCCAGACGCCGCTCGACCGTGCTGCGATGGGCGAACAACCGCTCAGCGGCCGCCGAGGCGTTGAACCGCTCCTCGACATAGGTCAGCACGGTGGCGCGAACCTGCGGGTCGGCACTCGCCAGCGCACCGAGCGTGTCCGCGACGAAGTGCTCGGCCTGGGCCAGGTCCGCGGCGAGCACCGCGACGAGCTGGACGTCCTCGTACCGGACCACCGAGCGAGCGGACCCGAGCCGGGCCAGCACCCGCTGCGCTGCCAGCGCATCGAGGTGGCTGCGCCGGAACCCTTCGAGGTCCCGCGCAGGTCGGCCGAGTGCCACCCTGGCGCCCGGCAGCTCGGCCAAGACCTCCTCCAACGCGTCAACCGATGGCGCCCGGCCGGCGGGTAGCCACAGCCAAAGAGCCGCCGTGCTCGCCACAAGGGTGAGCCGACGACCGGCGCCGCAAGCACGCATCACCTGTTCAGCCGCAGGCTCGAGGCTGGAAGCCGCGTCGAGGGAGTCCACCCAGACGACAGCAGCGAGGTGGTCTCCGGTCAGCGCGTAACCGACCTTGGCCTCGGCCCGCGCGCGGCTGATCGGAGCACCTTCAAGCAGCAACTGGACCGTGGCCTGACGCTCGGCCTGGGCGCCTCGGGCGAGCTCCTGTCGTTCGGTGTCGATGTGGGCCGACAAGACCGCGACGGTGTCGTCCACGAAGGTGGTCATCGAGGCCGCAGATATGTCAAGGAGGTCGCGCAGGTCGGCAGAGTCGTCGGTGGCCTCGAAGCAAGCGTCCAGCCAGGCACGCCATGCGGCTCGCTGCGACGCGCGCCACGAGCCGATGTCATCCATGCCCATTCCGCGCCGCACCAAGTCGCGAGCGAAGGTGAGCGTCTCCTCGTCGACATAGGGCGGCACCCGCCGGCCGGGGTGGTGCATGTTGGCGGTAAGCCAATGCACGAGGTGCGTCCGGCTCAGCCGGCGATCGCTCTCGTACAGAACAGGGTCCTCTGCGATCGCCGGGTAACGAGTGCCGCCTCGCTGCGAAGCTGCGACCACCTCCTCGACGAGCCCTGCAACCGACAGCAACACCCGCTCGGCCACGACGCGGATGAGCACCGCTACCTCGCCGCGCGGTGCAGGCCACAACTCCTCCGGCTCCGCTTGCATGGATGAATGATGCCCGACCCCGGCGACCAAGGTCGCGGCCCCCAAGCCCTGAAGGAAGGAATCAGTCGTGACGACGGTGATCGTGGAGTAGCCGATCCCGCTACACCCGGGGCGGACCGATCGGCGCGACCTCAACAGGTGCTGGACCAGAGACCCGGGGCCGTTCACCCCGATCGCCGTGGGCCCTCGCCGAGCCGACCGCCAGGGCCAGAGTCACAGCCACGTTGTCTCGGTAGATACCGCCGCCATCACTGCTGCGCAGAACCGAGTGAGCAGCCGACATCTAGATCAATCTGGGTGCAGCACTACCGCCTTGGGCCTTCGCAGAAGGAGCTAGTCTGTTACAACTCCGGTACAAACAGCCGGCCGATTTCGACGTTTGCGCAGGTCAACGTGGGTCAGTCAGTCAGAACTACGACATCTGATCGGACGTCGTACGACGGCCCGTCCTGCTTCGGCAGGGCGGGCCGTCGGCCGTCTGGGCCGCGCCACCCCGAAGGCCCCAGCGACCAAGCCGACGTCCCGGCGGAGTGCACCTAGCGCGGGCTGCCGATCCAGTCGCGGATCGTGGCGACAACCAACCCGGGGTCGTCGTACATCGGGACGTGACCGACGCCAGGAAGGACCCGGAACGACGACCCTCGCCTGTTCCCGCCAGGTCGCGATAGGTCATCGAGTCCCCGGAGATCGCGTCCGCCAAGGCCACCTCGTCGGCGTGCACCTCGGCCGCACGGAGGACGACCTCGTGGAGCGGGAGCTCCGGGACGTCCACCTCTGGAAGTGAGCTCGACAGCACGGCATGCCCCCGTCCTCGGCGGCCTCACGTCCCGAGGCCGGACGCCTGAGTCAACAACGACCTCCAGCCGCCCCGCAAGGTGCTCGAGTGCCGCGACAGTGGCGTCCGGTGCCCATACCCGGGTCGAGACCGAAGCCTTCGCCCCCGGCGTGGCCCCACCCGGGCGGGGCACGGTCTGCGTTCAGAGGGGTGACCTCAACCGGATCGAGGAGGTGGCCACCGTGGCTGCACGTAGAGGCCTGGCGACCCTTGTCGCCGTGGGCGCATGCGCTCAGACCATCGTCGGTTGCGACGCCGACGCAGACCGACCTGACGGCAGGGATCCTGCGCCGGCTCTCACTGAAGCATCGACGCCGACCGCGTCGGCGGGACCGGACGACCGGCTCGTCCGGGTCGTCGTCGAGCACGTGTGCACGAACAGCGAGCTGACGCGGTGTCCCGCGCCCGAGGACCGGCCACCTCCGTTGGAGGTCGAGGTGGCGGTGCCCGAGGGATGGCAGCAGCTCGAGGAGTTCCCCAACGTGATCTCCCCCGACCTGCCCACCCCCACCGAAGGTCCGGACGGCGCTGCCCTCCTGCTGGGCTGGACGACCTTCCAGGTGGGCCTGAACTCCGACCCGTGCCTGACCGCTGCGGAGGTCGACCAGTTCCCCGATGGTCACGAGACCCCTGACGTCCGGGTGGGGCCGAGCGTGGATGACTTCGTGGAGGCGGTCCAGGAGGTGCGGGCGTTCGACGTGACCCGCCCGGTGGACACCGAGGTCGGTGGTCACCCGGCGCGGTTCTTCTCCTTGGAGGGACCCGACGACCTCAGCGCCTGCGACCTGTGGCGTCCCTGGGACCCCGGGATCTTCGCGCAGGGAGAGAGCAACCACTGGGACGTCTGGGCTGTCGACGTCGACGGCGACCGGGTCGTGATCCTCGCCCAGCACTTCCCGGACACTCCTCCGCAGGCCGTGGCCCAGCTCGACGCGATGGTCGCGACGATCCGTTTCGAGGCGTAGCAGGACGTCGTGGAACGACCCCCACCCGCGGGAGCCCGAATGTGCGTTAGGAGTGCCGGAGAGGGTCGTCGCGAGGAGAGTGGGGCCATGGACCGGGAAGCCGAGCTGCGCGAGTTCGTGGCGGCGCGGGGAGCTGCGCTCTCACGGGCGGCGTACCTGCTGACCGGCGACCACCAGGCAGCCGAGGACCTGGTGCAGGACACCTACGTGGTCATGGTCCGGCGCTGGCAGAAAGCCGGTTCGGTGGACCCTGAGGCCTACGTCCGCAGGATCCTGTACAGCCGGTTCGTCGACACCTGGCGACGGCGGCGACTGCTGGAGCTGCCCTGGGCTTCACCACCTGACTCAGCGGGGCGGGACGAAGCGGCCGCGGCCAGCGATCGACTGACGCTCGCCGGCGCTCTGGATCGCCTCACGCCGCGACAGCGCGCAGTGCTGGTGCTGCGCTTCTACGAGGACCTCACCGAGGTGCAGACCGCCGACGTGCTCGGCATCAGCGTGAACACGGTGAAGTCACAGGTCCGGGTCGCGCTCCAGCGGGTGCGTGAGCTCGCGCCCGGAAGTGTCGCCGCGTTCGAAGGAGTCGACTCATGACCGGTCTCAATGATGCGTTCGACGAGATCGTCGCCGACGTCCCGGCCTACGGCGACCTCGAGCGCGCGATCGAGCGGGCCGCCCGTGAGGAACGTCGTCGACGGTTCGGGCTCCTCGCCGGCATCGCGGTTGCCGCGGCGGTGACCGTGGTCGCAGGGACGCTGGCGATCACCCGCGAGGACGCCGCTCCTCGACCGGTCGATCCGGTGATCGCCCCGACCGACACCGAGGCGTCGGTCGTCCGCGACATCCAGGACGGTCCGCTGGACCCTGGCCGGTACCGGTACGTCCTGGAGAACGCGTGCGCCGACGTGCCGGGCTGCTCTCGCCCGAGCTCCCTGCCTCCGCCTCTAGATATCGAGGTGACGGTGCCGGCGGGATGGCAGCAGCTCCCGGACTTCCCCAACGTGGTCACGCCGGAGGGCGGTCTCCCGACACGAGCCCCGGACGGAGCCGCGCTGGTCCTGGGCTGGACCAGCTTCTGGGCAGGGCTGTACGCCGATCCCTGTCTTCCGGATGATCCCCGACCACCCGGCATCACGGTGGGGCCCNGGGGCCCGGCGCCGACGACTTCGTCGACGCGGTCCAGGCCAGGAAGCGGCTCGACGTCACCCCGGCGGTGGACGCATCGGTCGGCGGCCACCCCGCGAGGTTCTTCACCCTCAGCGTGCCGGCCGACATCAGCGGCTGCGAGTTCTGGCGCCCGTGGGAGCCGAGCTTCCATGCCCAGGGGCCGAGCAACATCTGGGACATCTGGGTCGTCGACGTCGACGGCTTCCGCGTGGTGATCGTGACCCACTACTTCCCCGACACCCCGCCCGACACGGTCGCCGAGCTCCGCCAGATGGTCCGATCCCTCAGCTTCCGGACCCGGGACTGACAGCCCCGGCTGCTACTGCACGACGAGGCGCGCCGGCACAGAGGCCTGACCTGTCGTTCACCCGGAGAGGCGCTCGCGGAGCTCTCGCTTGAGGATCTTGCCGCTCGGATTGCGCGGCAGGACGTCGAGGAAGTGCACGTCCCGGGGGGTCTTGAACCGCGCCAGGTGGGCGGCGACGTGCTGCTTCAGGTCGTCGGCCGACAGCTCCGGGTCGCGGGCGACGACGAACGCGACGAGCCGTTCGCCGTACTTCTCGTCCGGCGCTCCGATGACGGCCGCCTCGACGACGTCGGGGTGTCCGCCCAGCAGCTCCTCGACCTCCCGCGGGAAAACGTTCTCCCCCCCGGACACGATCATGTCGTCGTCGCGTCCGTCGACGAACAGCCGACCGTCCGCATCGAAGTGGCCGACGTCGCCCGACGACATCAGGCCGTCGATCATCTGCTTGCCGCCTCCCCCGGTGTAGCCGTCGAACTGCGCGGGGTTGCCGACGAAGATCCGCCCGGTGCCGCCGCGCGGCACGCGCGTGCCGTCGTCGTCGTAGAGCCGGACGACGGTGCCGCGCAGCGGGCGTCCCACACAGCCCGGCTCGGCCGCGAGGTCGGCCGGTGTCGCCAACGAGACGTAGGCGACCTCGGTGGATCCGTAGAGGTTGTAGAGCACCGGGCCGAGCCGGTCCGTGGCCCGCCGGCACAGGTCCGCGCCGAGCTGCGACCCGGACAGGAAGACGATCCGCAGCGCGGAGAGGTCCTTGTCCCCCCACGCCGTCGGCGGCAGGTCGACGATCCGCTGGAGCATCACGGGCACCGCGACCAGCACCGTCGGCCGGTGGGTGTGCAGGCTCTCGAGCACCGCCGCCGCGTCGAACCGGCGACGTACGACGAGCGTGTTCCCCATCGCCAGCGCGAGCAGTGCCGTCGCGAACCCGAGCGCGTGGAACATCGGGGCCGCGCACTCGACGACCTCGCGAGTGCGGAACGGGACCCGCTCCAGCAGCCCGCCGAGCGGCTGCAGGCTCCGCGGCTCGGACCGGGTCGCTCCCTTCGGCGTGCCCGTCGTCCCGCTGGTGAGCAGGACGATGCTGGCGGCGGTCCCGGCGCGCGGCGCCAGGGAGGTGTCGCCGTCGACCGGGAGCGTCTCGGTGAGGACGTGGCCGAGCGGGAGGTCGACCCCGTCGAGGAGCGCGGCGTACTCCTCGTCGCACACCAGCAGGGCGGCGCCCTCCCGGGCGGCGACCTCCCGGATCTGAGGGCCGGCGAAGTCGGTGTTGAGCAGCACGATCCGCGCACCGCACTTCGCGGCGGCGAACACCGCGCCGAGGAACCCGCGGTGGTTGCGCGCCAGGATCGCGACGCCGTCGCCGGGCTGCAGCCCGGCCGACCGCCACGCGTGAGCGATGGAGTTGGAGCGGAGGTCGAGGTCCCGGAACGAGAGGGAGACGGTCTCGTCGATGACCGCGGCGCGGTCGCCGTAGCGGATCGCACCGATGCGCGCCAGCGCGCCGAGGCCGCCGTACCTGGCCACCGCCTCGCCCATCTGGGCGAGCTGGTGCGGCCACGCCGGTGCGAGCAGGCCCGACCGAGCGACGATGGAGAGGTGGAGGGTCTCCTCGGCCGCCCGCCGCAGCAGGTTCGTCGCGCGACCTGCGTGGGGGTGCGCCACGAGGTTGACGGTAACAGAGGTATCAGCAACCGTCGGTCCCACGAGATGGGTCTGCCGGCCCGGTGCAGGATCGAGAGGAACGACATGGAGCTCAACCGGAACGCGTTGCTGCGGTCCGCCGCGCGAGCGGCCAACCGGGTCGGCGTGACTCCGGTGGAGCGCGCATCGCTCACGCGCGCGGTCCAGCGGATCGGCGACCCGGGCGGGGCCGCCGCGCTCCGCAAGGCGGTCGACGGCAAGGTGGTCCTGGTGACCGGTGCCTCGTCCGGGATCGGGCGAGCGACCGCGGTCCAGCTCGGTGCGGCCGGCGCTGTCCTCCTGCTGGTGGCGCGCAGCGAGGACCTGCTGGACGACGTGTGCCGCGAGGTGGCCGCCGACGGCGGGGTCGCCCACGCCTACCCGTGCGACCTGGTCGACCTCGACGCCGTGGACGCGCTCGTCAAGGAGGTGCAGGAGACGCACGGCCGGGTCGACATCGTGGTCAACAACGCCGGGCTGTCGATCCGACGCAAGGTCAAGCACTCGGCCGACCGGTTCCACGACTTCGAGCGCCCGATGGCGCTGAACTACTTCGCTGCGATCCGCCTCGTCACCGGGGTGCTGCCCGGAATGGTCGCGCGGAGGAGCGGGCAGGTCATCAACATCTCCAGCTGGGCGGTCCAGGTGCGGCCGTCGCGGTTCTCCGGCTACACGGCCTCCAAGGCCGCGCTCGAGGCATGGTCGGACTGCGTGCAGGGCGAGGTGCTCGACGACGGCGTCGTGTTCACGAACGTCCGGATGCCGCTGGTGCGGACGCCGATGATCGCGCCCACCAAGATCTACCGGCGGATCCCCGCCCTGACCCCGGACGAGGCGGCGGCCGTGGTCTGCAGCGCAGTCGTCAACCGCCCCCGTCGGGTCAGCCCGTTGGCGTCCCGCTTCATCAGCATCGCCGAGGCGATGAGCCCGAGCGCGGGTGACCGGATCCGCAAGAACGCCGTCTGACAGCACCCGATACGCCGGGAGCGAGCTCGTCGATGCCAGGCGGATGCGGATCGTCTCGCGCCGCGGGTCGAACGACGTGCCAGGGTCGTCCTACCGCGCTGTGGAGCGGACCTTGGAGGGTGGCAGGTCGAACCAGCGTCGACACGCGCGGGTCAGCGCGCTCTGCTCGCTGAGACCGAGGACGCCGGCCAGCTGGCCGAGCGGCATCTCGGTGTCGCGCAGGTATCGCTCGGCTTCCTCGCGTCGTACGTCGTCGACGATGGCGGCGAAGGAGGTGCTCTTCTTCGCCAGGTCGCGTTGGAGCGTCCGGGGATGCACCGCCAGCTGGGCGCAGACCAGCTCGAGGGTCAGGGCGCCGGTCGGCAGCATCGTGCGCACCAACCGCCGGACGTTCTCCCCGGTGCTCGTGGCGTCGGGCAGTGCGACCGTGTCGAGGTACTCCTCGACGACGGCGTGCACTGCGCTGTCGGCGTCCATCGGCAGCGCGAGGACCGAGGCGGGGAACCAGAAGCCGTAGGCGTCACCGGCGAACTCGACCGGACAGCCGAAGTACTCCTCGTAGGCGTCGGCGTCGGTGAGCGCCTGGTGCCGGAGCCGGACCCGGGTGGGACGGAACTCGGGTCCTGCCAGGAGGCGGAACACCTGGCAGGACACACCCAGTGCGAGCTCGGCTGCCTGCCGGTGCGCCGGTGGTCGCTCAGCGATGATGCGCCACTCGAACCTCGCCAGGTCGTCGCCCGCGGACCAGGTGACGGTGATCGAGATGGCAGGGCTGTAGATCGCCATGTACTTCTCGATGGACGCCAGCGCCGCACCCACGGAGGGTGCGGTCTTGGCGGCGACGCCGAGCGGGCCGAGGATGTCGAGTCCTTGCCGGTGCGCCAGCAGGCGGCCGAAGTCACCAGCGCCGGTCGCCCGTGCGGCAGCCTCGAGCGCCGCGATCACGCCGCGGTACTCCAGGTAGCTGTCGTGGCTGCCGACGCCAGCCGGGTCGAGGTGCGCTCGGCGAAGCAGGGGGTACGGGTCGGCACCGAGGTCGCTCGCGAGGTCGACGAAGCCTTGCAAGGCAGTTCCTCGAATGAGCGACATGTCGTCCAGAGTCAAGAAGATGTCGTCGAGAGTCAATACCTGGTGCGGCGGTCCGGGTGACCCTTGAGTGCCCGCCAGGGCCACTCACCAAGGGAGAACCTCATGAGTCGTTTCGACATCACCCAGACCAACATCGCCGTCGAGCGCCTGCTCGAGACCACCACCAACCCGCGGCACCACTGGCTGCTGCAGGCCTACAACCGTCATCGCTACCTGGAGATGGCCGGCCGCTGGAAGGACATCTTCGCCCCGGAGATGACCGTCGAGCACCCCGTGTACCACTTCAACGTCTTCGGCATCAACACCGTCCTCGAGGGCGCTGAGGCGGTCCAGGCCGTCTACGAGGAGTGGTCCCGCACGGCCCAGTGCGTCTTCTACGCCACCGACGAGAAGCTCGCCGTCGGCGACAACATGATCGTCTCGACGGCCACCATCTACCAACAGACCCCCGGCCGGCTCCTCGTCGAGGCCGGGGCGCCCGTGGACCCCCAGAGCCACTACCTGGTCGCCAACGTCGAGCACATGATCTGGCCCTACGACGACGAGGGCCGCCTGGTCGGCGAGGACGTCTGGGAGGTCGACGAGGCCCAGCGGCAGATCATCCCGCTCGACCCGTCCGAGGTCCTCACCGTCGAGCAGTCGTCCCAGCTGCTCGACCCGCTCATCAAGCCCCTCCCGCCCCGCCCCTTCTGATCACGGGTGGGGCGTCCCGCGCTCGTCCTCCACCATCGACGTCAGGATGCGACGGGCGCGGAGGGCGGCGCGGTCGGCCTGGACGTTGACGTAGCGCCGCGGGGTCGCGTCCTCGTCGAGGCAGCGCTGCATGGTCTCCAGCACGGCGAAGTCGCGGGTGGCCATCTCGTGGAAGACGGCCGCGAGCCGCTCCCCCACGTCGGGCGAGACCGCGGTGCCGCGCCAGGAGAGCTGGAGGAAGACGTGGGTCGACCCCGCCGACGCGGGGGTGAAGCCGTGGGTCCGCACGAGCTCCAGCACGGGGCCGTCGGAACCGGTGATCGTGTAGGTCTGCCGGTGCAGGCCAGGGCTCACGAACGCGCCCGTCTCCTGGCGGCCGTACGACGCGACGTCGTCGAGGCCGGAGACCTGCGCCTCCCACGGCGCCAGCGGCGCCTTCGGCAGCTCGCGCTTGTAGGACACGGCGACCTCGGACACCTCGACCTCCTCCAGCGGCGGCAGCGCCTCGATGCCCGGCGGCACCATCTCCGGGTGCATCGCGAACACGTTGGTCAGGTCGAGGTAGTGCTCGTGCAGCAGCATCAGGTTGGCGGCGACGTCGCGCCGCTCCCCCACGCTGCTCCAGCCGTCACCCTGAAGACAGGGCGTGGCCGGCGGTGGCCGCAACCGCTCGCCCCCGGGCGTGCCGGTCCAGACCCAGACGAACGGGGCGCGCTCGACCACCGGGAAGGCGCGCACCTGCGCCCCTGAGGGCGGGTTGTCCTGCGAGGGCACCCGCACGCAGCGACCGGTGGCGTCGTACGTGCAGCCGTGGTAGCCGCACACGACGAGGTCGCCCTCGCGGTGGCCGGCCGACAGCGGGTAGGGCCGGTGCGCACAGCGGTCCTCCAGCGCGGCGATCGACCCGTCGGCGAGGCGGAGGAGCACGACGGGCCGGTCGACGATGCGCCGAGCGGTGAACCCGTCGCCGACCTCGTCGGAGGTGGCAGCGACGTACCAGCAGTCCTGGGGGTAGCTCATACGTCCAGCACCAGCTTCTTGGAGAGCGATCGGGAGACGCAGGTCATGATCGTGTCGCCGCGTTCGCGCTCGGACTTGGACAGGATCGAGTCACGGTGGTCGGGCGTGCCCTGGAGGACGTCGGCCTCGCAGGTGCCGCAGATCCCTTCCATGCAGGAGCCGAGCACGTCGACGCCGGCCTTCTCGACCGCCTCGAAGATCGAGACGCCTTCGGTGACCGTCACGGTCACTCCCGTGCGCGTGCACTCCACCTCGAACGAGTCGAGCGCGTCCTCGGACGCCACGACCTCCTTGGCGGCGAACCGCTCGAGGTGGACGCTGCCGTCCGGCCAGGCGCTGCACGCGTCCTCGACCGCGTCGAGCAGGCCGCTCGGGCCGCAGCAGTAGACGAGCGTCCCCGCCTGCGGCGTCGCCAGGAGCGACGGGAGGTCGAGCCGGTCTCCCTCGTCGCGCGGCGCCAGCGTCACGCGCGCATCCCCCTCGAACCGGTCGAGGAAGGCCATCGACGCGCGGGTGCGGCCGGCGTACAGCAGGCTCCACTCGGCGCCGCGCGCCTCCGCCGCCTCGATCATCGCGAGGATCGGCGTGATGCCGATGCCGCCGGCGATGAACTGGTAGCGCGGCGACGCGACGAGCGGGAAGTGGTTCCGCGGTCCGCGCACCCGGACGGTCGCGCCCTCCGTCAGCTTCTCGTGGACGTACGACGAGCCGCCGCGGCTCTCCGGGTCGAGGAGGACCCCGACCTTCCACGACGACTCGTCGGCAGCGCTGCCGCACAGGGAGTACTGCCGCGTCAGCGACGGCTCGAGGACGAGGTCGATGTGCGCGCCCGCGGTCCACGACGGGAGCTGGGCGCCGTTCGGTGGGGCGAGCGTGAGCTCGACGACCCCGTCGGCCACCTCGCGACGGGCGGCGACCTGCAGGTCGACCTCGCTCTCCGCGGTGCCGGTGACCCAGCCCTTTCGGGATTCGATGCGCGTGGGCTGAGGCACCGCCGCCGCGCGGGTCCGGGGCCGAGGCTCCTGACCGATCGGCGCGAGAGTCACCATCATCTTCGTGTAGCCACGGACGAAGTTCGACTGCAGGTACTCCGGCTCCTCGACGACCTCGATGTCCGAGAACCGGGCGAGCAGCTCCTCCCACAGGATCCGCAGCTGCATCTCGGCCACTCGGCTCCCCATGCAGCGGTGGACGCCGATCCCGAACGAGAGGTGGTGGCGTCCGTTGTGACGGTCGATCACGAAGTCGTCGGGGTTCTCGAACGTGCGCTCGTCACGGTTGGCCGAGGCGTACCACATGACGACCTTGTCGCCCTTCCGGATGAACTGGCCGTTGAGGACGGTGTCCTTCGTCGCGATCCGACGCATGTAGGCCAGCGGCGTCTGCCACCGGATGATCTCCTGGACGAGCTTCGGGATGAGCTCGGGGTTCGCCTTGAGGCGGTCGAACTCGTCCGGGAACTGGTTCAGCGCGTAGACCCCGCCCGACATCGAGTTGCGGGTGGTGTCGTTGCCACCCACGACCAGCAGGATGAGGTTGCCGAGGAACTCCATCGGCCGGTTGATGAGGTCCTTGGTGTCCTCCGACATCTGCATCAGGGTGATCAGGTCGTAGCCCGGCTTCTCGCCGCCGGCGAGACGGGCGGCCTTGTCGTGCCAGAGGGTGCTGAAGCTCTTCGCCATGTCGGCGACGCCCGTGTACAGCTCGTCCATGTCGACCGCACCGCCGGTCGCGGAGGCGCTCGCGCCCGCCAGCTCGGTCCAGTACACGAGCTTGCGGCGGTCCTCGTACGGGAAGTCGAGCAGGGTGGCCAGCATCCGCGACGTGAGCTCGATGCTCACCTTGTCCACCCAGTCGAACGGCTCGCCGACCGGCAGGGAGTCGAGGACCTCCGCCACTCGTGAGCGGATCAGCCCCTCCATCTCCTCGAGGTTCTGCGGAGCCACGACACCCTGGACGGCGTTGCGCTGCTGGTCGTGGCGCGGCGGGTCCATGGCGATGAACATCTCGATGTCCAGGCCCTCCGGCGGGGTGCCGATGACGATCTGCGGCTCGGCCGAGTACGTCGAGAAGTCCTTGTCCACGGTGACGATGTCGTCGTACCGGGTGATCGACCAGTACGGACCGAAGGGGCTGTTGGCCTGGTAGTGCACCGGCGCCTCGTCACGGAGACGCTTGGCGTAGGGCAGCCACTGACCCTGGCCGTAGAGGAACGGGTTGCTGAGATCGATCTCGGTCAGCGGGACGTCGTCGACGTCGGGGATCTCCTCCTCGATGAAGACCGGCTGCCGGTCACCGAGCACCAGCTTCTTGGCCTTCTGGAACAGGTGCAGTCCCTGGACCTGACGCTCCATCGGGATCGTCGCCTGGGCCTTGTTGATGATCTGGTCGAGAACGCTCATCGTCTGGACCTCCTCGCCGCTAGTTTCGTGGGACACCCCGACCACTGCAACAAGGAAGACCGCGGGTCGAGTCGCCGGAGTCGTCAGACTCGCACCCCCGGGCGACGCGACTCTCGTACCTTTCGCACAACTTCCCCGATCCGTCTTATAGGACTCGCCAAACCCGACCGTCGGCGCCACCCCGCGACCGGCCCACTCGAAGGAGCCAGGCCATGCTCAGCAAGCTGCTCAACGGATTCACCTTCGCGAACGTGTGCTCGTTCCTCGCGCTGACGATCGCCCTCGGCTCGGGCACCGCCTACGCGGCCAACACCATCTTCAGCACCGACATCGTCGACGGCGAGGTCAAGACCGCCGACCTCGCCAACAACAACGTGACGAGCGGGAAGATCACCAACAACAACGTCTCCTCCCTCGACGTGCGCGACGACACCGAGGTCGACGGCGGGCTGGCCGCCGTCGACCTCGCCTCAGACTCGGTCACCACCAGCGAGGTCCTCAACGCCACCCTCACCGGCCTCGACATCGCCACCGGCTCGATCACGGGTGAGGACATCGCCGCGTCGTCGATCTTCAGCAGCGACATCTCCGACGGCTCGATCACGGGTGATGACATCGCCCCGTCGTCGATCTTCGGCGCCGACATCTCCGACGGCTCGATCACGAGCAGCGACGTCCTCAACGGCTCGCTCGGCACCTCCGACCTCGCCACCTCCTCGATCACCTCGAGCCTCATCGCCACCTCGGCGGTCACGAGCTCGGAGATCGCGAACCGCACGGTCGCCATGGACGACATCGACGGCGCCGACCGCAGCGGGTCGATCAGCATCGGCTCCCTGTCGAACGGGAGGTGCACGACCATCAGCGGCAACGTCTCCGGGGCAGAGGCCGGTGACGTCGCCCTGCTCACGATCAACGGGACGATCCCGGACGGCATGACGATCACTGCACAGCGCGCGCTCACCGACGTCGTCCACATCAAGGTCTGCAACCTCTCCGGTGCCACCACGGCGGGGCTCACGGTGCCGGTGCGGGTCATCACGATCCACTGAGGAAGCCCCTTCGGCTCGGGAAGCCTCATCACCACTCCGCCACGCCCGGTCCTGGGACCAAGGTCCCCCGGGCAGGGGCACTGTTGCCGTGCACCGCCGCCCCGGAGGACTCCTAGCGTGAACGTGTCCGTACGACGCGCATGCCAGGAGAAGCCGTGGATCCCACCGATATCGCCCGGTGGCAGTTCGCCATCACGACCGTCTACCACTTCCTCTTCGTCCCCATCACGATCGGGCTGTCAGCGATCATCGCCGGCTACGAGATCACCTGGCTGCGCACCCGGAACCCCCAGTGGCTCCGACTGACGAAGTTCTTCGGCAAGCTCTTCCTGATCAACTTCGCGATCGGCGTCGTCACCGGCATCGTCCAGGAGTTCCAGTTCGGCATGAACTGGAGCGACTACTCCCGGTTCGTCGGCGACGTCTTCGGCGCCCCGCTGGCGGTCGAGGGCCTGCTCGCGTTCTTCCTCGAGTCCACCTTCCTCGGCCTCTGGATCTTCGGCTGGGACCGCCTCCCCGAGAAGATCCACGCCGCCTGCATCGCGCTCGTCCACGTGGGCACGCTCTTCTCGGCGTACTTCATCCTGGCGGCCAACTCCTGGATGCAGCACCCGGTCGGCTACGCCTACAACCCGGAGACCGGCCGGGCCGAGATGAACGACTTCGCCGCGGTGCTGCTCAACAAGGTGCAGCTCGTGACCTTCCCCCACGTCGTGCTGTCGGCCTACATGACCGGTGCCGCGTTCGTCGTCGGCGTCGGGCTGTGGCAGATGCTGCGCAAGGCACCGAGCGAGGACCGCGCGCTCTACCGCAAGGCGGTGCGCACCGGTGCCGCGATCGTGATCGTCAGCGGGATCGGCGTGGTGATCAGCGGCGACGTCCAGGGCAAGATCATGACCGAGGTCCAGCCGATGAAGATGGCGGCGGCGGAGGGCCTGTACGAGGACGAGGCGCCGGCCGACTTCTCCCTCTTCCAGCTCGGCACCCTGGACGGGACGGAGGAGACCTTCTCGGTCAAGGTCCCCGGCCTCCTCTCGCTCCTCGCGACCGGCACGAGCAACGGCGAGGTCGAGGGCATCAACCCGCTGCGGGAGAAGTACATCGAGACCTACGGCCAGGACCCGGGAGCCAAGTACTACTCCCCCGGCGACTACACGCCGGTGATCCCGCTGACCTACTGGACGTTCCGACTGATGATGGGCCTCGGGCTGGTGGCCACGGTCCTCGCGGCCTGGATCCTGTGGGCCACCCGCCAGGATCGGACCCCGCAGGGACGACTGGTGCTGTGGGCGGCGATCGCGCTGCCCTTCCTGCCGCTCCTCGCGAACGCGTTCGGCTGGATCTTCACCGAGGTCGGACGCCAGCCGTGGGCGGTGTTCGGCCTGATGACCACCGAGCAGGCCGTGTCGCCGGGCGTCAGCGCGGCCGAGGTGCTGACCTCGCTGATCGTGCTGACCGCGGTGTACGGCGTCCTCGCGGTCGTCGAGGTGCGGCTGCTGCTGACCTACATCGCGAAGGGGGCCGAGCCGCTGGTGGACGACGGTCCCGACGCCGGTGCCGGAGACGACCGCCCGCTGGCGTTCGCGTACTGAGAGCAGGAGGAGACATGGAGCTCACCACCGTCTGGTTCACCCTGATCGCGGTCCTCTGGATCGGCTACTTCTGCCTCGAGGGCTTCGACTTCGGCGTCGGCATGCTGCTGCCGGTCCTCGGTAGGAGCGACGTCGACCGGCGGGTGATGATCAACACGATCGGCCCGGTCTGGGACGGCAACGAGGTGTGGCTGCTCGTCGCGGGCGGCGCGACCTTCGCCGCCTTCCCCGAGTGGTACGCCACGCTGTTCAGCGGGTTCTACCTGCCGCTGCTGCTGATCCTAGTCGCCCTGATCGTGCGCGGCCTGGCGTTCGAGTACCGCGCCAAGCGCGACGACGACACCTGGCGCCAGCGGTGGGACCTGGCGCTCATCGTCGGTTCGTTCGTGCCGGCACTGTTGTGGGGGGTCGCGTTCGCGAACATCCTGCGGGGCGTGCCGATCGACGCTGACCACGAGTACGTCGGCGGCTTCTTCAACCTGCTCAACCCCTACGCCCTGCTCGGAGGGGTCACGACCCTGCTGCTGTTCCTGACGCACGGTGCTGTCTTCCTGGCCCTCAAGACCGACGGCCCGATCCGCGAGCGTGCCGGCAAGCTGGCCGTGCCGACCGCGGGGGCCGCCGCTGTCGCATCGGTCGCCTTCCTCGGGTGGACGCAGGCGGAGACCGGGACCGCCGCCTCAGCGATCGCCTTCGTCGCCGCGGCCGGGGCCTTGGTCGGAGGCCTGTTCGCTGCGATCCGACGACGCGAGGGGTGGGCGTTCATCGGCACCTTCGTCGCGATCGCGCTCGCGGTGGCGGGTCTGTTCCTGGCGCTCTTCCCGGACGTGATGCCCACGACCCTGGCCGCCGGGGACGGGCTGACCACCACGAACGCGGCGGCGACGCCGTACACCCTGAAGATCATGACGGTGGTGGCTGTCGTGTTCACGCCGCTCGTGCTCGCCTACCAAGGGTGGACGTACTGGGTCTTCCGGCAGCGGATCGCGGCTCACCACATCCCGCCGACGACCGCGCCGGCATCGGTGCCGACGGCGCCGTGAGGCCCTCCGACCCGCGGCTGCGTCTGTTCCTGGCTCCGGCACGCCGTCAGCTCGTCGGCGTCGCCGCGATGGGTGCCACGAGCGGCATCCTCGTGATCGCCCAGGCGTGGGCGGTCGCGGGGCTCGTCGTCGCCGCGCTGCGCGGTGACGACCTGGTCGGGTGGGGTCTCGCGACAGCCGCTCTGCTGGCCGCCCGTGGCATCGTCACCGGGGCCGGGGACGTAGGGGCAGCCCGCGCAGCCGATGTCGTCAGCACGGTCCTGCGCCGTCGGCTGGTGCTCGCGACGATCGCCAGCCACGAGGTCGACCGGGGTGGCGAGCGGGCGGTGCTGACGACGCGCGGTGTGGCCGCCATCGAGCCGTACCTGACCCGGTACCTGCCGTCCCTGGTCGTGGCGGTGGTGCTCCCGCCGCTGACCGTCGTCGCCATCGCCACCCAAGACGTCCTGAGCGCGGTGATCGTGCTCGCGACCCTGCCCCTCGTGCCCCTCTTCGGTGCCCTGGTCGGGCTCGCCACCCGGGACCGCGCCCAGGAGCAGTGGCGGGAGATGGCAGCACTCTCCGGCCACTTCCTCGACGTGGTCCGCGGTTTGCCGACCCTCGTCGCGCACCGACGGGCGAGGGCCCAGTCGGACCGGATCGCCGAGATCACTGATCGGTACCGCCGGGCGACGCTCCGGACGCTCCGCGTCGCGTTCGCGTCGTCGGCCGTGCTCGAGCTGGTGGCGACCCTCTCGGTGGCGCTGGTGGCCGTGACGATCGGGGTCCGCCTGGCATCGGGAGGCGTCGGGCTGCACACCGCGCTCGTCGTCCTCCTGCTCGCACCCGAGGCCTACTGGCCCCTGCGCAAGGTCGGCGCCGAGTTCCACGCGGCGGCCGAGGGCACGGCCACGTTCGAGCTCGCGAGCGGCGTGCTCGAACCGCGACCCGCAGGGCCGGAGCGGGCCGCCCCCGCAGGTGCAGCCCTTCGAGCTGACCGGGATCGAGGTCACCTATCCCGGGCGCGCCGTACCGGCTCTCGCGGTCGCGCATGCCCGGATCCCCGCGACCGGCGTCACCGCCGTCTCGGGTCCGTCCGGGTGCGGCAAGTCCACGCTCCTCGGCGCTGTTGCCGGCCTGGTTCCGACGGCGGGCACCATCACCGCAGCGGGCGAGCCGATCGGAGGGCGCGCCTGGCAGGCGGAGGTCGCCTGGCTCCCCCAGCAACCACACTTCGTCGAGGGCACGATCGCGGACAACCTCCGGCTCGCCCGGCCGGACGCGTCCGAGGCCGAGCTCTGGCGTGCACTCCGCGAGGTCGCGCTCGAGGTCCGTGTCGAGACGCTCCCTCAGGGCCTCGACACACCGCTCGGCGAGGACGGCGTGAGCCTCTCCGCTGGCGAGCGCGCCCGTCTCGCGCTGGCGCGGGTGGTGCTCGCCGACCGTCCCTGGGTGCTCCTCGACGAGCCGACCGCCCACCTGGACGACCTCACGGAGCGGATCATCGTCGAGACCGTCATCGCGCTGGGTCGCCGCTCAGCGGTCGTGGTGGTCGCTCACAAGGCCGCGATGATCGCCGCCGCCGATCACCTCATCGAGCTGGTCGCGCCCGACCGTGACCGGGCCGATCTCCCGGTAGTCGCGACACCCCGGAACGAGGACCGCCCGATCACGCGGGCGGCGCCGCCTCCCCTGCCGGACGCGATCGAGCCCCCGACCGGCAGCCGCGGGCTTGCCGTCAGCACCGTCGTCGGTGCCCTGGCATCGGCCTCGGGCGTGGCCCTCACCGCGACCGCCGGGTGGCTGATCGTGCAGGCCTCCACCCGTCCCGCCGTGCTGACGCTTCTCGTGGCGATCGTCGGGGTCCGCACGTTCGGCCTCGCCCGCCCGGTCCTGCGGTACGTCGAGCGCCTCCGCTCCCACGACACGGCCCTGCGCCTCCTCGCCCGCCGCCGCGTCGAGGTGTACGACGCCCTCGTGCCCCTGGTGCCCGCCCGGCTCGGCCGTCGGCGGGGCGATCTGCTCAGCGCTGTGGTCGACGACGTGGATGCGGTCGTCGACCGCGAGCTCCGGGTGCGGATGCCCGTACGCCAGCTCGCCCTCGTGGCTCTCCTGACCGTGCTGGTGGCCGCCAGCATCCACCCGCTCGCAGGTCTGGTCGTGGCAGGCTTCCTCGCCCTTGCCGGCCCGGGTGCCTACTTCCTTGCCCGGCACGGTGCGCAGCGAGCCGAGCACACCCTGGTCGAGCTGAGAGCGCGACTCTCGGCCCAGGTGGTGGAAGCGTTCCAGGTCGGCGACGAGCTGCGCATGTGGCAAGCCGTCGACCGGACAGCCGATCGGATCGCCGCGGTCAGCGCCCGGATGGGACGTTCCTCCGTCGCCGAGACCACCTGGCTCGCGGCGGGCCGTGCCCTCGTCCTCGGGTTGACGGGCGTCGCCGTCGCGGGTGTCGCGACGATCACGAGCGCAGCCGTGGCGGACGGAGCCCTGTCCGGTCCGATGATGGCCCTGCTCGTCCTGCTTCCGCTCGCCGTCGCCGAGGTCGTCGCACCGGTGGCCGACGCCGGTGCGCTCTCCGTCCGGTGCCGCGCTGCCGAGAGCCGCCTCCACCGCTTGGCTCGGACCGCGCCCGCCGTGCGGGAGACGGTGGCGACGGCGGCGGCGGGCAGCGCCGAGGTCGACGTCCGGCATGCGCGGACGAGCTGGGAGCGCGGCGCCCCCCTCACGCCGCCTGTTGACCTGCGCCTCCAGCCCGGCGGCCGGGTCGCCGTCGTCGGCGCCTCCGGCTCGGGCAAGTCGACGCTCGCGGCCCTCCTCGTGCGGTTCCTCGACCCTGTCGAGGGCAGCGTGCGCCTGGGCGGGCAGCGCTTGCACGACCTGCCGCTCGACGACGTACGGCGACTCACCGGGCTCGTCGACGACCACCCCCACGTCTTCAGCACGACCCTCGTCGAGAACGTCAGGCTCGCTCGTCCGACGGCCACGGACGTCGAGGTCGAGGTCGCCCTGCGCCGGGCCCGCCTGGGGCGCTGGCTCGACTCGCTCCCCGACGGCCTCCACACCTGGCTGGGCGACGGCCACGCCGCGGTGTCCGGTGGCGAACGCGCGCGGATCGGGATCGCACGGTCGCTCCTGGCAGACCAACCGGTCCTGGTGCTCGACGAGCCGGCTGCCCACCTGGACCACGCCACCGCCACCGAGCTGGCCGGCGAGGTGCTGGGGGGCACCCGGGACCGCTCCGTCGTGTGGATCACCCACGGCACCGCCGGGCTCGACCTGGTGGACGACGTCCTCGACCTGACCAGCTGAGCCGGGCGGACGGGGCGACATCCGCTCGAGGCACCCCCGTCCGGGCTCGCCACGAAGGTGGCGCGACCCTGCGGCTCACGCCATGCGGCCACGGCCCCGCCCCGCCTACGGCGAGCTCGGCCCCGGAGCGCCCTCGGCGTTGCCGTCGATGGACGCACGCCGGTTGAGGTGGTCCCAGAGGCTCCGCTCCACGGCCAGCACCTGCGGGCTGGCGCCCTTCTGGTGGGCTGTCGCTCCACGCGTGGACACGGCGACCAGGTCGGCACCGGAGTCGAGCACCTTCGCCAGCCGCTTCGCGTAGCCGCGCGGCACCCGGCCGGCGAGCTCGTCCGCGCCGTCGGCCTGCACCGCGATCACGCTCGGGTCGTCCGCGTCGTCCGGGTCGCGCACCAGCCGCACCGGCGCGCCCGGGCTGAAGTCACCGCGCTGCGCGGCCTCGGCGTGGTCGGGACCGACCTGGACCTCGAACGACCACAGGCCGGCGCGGCTGGCGGCCGTGCGGCTCCTCGGGTTGACCGGTCCTCGGGGCGTCACGACCAGCAGCCGGTCCCCCACCTGCTCCAACCACGCGTCCGGGAACCCGTCGGGCCCGGGCGCGAGCGCCTCGGCCTCCTCCTCGGGGGTGAGGACCTCGGTACGACGCACCGGACCGGCGACCTCCGGCTCCGGGGGTGCCGCGGCGGGCGGGACCACCGGAGTCGGTGTCGGTGTCGGTGTCGGCGTCGGTGGCGGGCCGCTGCCCCGCGGCACCATCGCGCCGATGCGCGCCTCCGTCTTCCGGAGGAGGTGGTCCGACGCCGGGTCCGACGGCGGTTCGGGCGACGTCGGCCGTTCCGGCGCGCCGGCGCCGACCGCGACCGGAGCATCCATCACCCGACGCGCGACGACCGCGAACAGCGCGAGGCTCAGCACGATGAACCCGAGAATCCAACCCATGGCCCGACGGTAAGCCGAACCTCGTCCTCTTGACTCCGGAATGCGCATGCCGCGACCCAGTTGTGACGGAGGGGTGCGGCACCGCGACCCGTGCTCACCTCGTTCCGGCCCGGACGTCCCGCCGTCGACGTAGAGTGCGCGCACCGGCCGGTCTCGGGCAGGGCGGCCGGTCGCCGCTCCTGGAGGTTCGCACTGTGACGTCTTCGCCCCTGGCCCGATGGGCCACAGCCGCCCTCGTCGGCATCGTCCTGCCGTTCACCGCCGGCGTCGGACTCGGCTCTCCCGCTGAGGCGGCCGTGAAGAAGTGCGGCTCGCTCCGCAGCGACGGCTACGTGCTGGCCAAGAAGATCACGGCCAAGAACACGACCTGCGCGACGGCCAAGCGCAAGATCCGCCGCTACTTCCTCCCCGGCATGGACCTCGACGGCTTCACCTGCGAGGGCTACCCGCGCCAGACCTGCACCAAGAACCGGGTCGTGATCGCGTTCACCTACCCCTGACGCACTCGCGTCGATCGCCCGCGCGCGGCAGTGGGCCGTCGAGCAGAACACCGGGAGCATCGAGGCCGCCGAGAAGTTCGTCGCTGCCCAGGAGGGTCTCTACGCCGAACGCCGGGCGACCACCCTCCTGCTCGGGGCGTTCCTCACCGACTACTACAAGCTCGTCGCCGACTGGGCGGACTGGGCCACCCGCGAGGTCGAGGGCTGGCCGCAGGACATCGCGTCGCACCGGGTCGCTCCCGACCGCACCCGCGAGGTGCTCGCCCGTGCCCGGTGGTCCGAAGCCGAGCAGCTGCCCGGCTGATCCCCTAGTTGATGATCTCGGCGCGCTCGACGTTCATCTGCGCGATCCGGTCGCGCCAGGCCTGGAGCTCCGCGGGAGCCAGCCGGGGCCAGTCGGTCACCTCGCCCAGAACCCGGATCGGCTCGGCGCTGCGGTAGGACCGGGTGGGGTTGCCGGGGAACTTCTTGTCGGTCACGTTGGGGTCGTTCTCCCACGGACCGGTCGGCTCGACCAGGTAGACCCGCGGCTCGGCGTCGCCGGCGGCGAGCTCGGCGGCCAGGCCGGCACCGCTCACCAGCGCGGTGAAGTAGATGTGGTTCATCACGATCTCTGGCCGGTAGTTGGAGCGGAACCCCGCGACGAGCAGGTCGCCCTCGCGCAGGTCGGCCTTGGTGCCGTGGAAGAACGGACCCTCGTCGAGGACGTCGGTCATCCGCGCTCCCCCGCGATCCCCACCAGGCGCTTCATCGAGGCCTTGAGGTCGCCGGTGATCGTGCGGCCCGCGACCGAACCCATCGGGCCCTTGAGCAACGGGTGCGAGAAGTCGGCGTTGAGGGTCACCGCGGTCCCCGAGCCCTGGGTCTTCAGCGTGAACTCGAGCGCCACCTTCGTCCCGCCGACACCGACGCCGGAGAGCCGGACGTTCGACGGCGGGTCGAACGCGGTCACCGTCCAGGTGACCCGGTTGCGCAGTCCCTTCGCCTTGACGACGGACGCGACCTCCAGACCGACGTACAGCTCGGCCGGCACGTCGCTGCGCCACCCGTCGTGCAGCGAGAGCCACGCGTCGAACAGCTGGAGGTCGCTCACGAGCTCCCAGGCCCGGTCGATCGGCACCGGCACGGTCTCTGACACACGGATCTGAGCCATGCCGCAGACCGTATCCGGTCGGCGCGCACCCGGACCTCGCCACCCGCAGGCGCTAGGTTCGCCGGGTGCGGACTCCCCTGCGCCAGCCCAGGATCGCGATCATCGGTGCCGGCATGTCCGGCATCTGCCTCGGCGCGCTGCTGACGGACGCCGGCATCGAGGACTTCACGCTGTACGAGAAGGCCTCGTCCGCGGGAGGGACGTGGCGCGAGAACTCCTACCCTGGCATCGCCTGCGACGTGCCCTCCCGCTTCTACCAGTACACGTTCGCGCGGAACCCGGACTGGAGCCGGCCCATGGCCCCCGGCGCGGAGATCAACGCCTACTTCGCCAAGGTCGCCCGCGACACCGGCGTCCACGACCGGATCCAGTACGGCGCCGAGGTCGCGCGCATCGACTGGGTCGACGGGCGGTGGTCAGTGACCACCACTGCCGGGGCCAGCGCGGCCTACGACTTCGTGATCTCGGCGACCGGCATCCTGCACCACCCCCGCTACCCCGACCTCGACGGCCTCGACACGTTCGCCGGACCCGCCTTCCACTCGGCCCGGTGGGACCACGCGGTCCCGCTCGAGGGGCGCCGGATCGGGGTCATCGGGACCGGATCCACCGGGGCGCAGATCGTCACCGACCTCGCCGGGAGCTCCGCGGAGCTGGTGGTGTTCCAACGCACGCCGCACTGGGTGATGCAGATGCGCAACCCCGAGTTCTCCCGCCTCACCCGGTGGCTGCACCGCCGCTTCCCCCGGTACGACGCGCTGACCTACCACGGCAGCCGTCTCTTCATCGAGTCGTTCTCCTCCGCGCTGCTGCGGCCCGGCCTCGCCCGGCGGTTCGGTCAGTGGCTCATCAGGCGCCAGCTGAGACGGATCGAGGACCCGACGTTGCGCGCGCGGCTGACGCCCGACTTCGAGCCCATGTGCCGCCGGCTGATCATCTCCACCGGCTACTACGACGCCGTGCAGCGCGACGACGTCCGTGTCGTCACGGAGGCCATCGATCAGGTCGAGCCGACAGGCGTCCGCACCGCTGACGGAGTGCTGCACGAGTGCGACGTGCTGGTCCTGGCGACCGGCTTCGACTCCCACGCCTACCTGCGTCCCGCCGCGATGACCGGAC
Source organism: Nocardioides stalactiti (assembly GCF_014180715.1). GTDB lineage: Bacteria > Actinomycetota > Actinomycetes > Propionibacteriales > Nocardioidaceae > Nocardioides > Nocardioides stalactiti. The sequence continues at coordinate 13,158 of NZ_JACEFC010000009.1, read as the reverse complement.
CGGGCGGGCTCACGCTCGACGACGCTTGGGCGGACGGACCTCGGGCCTACCGGACCATCGCCGTCCCCGGGTTCCCGAACTTCTTCATGTTCATGGGCCCGAACTCACCGGTCGGCAACTACTCCCTCGTGGCGATCGCCGAGGCGCAGGCCAGCGCCATGCTCGCGTGGATCGAGCGCTGGCGGCGCCGAGAGGTCGACACCGTGGCACCGACGACCGAGGCCACCGACGCCTTCTACCGCGACGTCGACGCGGCCATGCCGGCCACTGTCTGGGCGACCGGCTGCACCAGCTGGTACGTCGGTCAGGGCGGCCGCGTCGAGCTGTTCCCCTGGGCGCCGAAGCGGTTCCGGTCGATGCTGGCGGCGATCGACGACGACGCCTTCGAGACGACGACTCCCGCCTGACGCCGACGCTCCTCGTGCGAGTCAGGCCTGCTGGCGCCCGCGGGCGATGACCGCCTGCCGGTTGGCCTCGAGGTCCTGCACCTGTCCCCCGCTGACCCACGCCTCCGCTAGTTGCGAGCCTCCGGCCGGTTCATGGTGAGGATCGCGACCCGGTCGACACGCTGGACCAGCACCAGGTCGATCACGCCGCTCAGAGCCCCATGCTCTTGGCGATGATCGTCTTCATGACCTCCGAGGTGCCGCCGTAGATCCGGGTCACCCGGGTGTCGGCGTAGAGCCGCGCGATCGGGTACTCGTTCATGTAGCCGTAGCCGCCGTGCAGCTGGAGGCAGCGGTCGATGACCCGGCCGGCGACCTCGGTGCAGAACAGCTTGGCCGAGGCGGCATCGACGGGCGAGAGCTCGCCGGCGTCGAGGGCCTCGATCGCCCGGTCGCAGACAGCCTCGGCCGCGTCCACCTCGGTCTGGCAGGCCGCGAGCTCGAACTTCGTGTTCTGGAACGACGCCACGGTCGTGCCGAACACCTTGCGGTCCTCGACGTAGGCCTTGGTGAAGCGGATCGCTGCCTTGGCCTGGGCGTAGGCGCCGACCGCGATGCCGAGCCGCTCCTGCGGGAGGTTCTGGCCGAGGTAGGAGAAGCCCTCGTTCTCCTCGCCGAGCAGGTCGGCCACCGGTACGGCGACGTCGGTGAAGGACAGCTCGGCGGTGTCGGAGGTCTTGAGGCCGATCTTGTCGAGCTTGCGGCCGACCTCGTAGCCCGGCGACTTCGTGTCGACCGCGAAGAGGGAGATGCCGTGGCGCCGGTTGTTCTCCAGCGGCGGCGAGGTGCGGGCGCACACGATCACCCGGTCGGCGAGGACGCCGCCGGTGATGAACGTCTTCGAACCGTTGAGGATGTAGGTGTCGCCGTCACGCTTGGCCGTGCTCTGCATGCCGGCGAGGTCCGAGCCGGTGCCCGGCTCGGTCATCGCGATCGCCCACATCTCCTCACCGGAGATGAAGCCGGGCATCCAGCGCTGCATCTGCTCGGGCGTCGCGAGCTTCTTCAGGTACGGCAGGCACAGCTCGAGGTGGACGCCGACCCCGCCGAGGTGGATGCCCGCGCGCGCGGACTCCTCGCTGAGGATCGCGGAGAACTTGAAGGACTCGACCCCGGCGCCGCCGTACTCCTCGGGCACCTCGATGCCGAGCACCCCGAGGTCGCCGACCTTGGTGTAGAGCGACCTGTCGACCAGGCCGGCGTCGTACCACTCCTGGTAGTGCGGGACGACCTCAGCCTCGATGAACGCCCGCATGGTCTTGCGGAAGTCCTCGTGCTCCTCGGTGAAGATGCTGCGACGCATGATGTTCCTCTCGCGAATAGCCTGCGGACCCCATCCTTACACCACTAGTGTCACGGTGGTGGGGGGTGGGACGCTGCTGGGCACGCGGATGCCGCCGCGAACGGACCGACGCGACGACCCCCCGGCTCTCCGACGGCGCCCCCACCCGGTCCCCCTGGTCCTCGCCCTGATCACCCTCAAGCTCCTGCTCGCGCGCGTCCTGATGTTCGGATGGCCGACGCCGGGAATGGTCCTCACCGACCTGGCTTCCGCCGCCGTCCTCGTCGGGCTGGTGGGCCTCGTCGCCCACGGTGTCACGACGTCGACGGCGTTGTGGGCGCTCAACTCGGGCGTCAGCATCTTCCTGGCCTCGATCGTCGTGTACTACAGCTACTTCCAGACGCTCCCGACCTTCACCGCCCTGCACGAGGCGGACCAGGCCGACGACGTCCGCAGCAGCATCGCCGAACTGCTGGACGCACACCTCCTCCTGTTCTTCGCCGACCTGCCGGTCGCCGCCGTCGCGGCCTGGTTCCTCCTCGGTGAGCGCTGGCTTCCGCCCCGCCCGATCGACCTCCCCTCGCGCTTGCGGATCCTGGGCGCTCTCGTCCTGATCGGGACCTCGGCGACGGCCGCTGTGATCGACGCCAACGCCGACGTCCGCAACGAGCAGTACCGCGCCGAGGAGCTCGGGGTCATCGGCTACGAGCTCGACGCCCTGCTGAGGTCGTGGCAGCCGCCCCCGCGACTGGACCTCGCCACGGCCTACGACCAGGTCGCAGCCCTCAAGTCGGGCAACCACACGACCATCACCGACCCGTCGGACGCCCGGGGGTTCGGTGCTGCAGCAGGCAAGAACCTCATCATGGTGCAGATGGAGTCGCTCCAGCAGTGGGTCCTCGGGCTGGAGGTGGCCGGCCAGGAGGTGACCCCGCACCTCAACGACCTCGCCAGGTCCAGCTACTCCTTTCCCCATCACTACCAACAGGTGGGAAGGGGCAACTCCGTCGACGCGGAGTTCGCGACCAACACGTCGATCTACCCTGTGGGCGAGACCCCGATGTCCACCGCGTACGGCGATCGTGAGCTCCCCAGCCTGCCGAAGCTGCTCCGGTCGCGGGGCTACACCTCCGAGACCTTCAACGTGAACTGGGCCGAGTTCTGGGACCACGACAAGCTGTTCGCGGCAGTCGGGTTCGACCAGTGGCACGAGAAGGACTACTTCCCCGGACCGGACTTCAACGTGTGGGGCGCCTCCGACGACGTCCTCTACGCGCGTGGCCTGTACCGGCTCCTCCAGCTCCGCGCCGAGGGCGCACCGTTCTACGCCCAGCTGGTCACCGCCTCCGGGCACGGTCCGTTCGACGTGCCGGACCACCTCGTCGGGCTCGACCTCCCCGACGAGCTCCGAGGGACGCTCGTCGGGGCGTACCTGCAGGCCCAGAACTACGCCGACCGGGCGCTGGGGACCTTCATCCGGGGTCTGAAGCAGACCGGCCTGTGGGAGGACAGCCTCTTCGTGGTCTACGGAGACCACGCCGGCCTGAACACCGAGGACACGGTCGAGGACGTCCGGCGCCTCGTGCCCGACTACGACTTCGGGCGACGCTTCAACACCGCGCTGCTGTTCCACGTCCCCGGCCAGGTGCCGTCGGTCGAGACGCAGGTGGCCGGCCAGCTCGACATCCTGCCGACGGTGGCCAACCTGCTCGGCGTCTCGCTGGCAGAGGAACGCTTCGTCGCCTTCGGCGTCGACCTCCTCAACACCGACCGGCACGCGCTCTCGGTGCCCTACCACGCGCCCACCGGGACCTTCGTCAACGATGAGGTGATGTTCAGCCCGGGCCGCGGGTTCGCGGACGGTCGGGCGGCCCGGCTCGACGACGGCGAGCAGACGAGCATCGACGGTCTCCGCGACGACTACGACTACGTGCTCGACCTCATCGACCTGTCCCGCGCCTACGTCGAGTCCCTCCCGCGCCGCTGACCGAGGGCGGGTGACAGCGGTGTGGGCACCCTGTCGATACGGTGGCCCGGTGCGGGCACTTCTCCTGGAGAACATCCACCCCTCTGCGGTCGAGGTGCTGGAGGGTCGCGGCTACGACGTCGAGCTCCGGCCCGGCTCACTGGCGGAGGACGAGCTCGTCGCGGCCCTGGCCGGCGTCGAGCTGCTCGGGATCCGCTCCAACACGACCGTCACCGCGCGCGTCCTGGAGGAGGCGCCCGACCTGCTGGCGGTGGGGTGCTTCTGCATCGGCACCAACCAGGTGGACCTGGCGGCCGCGGCGCAGCGGGGCGTGGGCGTCTTCAACGCGCCCTACTCCAACACGCGCAGCGTCGTCGAGCTCGTGATCGGCGAGATCATCGCCCTCGCCCGGCGGCTCCCCGAGAAGACGCAGCGCATGCACGAGGGCGTGTGGGACAAGTCGGCCCGCGGCAGCCACGAGGTGCGCGGACGGACGCTCGGGATCGTCGGCTACGGCAACATCGGCACCCAGCTCTCCACCGTCGCTGAGGCGCTCGGGATGCGGGTGCTGTTCTACGACACCGCGGACCGGCCCGCCCACGGCAACGCGCGGCGGACGAGGTCGCTGGCCGACCTGCTCGCCGCAGCCGACGTGGTCAGCCTCCACGTCGACGGGCGGCCCGGCAACGCCGGCTTCTTCGGCGCCGACGAGTTCGCGGCGATGAAGGCGCGCTCGCTGTTCATCAACGCCTCGCGCGGCATGGTCGTCGACGACAAGTCGCTGCGTGACCACCTGGAGTCCGGGCACATCGCCGGCGCCGCGGTCGACGTCTTCCCGACCGAGCCCAAGGCGCAGGGCGACCCGTTCGACTCGGTGCTGCGCGGCCTCGACAACGTCATCCTCACCCCGCACATCGGCGGCTCCACCCAGGAGGCGCAGGAGGAGATCGGCTGGTTCGTGGCCGAGAAGCTCGCGCGCTTCGCCCTCGAGGGCAGCACCGCCCTCTCGGTCAACCTGCCGGCGGTGCTCCCGCCCGCGCTGACCGCCGGCCACCGACTGGGGCTGCTCCACCACAGCGTCCCGGGCGTGCTCGCCGAGCTCAACGCCGCGCTGGCCGCCGCGGGCGACAACGTCGTCGACCAGACCCTCGCGACCCGCGACCAGCTCGGCTACGTCGTCACCAGCACCTCGGCGCCGATCTCCGCCGAGGTCGTCGACCACCTCGTCAGCGCCGACTCCTGCGTCTGGGCGCGGACCTGGTGACGGGCTGAGACCGTCGCCGAGGACCTACACCTAGCCGATCAGCGGGTAGGTCGGGTACTCGACGCCGGAGATGCTCTGGACGACGCGGACCACCTGGCAGGAGTAGCCGAACTCGTTGTCGTACCAGACGTAGAGCATCGCCTGGTCGCCGTCGACGAGCGCCGCGTTGGCGTCGATCACCGAGGAGGCGCGCGAGCCGACGAAGTCGCTGGAGACGGCGTCGTTGGCGGTCGTGTAGTCGAGACAACGGCTGAGCGGGCCCTCGAGCGAGGTACGCCGCAGGTGCGCCAGCACGTCGTCGCGGGTGGTGGAGGTCTTGAGCTGGAGGCTGAGGATCGCCATCGACACGTCCGGCGTGGGCACCCGGATGGAGTTGCCCGAGATCGACGCCTCGAGGTCCGGGAGGACCTTCTTCACGGCCGACGAGGCACCGGTCGCGGTGAGCACCATGTTGATCGGTGCGGAGCGGCCGCGGCGGTCGGCCGGGTGGTAGTTGTCGAGCAGGTTCTGGTCGTTGGTGTAGGAGTGCACCGTCTCGACGTGGGCGCGCAGCAGCCCGAACTCGTCGTCCATCGCCTTGATCGTGGGGACGATCGCGTTGGTCGTGCAGGACGCGCACGACAGGACCCGCTCGGCCGGGTCGACGCCGAGGTGGTTGACGCCGTGGACGATGTTGGGGATGTCACCCTTGCCCGGCGCGGTGAGCAGCACCTTGGCGATCCCGGGGCGCAGGTGCTTCTCCAGGCCCGCGCGGTCGCGCCAGATGCCGGTGTTGTCGACCAGGATCGCGTTGCTGATGCCGTAGTCGGTGTAGTCGATCTCGTCGGGCGAGCCCGCGTAGATCACCTGGATCGCGGTGCCGTTGGCGATGATGAGGTTGTTGGCCTCGTCGATCTGGATGGTGCCGTTGAACTGTCCGTGGACCGAGTCGCGGCGCAGCAGCGAGGCGCGCTTCGCGAGGTCGTCGTCGCCCTTGCCCTTGCGGACCACGACCGCCCGGAGACGCAGCCCGGTGCCGGCGCCCGCCTTCTCGACGAGGAGCCGGGTGACCAGCCGACCGATCCGGCCGAAGCCGTAGAGGACGACGTCGCGCGGCTCGGCACCGGCAGGCTTGTTGTCGCCACTGATGTCGCTGAGCGCGTCCGCGACGAAGTCCTCGATGCTCAGGCCGCGGTCGTCGGCGTCGTACGCCGCGTGGAGCCGGGCGAGGTCGATCTTGACCGAACCGATGTCGAGCCCGCTGACGGCCCGGAGGAACGGGAACGTGTCGCGGACCGACAGCTCCTCGCCGCTGACCCGCCGGGCGAAGCGGTGGGTCTTGATGATCCGGACGGCGTCCTTGTTGACCAACGAGCGGCTGTGCAGGACGACGGTCACGCCCTTGTCGCGGTTGAGCGCGCCGATCAGCGGGATGGACGCCTCGGCGACCTCCTCCCGCCCGTTCCACTCAGCAAGGGTCTCCAGGTACGTCGACATGGCGCGCATTCTTTCACTCACCCAGGGGTGCTCCCGGCGCGATCCCGCGGCCGACGAGACGCATCTCACGCAGACGCGGGGGCCTCCCCGGCCAGCAGACCCTTCGCGATGTGGGTCGCCTGGATCTCGTTGGCTCCGGCATAGATCATCAACGACTTGGCGTCCCGGGCGAGCTGCTCGAGCGGGTACTCCGACATGTAGCCGTTGCCGCCGAAGAGCTGGACCGCCTCCATGGCCACCTCGGTCGCCGCCTCCGACGAGTAGAGCTTCATCGCGGACGCCTCGGCGAGCGTCGGCTGCTTGCCGGCGGCCGCCATCTCCAGCGTGCGGAACACCATGTTCTGCACGTTGACCCGGGCGATCTCCATCCGCGCCAGCTTGAGCTGGACGAGCTGGTAGTCGCCGATGGGCCGCTCGAACTGGATCCGCGTCCGCGCGTAGTGGACGCACTGGTCGAGGCACTCCTCGATGATCCCGAGCGCCATCACCGCGATGCCGGTGCGTTCGGCGACGAAGCCGGTCTTGGCGCTGTCGCGCCCGTCGCCGCCCTCGTGCTCCTCGGTCTCACCGAGCAGCCGGTCGCGCTCGAGGCGGACGTCGTCGAAGAAGAGCTCACCGGTCGGCGAGGAGTGGAAGCCCATCTTGCGGAACGGCCGACCCTGGGTGAGACCCGCCATCCCGGTGTCGAGCACGAAGGTCAGCACCTTGCGGCTGCGGGCGTCGGCCTCGCCGTCGTCGAGCTTGGCGTAGACGACGATCGTGTCGGCGTAGGGGCCGTTGGAGATGAAGGTCTTGGAGCCGTTGAGGACGTAGCCGTCGCCGTCGCGCTTCACGTAGGTCTTCATCGAGCCGAACGCGTCGGACCCGGCACCCGGCTCGGTCAGCGCCCAGGCCGCGACCTTGTCGAGGGTGACGATGTCCTTGACCCACCGCTCCTTCTGGGCCAGCGTCCCGCGCGCCAGGATCGTGGCTGCGCCGAGTCCGAGGCTGACGCCCATCGCGCCGATGAGGCCCGGGGAGACCCGGCACAGCTCCTTGATGAGGACGACGCCCATGCTCCCCTGCGCACCCATCGGGCTGCTGGCACCGGCGTCCCGCGGCGACGCGGGCTCGCCCGACTCGGCGCGCGCCCGCTCCTTGGCGAGGAGCTGGTCGATGCTGTCGCCCAGCATCGCGTCGAGCCCGAACGTCTTCCACAGCTTGCGCAGGACGCCGTACGGCGGCAGCTCGCCGAACTCCAGCTCCTCGCGGATCGGCCGGATCTCGGCGTCGACGAACTGGCGGACCGCCTCCTGGACGGCCAGGTCCGTCTCCGACCACTCGATCACGTGAAGCTCCTGACGGCGTCGGCGATGGTGTCGAGGTCCCAGTCATCGTCGGTCTCGGCGGTCTTGTCAACCGTCCAGCCCCGGAGGCGCTGCACCGCACCGCCGGTGATCGCGAAGACCTGGCCGGTCACGTCGCACTTCTCGGTGGCGAGCCAGGCGACCAGCGGCGCGACCTGCGCGGGCGAGAACAGGTCCGCCTCGCCCTCCTCCGGCTCGACGGCGAAGATCGCGCCCATGCCCGGGGTGGCCAGCGTGAGCCGGGTCCGGGCGATCGGTGCGATCGCGTTGACCCGGACGCCGAAGCGCGACAGCTCGTCGGCGGCGACGAGGGTCAGCGCGGCGATGCCGGCCTTGGCGGCGCCGTAGTTGGCCTGCCCGGCGTTGGGCATCGTGGTCCCGCTCGCCGAGGCGGTGTTGATCACCGAGGCGGAGACGGGCTCGCCGGCCGCCGCCTGCTGCTTCCAGTACGCCGCCGCGAAGTGCAGCGGGGCGAAGTGGCCCTTGAGGTGGACGTCGACGACCGCGTCCCACTGGGACTCCTCGAGACCGGCGATGAAGCCGTCCCGGAGGATGCCGGCGTTGTTGACGAGCACGTCGAGCCGGCCGAACGCGGCGACCGCCTGGTCGACCAGCGCGCGGGCGCCGCCCCAGGTGGCGACGTTGTCGGTGTTGGCGACCGCGCGACCGCCGGCGGCCTCGATCTCCGCGACGACCTCGGCCGCGGGACCGGCGTCGGCGCCGGACCCGTCGTTGCTGCCGCCGAGGTCGTTGACGACGACCGCCGCGCCCTCCCGGGCGAAGAGCAGCGCGTGCTCGCGGCCGATCCCCCGGCCTGCTCCGGTGATGATGGCGACCCGTCCGGTCAGCGCACCCATGTCAGCTCTCCCTGTCGTTCTCGGCAGTGGTGTCGGCGATCTCGACGAGACCGTCCTTGATGACCAGGTCGCCGTCGACGGCGCTCTGGAAGGCGTACGTCGTCACGCCGTCGGCGCCGTCCGGGCTGCCCACCCGGTAGAAGGTGGTGACGACGTCCTGCCCGGGCAGGACCGGCTTGGCGAACCGGACAGCGTGGCGCCGCAACCGGCCCACGTCGGATCCGGCCAGCTCGGTCAGCGCGGCCCAGGACGTGAACGCCTGCGTGCAGAGACCGTGGGCGATGATCCCCGGCAGCCCCATCTCCTTCGCGAACTCCTCGTCGAGATGGATCGGCATCGGGTCACCGGCGGCCGGGCCGTAGCGGTAGGTCTGGTCGTCGTCGATGTGCTGCTTGGTCTCGGCGACGGGCTCGGTGGCGAGCAGCGTCTCGTCGAAACGGTGCTCGGGTGCGAGCTCACCGACCGTGTCGCCGTTGTCGAAGCCGCGGACGAAGAACGTCACGTACTGCTCGTTGACCAGCTCTCCCGTCCCCTCGGCCCGGCACTCGATGTGGACACAGGCCGCGGTCCCGTTGGGCAGGCCCTGCCACCCGGTCATCCGGCTCCGCGACACCAGCACGTCGCCGGGCCGGACGGGACGGTGGAACCGGAAGTCCTGCTCGCCGTGCACGATCTTGCCGATCAGCCCCATCGGCACGACCTCGAGCGCCGGCTCGATGAGCGACTGGAACACCGGCACGATCGCGAACACCGGGCTCGCGACGTCGCCGGCGCGATGCGCCTCGATCGGGTCGTTCGTCGCGGCGGCGTACTCCTGCACCCGCTCGCGGGTGACCTCGAAGCGGGACTCCTCGGTCCAGACGCCGAGCCCGTCGCGGTTGAACGTCTGGTCGTTCTGCTGCGTCACGGGTCAGCCCAGCAGGGCGGCGAAGTTGTCGAGCGAGCTCTCGAGCTCGGCCGCGCCCTGCTTCTCGATCGCCTTGCCGAGCGCGCCGACGATCATCTGTCCCTCGAAGGAGCAGGACAGGTCGAAGCGGGAGCCGCTGTCGGTCGGCGTCGCCGCGAGCGAGATCGCGACCTGCACGCCGGCCATGCCGGTGCCGGAGATCGCCAACGTGCTCGGGGCGTCGTACTCGTCGACCGTCCAGGTGATCGTGTTGGGCATCCCCATCATGGAGATCACCTCCGTCATCTGGGTGCCGACGGCGAGCTCGGCAGGGATGTCGCCCTTCCACTTCTGGTGGAGGGTGAGCCACTTCTCGAAGTTGTTGGGGTCGGAGGCGAGGGTCCAGACGTCCTCGGCGGAGGCGGAGAAGTCGCGGGTGGCGGTGAGCTGTCCCATGGTCGGTTTCCTTTCGAGGGTCGGGTTCTCAGCGCTCGGCGCGCTGGTAGAGGGAGACCACGGCGGAGCCGCCGAGGCCGACGTTGTGCTGGAGAGCGGCCCCACTCGGTTGCAGGACGCCCTCGACCTGGCGCGCGTCGGCCGTGCCGCGGAGCTGCCAGGTCAGCTCGGCGCACTGGGCGAGGCCGGTCGCGCCGAGCGGGTGGCCCTTGGAGATGAGGCCGCCGGACGGGTTGACGACCCAGCGGCCGCCGTACGTCGTGTCGTCGTTGTCGATGAGCTTCCCTGCCTCGCCCTCGCCGCAGAGGCCGAGCGCCTCGTAGAGCCAGAGCTCGTTGGCGGAGAAGCAGTCGTGGAGCTCGATGACCTGGACGTCCTCGGGGCCGAGTCCGGCCTGCTCGTACGCCGCTCGCGCGGCGTGGACGTTCATGTCGTAGCCGATGATGTCGCGTGCCGTCCGGCTCTCGAAGGTCGAGGGGAGGTCGGTGACGAGCGCCTGGCCCACGATCTCGACGGCCTGGCCGGCGAGGCCGTGCTCGTCGACGTACCGCTCGCTCGCGAGGACCGCGGCGCCGGAGCCGTCGCTGGTCGGCGAGCACTGGAGCTTGGTCAGCGGGGAGTAGATCTCCGGTGAGCCGAGGATCTCCTCGAGGGTGTACTCCTGCTGGAACTGCGCGTACGGGTTGTTGACCGAGTGCCGGTGGTTCTTGAAGCCGATCTTGGCGAAGTGCTCGGGCGTGGTGCCGTACTGCTCCATGTGCTCCCGACCGGCGGCACCGAACATCCACGGCGCCGGAGGGAACTTCACCTCGGAGATCTCGGCGAGCAGCTGCATGTGGTCGCCCATCGGCTGCTCGCGGTCGTTGAACGTCGTGCCGAGCGAGCCGGGCTGCATCTTCTCGAAGCCCAGGGCCAGGGTCACGTCGCTCTGGCCGGAGCGGATCGCCTGCGCGGCCAGGTAGAGCGCGCTGGAGCCGGTCGAGCAGTTGCTGTTGACGTTGAAGATCGGGATGCCGGTCAGGCCGAGCTCGTAGGCGGCCCGATGGCCGCTGCAGGACTCGCCGTAGACGTAGCCGACGTAGGCCTGCTGGATCGCGGCGTAGTCCACGCCGGCGTCCACGAGCGCCTTGGTCCCGGCCTCCTTCGCCATCTGGGGGTAGTCCCAGCCCTCCCGGCGACCCGGCTTCTCGAACTTCGTCATGCCGACACCGATGACGAACACGCGGTTGCTCATGGCCGCAACGCTCGCACCCGGAGGCGCCGGCGGGGGTGACACGAGCCGCCGACTTGCTTAACCGAACCGCTCACCACCGGGGTGTAGCGTTCCGCGTCATGGCCGACGACCGCACGCTGCCGATCGAGCTGGTGCGGGCCGCCGTCTCGTTCGCGATCGCCCAGGAGTGGGACGTCAACGCGATCCTCCACGAGGCCGGGATCCCTCCGCTGCTGCTGGCCCAGGGGCGGTCCCGGGTCACCGAGGCACAGGCGACGAGCATCGTGCAGGCGCTGTGGGCACACACCGACGACGAGGCGCTCGGCATGGGCACCCACCCGTTGCCGCGCGGTTCCTTCCGGCTCCTCCTGTACGGCGCCAGCGGTGCGCCGGACCTCGGCACCGCGCTGGAACGCGTGCGTGGCTTCGGGCGGGCGATGCCGGCGCTCCCCCCGGTCCAGCTCGACGTCGACAACGACGAGGCTCGGATCGTGCTCGACGTCGAACGCGGCTTCGACGACCCGGAGCACCTCGTCACCTTCACCGGCCTGGCCGTCGCCCACCGCGTCATGTGCTGGGCGGTGGCCCGGCCGATCCCGCTCATCCGGGTCGAGCTGCCGTTCCACGCGCCCGCCAGCAGGGAGATGCCGGACCTGGTCTTCGGCGCACCCCAGGTCTACGAGGCGCCGCGGCCTGCCCTCGTCCTCGAGTCCTCGTGGTTGACCGCGCCGCTCATGCGTGACGAGGCCGCGGTCGACGAGTTCGTCGCCCGCTCCCCCGCCGGGCTGCTGGCGCGACCGACCGCCGACCGGACCAGCACCGCCGACCTGGTGCGCCGACTGGTCGTCCAGGGCCTGCGCGCCGACCAGCCGACCGGCGACGAGATCGCCGAGCGACTCGCGATGAGCCCGCAGACCCTGCGCCGCAGGCTCGCCGCCGAGGAGACCTCGCTGCGCCGCCTCCGGGACGACGTGCTGCGCGACGCGGCCGTCGCGGCGCTCGTCGCGGGCGAGGAGTCGATGGCCGAGATCGCCGAACGCCTCGGCTTCTCCGAGCCGAGCGCCTTCACCCGGGCGTTCCGTCGCTGGACCGGCAGCCCGCCGAGCGCCTACCGCTGAGCCGTGGCCTCAGGGACCTCGGGGACCTCGGGGACCTCGGGGCGCCGCGCGACGTCGAGCACCGGCGCGACCACCTCGACCACGCCGACGACCTCGGCTCCCAGCCCGATCCAGATGACGCCACGGTCGTTGCGCAGGACCGGCCGCCCGAACTGCCGGCCGACGACACCGGCGACGAGCGCGCCCCGCTCCCGGACGACGACCACGTCTGCCCACTGCGGGCGTCGGGCCGGGTCGAGGAGCACCTCGGTCCCCGCCGGCCAGCCGCGGGCCCGCGCCAGCTCGCCGCCGAGGGCCACGATCAGCGGACGTACGGCGCCCTGCGGCGGCCGCCGTACGCCGTCGGCGCGACCCGGCCGGACGGCGTACGGCGCCCTGCGGCGGCCGCCGTACGCCGTCCGGCCGGGTCGCGCCGACGGGTGCCTCGAACGGCAACGGCTCCTGGCCTGCGACCTCGCCATGCGAACGCATGTTCGAACGATAGCCCATGCGTCCGGCCCCGGGACCGGTGCTGCGGTCAGGAGTCCGGCGACGTCGCCCGCTCGCACTCCTCCGCACGTCCGAGCAGCAGCACCTGCTCGCTGTCGTTGCGGGTGAGGGCCGCCGCCCCACGGAACGCGACGGCGGCATCGGCGTGCCGGCCGGCGCGGGCGAGCAGGTCGCCGCGGACGCTCGGCAGCAGGTGGGAGCCCGCGAGGGCGCCGTCGGGGATCGCGTCGAGCACGGCCAGGCCGGCGTCGGGGCCGGCGGCTCGCCCGTGGGCGACCGCGCGGTTCACCTCGACGACCGGACCGGGCGCCGCCTCGGCGAGGACGTCGTAGAGCCGGGCGATGGTGGTCCAGTCGGTC
>NZ_JACEFC010000089.1 GCF_014180715.1 Nocardioides stalactiti | reverse complement strand
GTGACCAGGACGACGGAACCGCCCTTCGCGAGCGGTTCCGTGAAGGCCGCGAGACCTGGTGGGGAAGCCGGGCTCGCGGCCACCAGGAGGCGGCCGCCGCCGGTGACGAGGGTCCCGGAGGTGGCCGCCTCCCACATCTCCCCCTGGGAGGTGGTGGTGCCGTCGAGGTCGGTCGCAGGATCCTCGGCCGACGGCGGGTCCCACGGCGCGAACGCGTCGGGCTGTGACCAGATCTCGACGCCGACGTCGTGGACGCCGGCCGGGACGGGACTCGCGAAGCGGACCCCGAGCGGCAGCAGCGAGCACGCGAGCACGACCCGCTCGCCGGCCTCGGGCGCCCAGCGGTCGAGGAGGTCGGGCCCGCACACCACGGCGTCGGGCTCGTCGCTGTCGGTCACGACCAGCCCAGCGGTCCACGCGGCGCCGAGGAACACGGGGGCCAGCCAGTGCGGCGGCAGGTCGAGGCGCAGGGTGGCGCCCCGCTCCAGGTCGAGCTCGTCGACGAGCAGCGAGGCCGCCTTGGCCACCCAGTTGGCGTACGTCGTCACCGACAGCTCGACGCGCTCGCCGGTCTCCTCGTCGTAGAACGTGACGACCGGACGCCCCGGTTCGTGGCGAAGCCGATCTCCCAGTACCGCAGCGAACGTGGTCACGTCGCGAGGATAGGGTGACCCGGTCCGAGAGCAGCGAGCACCTGGGAGTCCGACGTGGTTGACGGCGCCATCGACGCTGATCGTGAGGGCCGTGACGTCGCGGATCCCACCGTCCCCGGGTTCTGGGCGGTGGTGCCTGCCGGCGGTGCCGGCACCCGGCTGTGGCCGCTGTCCCGCTCGTCCTCGCCGAAGTTCCTCCACGACCTCACCGGTCATGGCCGCACGCTGCTCGAGCAGACCCACGACCGGCTCGCCCCGCTGGTCGAGGACCGGTTCCTCGTCGTGACCGGGCGGGTGCACGCCGACGCGGTGCGCGCCCAGCTGCCGGACCTCGCTGCCGACGCCGTGCTCGCCGAGCCGACGCCCCGCGACTCGATGGCCGCGATCGGCCTCGCCGCCGCGGTGCTCGAGCGCCGCGCCGACGAGACCGGCGAGGACATCGTGATGGGGTCCTTCGCCGCCGACCACGTCATCACCGACCCGAGCGCCTTCCACCGCACGGTGGTCGAGGCCGTGGCCGCCGCCCGCGAGGACTGGCTGGTCACCATCGGCATCCAGCCGACGTTCCCCAGCTCGGCGTTCGGCTACGTCCGGCAGGGCGAGGCCCTCGCCGGGCACGAACGGGCGCGGGTGGTCGCCGCCTTCGTCGAGAAGCCGTCGGTGAGCGTCGCCGAGGACTACCTGGCGACCGGGGAGTACCGCTGGAACGCCGGCATGTTCGTCGTCCGGCCGCGTGTCCTCCTCGAGTTGCTCGCGACCGAGAGCCCGGCTTTCGCCGCCTGCCTGCGGGAGATCGCCGCCGATCCTGACCGCCTCGACCACCTGTGGCCGACGCTCCCCAAGATCGCCATCGACCACGCGGTCGCCGAGCCGGCCGCGTCGGCCGGGCGGGTCGCGACCGTCCCCGGCAGCTTCGGGTGGGACGACGTCGGCGACTTCGACTCGCTGGCCGCGATGCTGGGCGACGAGGGCAAGATCACCGTCCTCGGCGACGACGACCTCGTGCTCTCCCAGCAGTCGACCGGGCTGGTGGTGCCCGCTGCCGGACGTGTCATCGCCGTGATCGGGCTCGACGACGTGATCGTCGTCGACACGCCCGACGGCCTGCTCGTCGCGTCGCGGGAGCGCGCCCAGGAGGTCAAGGCGATCGTCGCCGAGCTCAAGGACCAGGGCCGCACCGAGCTCACCTGAGCCCGGCGGGCGCGACCGGAGGTCAGGAACCGCCGCCGCGCTCGCCCGCGTAGCCGCCGATCGGCTCCGGTGCGTTGTAGTACGGGTAGTCCTCCATGAACTGCTCGAGCGCCTCACCGCTGGGCTCGGAGCAGTACTGCCACACGCCCTCGGAGGTGCCGGCCTCCTGGTCGGCCGCCCAGTGGGTCAGCGCGACGTGCTGGCCCTCGGGGAAGTCCTTGCCGTCGTCGCTGGTCCAGGGCGCGGCGATGAACGACAGCCGGTTGTTGGTGTCGCTGACGCTCAGCTTCTTCGCCATCGCGCGGATCTCGCCGAGCATCGCCGAGTCGTCGGCGGCGGTCTCGTCGTACCAGAGGATCGTGAAGCCGTGCTCGAGGTTGTGGACGAGCGCCTCGAGCTCGGGGCGGGAGTCCTCGTTGTAGAAGCGCTCCTCGATCGACACCGGGGCGACGCCGCCCTCGTTCCAGTGCGCGCCGAAGGCCGGCGGCGCGTCGTCGTAGGTGACCTGCTCGCCGGTCGGGCGGTGGTCGCCGCTCTGGCCGGCGTCCTTGGTCGTGACCTTGCCGCAGACCGAGGCGGGGCCGCCGATGTCGGCCAGCGCCTCGTCGTCGTACTTCTTCTGCTCGAACCAGGTCCGGACAGGGTTGTAGGCGGCGAGCCCCACGATGGCGAGAGCGACGGCGATGCAGATGCCGAGGATGAGCGCGCCCTGACGGTTCTCGACGCGCTTCTGCTTGCGCCGGATGTCGTCGATGACCTTCTGGCGCTCCGACTTCTCGGTCTTGGTGGTCTTGGCCACGGTGCGGCTTACCTCGGGTGTCGTGGGGCGGGTCGCGGTGAGTCTACGTACTCGCCGGGTGCAACCGGTGATCGGTGTCACCCGCCAGTCGTTCGACGCTCCACCCGTGGGCGAACGCGAGCACCTCGACGGCCACGGTCCGATCGGTGCGGCAGCGCACCTCGGGCGGGTCCTCGGCGGCGGACACCTCGGCCGTCACGCCGAGCACGGCGAGCAGCCCGACGAGCTCCTCGGCCGACACCGGCGCGCCGAACGGCGCCGCGTCGGCAGGGTCGCCGACGAGGGCGCGGACGACCGCTTCGCGCGCGCCATACCCGAACAGGTCGGCACCCTCGGCCCGGACGAGGGCGCCAGCGCCCGGCCCGTCGTCGTCGGGCGGCAGCACCAGGTCGGAACGACCCCGCACCACGGCGAACGGGCGGCCGCCGAGCTTGCCCTGGGCGAGCTCGGCGACGGAGGCGATCTCGTCGGCTACCGCGGGTGCGGTCACCGCCAGCTCGTTGCCGTGGGCGTCGACGCGTCCCTCGAAGGACTCGAGCACCACCAGCCCGGCGGCGCCGACGGCGATGTCGGTCTGGCCCTCCCGCCAGGCGCGGCCGGCGGTGTCGGTGACGATCACCCCGACGTTGTGGCCGGTGCGCGCGGCGATCGCGGCCCGCAGCCGCGCGGCGGAGCCGTCCGGGTCCTCCGGCAGCAGGACGACGGTCCCGACGGCGACGTTGGACGCGTCGACCCCGGCGGCGGCCATCGTCAGGCCGAGCCGGTTGCGCACGATACGGGTGGGGCCACGGCGCGCGACCAGTCGTGTCGACTCGGCGGTGATCCAGTCCTCCCGGTCGCCGGTGACGACGCGGCCCTCCGCCTTGCTGACGACCTTGCTCGTCACCACGACGACGTCGCCGTCCGCGAGCTCGACGTGGGGGAGCAGCAGGTCGGCGAGGTCGTCGCCCGTGTGCACCTCCGGCACCCCGTCGGGTGCGGTCACGGACAGCGCGGGCATCAGCCTGCGACCAGGGCCACCGCGGCGGCCGCCATCGCGGCGGTCGCGTCGTGGTCGGTCATCATCAGCNGGCCGCCATCGCGGCGGTCGCGTCGTGGTCGGTCATCATCAGCGGGACGGCGATGCTGCGCAGTCCTGCCTGCTCGAGCCCGGCCACCTCGCCGGCGTCGCGCTCGTCGACGAGCCAGCCGTCGAGGACGCCGCCCCGGGAGCGCGCGCCGTAGTGGCGACCGACGCCGCCGGCGCTCACCTCGACGCCGATCGACGTGAGGAGCTGCTCGGCCATGCCGCGGACGTGGCTGCCGCCGACGATGGGGGACAGGCCGACGACGGGTGCGGGCGTCGTGCGGAGGGCGTCGCGGACGCCGGGCACGCCGAGGATGGTGCCGACCGACACGACCGGGTTGGACGGCGGCAGGACGACCAGGTCGGCGCCGTTGATCGCGTCGAGGACGTCGGGGCCGGGGGCCGAGTCGTCGAGCCCGACGACCACGATCGCCTCCGCCGCGACCGCGGCGCGCAGCCGCACCCAGTACTCCTGGAAGTGGACCACCCGGCGGCCGCTCGGCGAGTCGGCGTCGGGCACGGCGACGTGGGTCTCGACCCGGTCGTCGGTCATCGGCAGCAGCCGCACCCGGGAGCCCCAGGCCGGGTCGAGCCAGCGCTTGCACAGCGCCTCGGTGACCTTCGAGAGCGGGTAGCCGGCGTCGAGGAGCTGGGTGCGGACGAGGTGCGTCGCGATGTCCCGGTCGCCCAGCCCGAACCAGGTGGGCTCGACGCCGTACGCCGCGAGCTCCTCCTTGGCGCTCCACGTCTCCTCGCGGCGACCCCACCCGCGTTCGGGGTCGATGCCGTCGCCGAGGGTGTACATCACGGTGTCCAGGTCGGGGCAGACCTTGAGCCCGTGGATCCACCAGTCGTCGGCGGTGTTGGCGACCACGGTGACCTCGGCGTCGGCGTCCACGCCGGGGATCGCACCGGTCGTGATCCCGTGCAGGAGGCCCTGGAGGAACTTGGCGCCACCCATGCCGCCCGAGAGCACCGTCAGCTTCTTCATGGGGCCAACTCTGCCCGGTCCGGCGCTCCGACCGGCTGCGGGGGCGGGGGACCGGTCGTGATAACGAGCTGCGTATAGCAGATTCGGGCTTGACTACCGGGGTATGACATGCATGTAATTCCACCAGTGTCGTTCACGATGCAGAAGGCGCAGAAGTCGGATCGGGTTGCCGATCATGGAGCGCCGGGGCAGGTGTCGTGAGCGGCGACAAACGGGGGTCGAAAGGGGCGGAACGGTGAGAGAACTCTTCCTGGTCGAGGATGTGGACACCGAGGACCTGGGTTGGCAGGAGCGCGCGCTGTGCGCTCAGACCGATCCTGAGGCATTTTTCCCGGAGAAGGGCGGCTCGACGCGCGAGGCCAAGAAGGTCTGCACGACGTGCGAAGTCCGGGTGGAGTGCCTCGAGGCAGCACTGATGAACGACGAGCGCTTCGGTATCTGGGGCGGTCTGTCGGAGCGGGAGCGCCGCAAGCTCAAGAAGCGCGCGGTCTGACCTTCGAGTCTGCGCTGCCGCGCCGCAGTCGACGTCCGTCTGACGTGCGGTTGCCTGGCGGCGTACGGGTTCCGGTCCGTCGGTAGTGTGGCCCCTTGTGTCGGACGTCGCCGTGGTTCTCGTGAGCCACGACGGCGCGTCGTGGCTGCCGGCGGTGCTCGACGGCATCAAGGCCCAGACCGCGCCCATCGTCGGGGTGGTCGCGGTGGACACGGGCAGCAAGGACGGCAGCGCGGATCTCGTCGAGGCCGCGCTGGGCACCGCGACGGTCCTGCGCGAGACCGGCCGGACGTCCTTCCCTCGGGCCGTTGCCGTGGCCCTCGCTGCGCTCCCCGAGCAGGGCCTCGACCCCGAGTGGATCTGGCTCCTCCACGACGACAGCAACCCGGCCCCGGACGCGTTGGCCGAGCTGCTCGCGGCGACCTTCGTACGACCCGACGCCGACTTCCTCGGCCCCAAGCTCCGCGAGTGGCCCTCGCTGCGGCGGCTGCTCGAGGTCGGTATCACCATCAGCGGCACCGGCCGCCGGGAGACCGGGCTCGAGCGCGGCGAGTACGACCAGGGGCAGCACGACCAGATCCGCGACGTCCTCGCGGTCAACAGCGCCGGGTTGCTGGTGCGCCGGGCCACGCTGGAGGCCCTCGGCGGGTTCGACGAGCACCTGCCGATGTTCGGCAACGACCTGGACCTCGGCTGGCGGGCCGCGGCGGCCGGGCACACCACGATCGTCGTGCCCCGGGCGGTCGTGTTCCACGCCGAGGCCGCTCACCGCGGGATCCGCAGGACCCCGCTGACCGGACGCCACACGCACTACCAGGAGCGCCGCGCGGCGCTCTTCACCCTGCTCGCCAACTCGCGGCGGTGGGCCCTGCCGTTCCAGGCCGCGCGGCTCGCGCTGGGCTCGGTGCTGCGGATGCTCGGCTTCCTCGTCGTCCGTTCGGTCGGCGAGGCGCTCGACGAGCTGGCCGCGGTCGTCTCGGTCTACAGCCGGCCGGGACCCCTGCTCGCGGCGCGCAAGGAGCGTCGGGCGCGCCAGGTAGCGCCACCCGACGACGACCGCGTCCGCCGGATGCTCGCGCCCTGGTGGCTGCCCTACCGCCACGGCCTCGACCTCGTGAGCGACCTGGTCGCCGCCGCGAGCAACCAGGCGGCCGACGTCGCCGAGCGCCGCCGCGCGGCGGCTGCCGAGCGGGACCCGTCGCCGCCCGTCGCCCGGCACAAGACCGACGACGACGAGGACTTCGAGGACACCGGACTCGTCGCCCGCTTCCTGACCGACCCGATCGCGGTCGCCCTCGCCGTCACGGCCCTCGCGTTCGTCATCGGGGCGCGCGACGCCTTCGGGGCGGTCAGCGGGGGAGCGCTCTCCCCGGTGCCTGCTGCCGCCGGTGACTGGTGGGGCCTCCACTACGAGAGCTGGCACCCGCTCGACTTCGGCACGGCGGTGCCCGCGCCGCCGTACGTCCTCCCGCTCGCGCTGCTCGCGAGCATCCTCGGCACCGTCAACGCGCTGTCCTTCCTGCTGGTCGCGGCCGCCCCGATCGCGCTCTGGGGCGCCTGGCGCTTCCTGCGGGTCGTCGGCCGCCTCGTCAGCCGCTACGGCGCCCCGCGCTGGCTGCTGCTGTGGGGCGCCGTGAGCTATGCCCTCGTCCCGCTGGTCGCCGGCGCCTGGGGCGGGGGTCGGTGGGGCGTCGTCGTCGCCGCGGCGATCCTGCCGTGGCTCGCGCACGCGGCGCTCGGCTTCGCCGAGCCCGAGGCGGGGCGCCGGTGGCGAGCGGCCTGGCGCACCGGCTTGCTGCTCGCGCTGCTCACGGCGTTCGCCCCGGTGACCTGGTGGCTGTGCGCGGTCCTCGGCGCCGTCGTCGTCGCTGCCTCGACCCTGGTGGTCCGCAGCGCCGTCAAGGACCGCTCGGTGTGGGGGCCGCCGGTGACCGCGCTGGCCGTCCCCGCGGTGCTGCTCGCCCCGTGGTGGGTGTCCTCGGTCCTCGAGGGCGCGGGGGGCGCGCTGTTCCTCGACGTCGGCCGCTGGCCCACGCCGGCGACCGACGGACTGGACGTGCTCGTCGGGCGGTTCGGCGACCTGGGCGCCCCGTGGTGGCTCGGCCTGGCCCTCCCGCTCCTCGCCCTGCTGGCGCTGCTGCCGCGCGCCACCCGGATCGGGGTGGTGCTGTGCTGGCTGGTGGCAGCAGTCGCGGCGGTCGTCGCGCTCCCGCTGGGCCTGCTCTCCGTCGACCTCGCCGGGTCGGCCTCGCAGCAGGGCGGTCTCGGCCCGGCCCTGCTCCTCGCCCACGGGGCGTGGGTGACCGCGGCCCTCCTCGGCGGGCTCGCCCTCACCGACCGGTCGCCGTCGCCCGTCGTGCTGCCCCGGCTCGCCCACGGCGTGACCGTGGTCGCCGCGCTCGTCGCCGCGCTCGTCCCGGTCGCGGGCCTGGTGTGGTTCGCCGGGTGGGGCGGGGACGAGCTGCGGTCCGAGCCCGAGAGCGGCATCCCCGTCTACATGACGCAGGAGGCCGAGGAAGCGACGTCGCTCGGCATCCTCGTCGTCCGGGGCACGGTCGCGCGCGGGCTGACCTACGAGGTCGTGCGGGGGGACGGGCTCACCCTCGGCGAGGACGAGATCGCGGCGCTCACCGCCGAGGACGAGGAAGCGACCGCGTTCGTCAGCGACCTTGCCACCGCCCCGTCGCCGGAGGCCGTCGAGGAGCTCACCGCGCGCGGCATCAAGTACGTCGTCCAGCCGGCCCCCGCCGACGGCGCGGTCGCGACCCGCCTCGACGCCACGGCCGGCCTGGTCCGCGCCAGTGCCGAGGACCGCGCGACCCGCGCCTGGCTGGTCATCAAGGAACCCGACGCCGACGCCGTCGACGGACCGCGGTCGTGGCCGCGGGTCGCGCTGCTCGTGCTCCAGGCGTTGGCCATCCCGGTCGTCGTGGTCCTCGGGCTGCCGACGCTCCGGCGGAGCAGGACGGACAGCAGCGCATGACCCAGGACCAGCCGGGGGACCAGAGTGGACGTCGTGCCGACCGCGAGACGGCGCCGGGCCGGCGCGGGATCGTCCGTCGGCACCGGGTCGACCTGCTCGTCGTCCTCGCGATGCTGCTGCCGACCGCGGTCGTCGGAGCGCTCGCCCTGCTCGACGGCGAGGACTCCTCGTCGTACACGCAGGCCCCGCCGTCCTCCGCCCGCCTGACCGACGCCTCGGTCGTCTGTGCGGCGGCGGCGAGCAGCACGGCCGGTGACGTCGTCGTGTCGCGGGTGCCGCACATGCGCGGGGGCGAGGTCGCCGTCCGGGTCGCCGAGGGTGGCGCCGAGGAGCTCGGCGTGCCCCGCCAGGTCGACGTCCGCTCCGGTGACCTGACCCTCGTCCGGACCGACGGCGACGTGCTCGTCACCGGCGAGGAGGCGGCAGCGCCGGGCCTGGTGGCCGGCCGCACCGGAGCGGCGCGCGCGGCTGCGGAGTGCCGGGCCCCCACCTTCGACGAGTGGTACGTCGGCATCGGTGCGGCTGCGAAGCAGGCGTCGGTCGTCGAGCTGGTCAATCCCGACGACGGCCCGGCCGTCGTCGAGATCGCGCTCTACGGCCACCCGGGGCTGGTCATCGAGAACGACCTCCGCGGCATCCGGGTCCCCGGGCACACGGTGATGAGGATCGACCTCGCGCGCGCCACGCCGCGGCGCGGCACTCTCGCGGCGCACCTGACCGTCGTCCGCGGCCGGGTCGTCACGACCGTCCGTCACACCTACGACCCGCTCGGGCAGGGCACGCCACGCACCGACTTCCTGCCCGCCCAGGCCGAGCCGTCGACGTCCAACCTCCTGCTCGGCGTCCCCTCCGACGCCGACGGGACGCTCCACCTCTTCAACCCGGGCACCGACGAGGTGCGGGCCACGGTCCGGGTGGTCTCCGACCAGGCGACCTTCACCCCGGCCGGCCTCGACGAGATCGAGGTGCCCGGCGGGACGGTGCGCCAGGTGGCGCTCTCCGACGTGCTCACCAAGGAGGCATCCGAGGGCGCGCTCGGCCTCCAGGTGGTCTCGGCCCAGCCGCTGGTGACGTCGGTGCGGGTGCTCGGTGCCGATCTCGGACTGATCGCCCCGACCTCGGCCGTCGACCAGAACGAGGTGACCACCGCGGTGGTGCCGGTCGGGCCCAAGGCGCTGGTGCTGGCCGGGGCGTCCCGCTCCGGCGTGGTGCGGGTGACCGCCGTCGCCGCCGACGGCCGGGTCCTCCTCGACGAGAAGCTGGTGGAGGTCGGCGCGGAACGCGGCCACCGGCTCAGGCTGCCCGACGACGCAGTCCTGGTGACCATCGATCCCAAGAACACCCCGATCGCCGGCACCGTCGTGCTCACCGGCGACCGGCTCGGCGTGCTGCGGCTCCGGCCGGCGGAGATCGACGCCGAGGTGCCGGTCGTCCGTCCCCGGTAGCGGCTCAGTCGTCCTCGGGGTAGCGCGGATCGACGTCGGACGGCGGGATGCCGAGGAGCTCGGCGACCTGCTCGACGACGACGGTCAGCACCATCGCCTCGAGGTCGATCCGATCGGCCGCGCGGTGCTCCAGCGGGCGCCGGAAGAGCACCAGTCGGCTGGGATGGGTGCCCGTGCCGCGGACCAGCGACGCGAGCGGCACCGATCCGGGCTCCCAGTCGTCGGGCAGCTGCGGGGTGTCCTCGACGGCGTACTCGACGAGGCCGAGCCGGTCCGACCAGCGCTCGTCGATGCTGGTGACGATGTCGAGGACCATCCGGTCGAACGCCTCGCGGCGCGTGCGCGGCCGCGGCGGGCGGCCCAGCGACGGGTGGCCCAGCGCGGCAGGTCCGCGCAGCCCGCGGCTGCGACGGTCGCGCGTCGTACGCCGGACCGGACCGCTCTCCTCCACGAGCCGCGAGCCTATCCGGCACACGCGGTCGCACGGGGTACCGTCTGCCGCGTGAGTCTCGCCCGGCGCTGTTCGCGCACCGCCTGCGCCCGCCCCGCGGTCGCGACACTCACCTACGTCTACGCCGACATGACCGCCGTCCTCGGCCCGCTCGCCACCTACGCCGAGCCGCACGCCTACGACCTCTGCGCCTTCCACAGCGAGCGGCTCTCCGCGCCGCGCGGCTGGGAGGTCCTCCGGCTCTCGCTCGACCAGTCGCTCCCCGGCCCGACCGAGGACGACCTGCTCGCGCTCGCCGACGCCGTCCGGGAGGCCGCCCGGCCGCTGCCGCCGGTCGCTGCGCCCGCCCAGGAGACCGGCCGCGAGGTCGCGCGCCGCGGTCACCTGCGAGTCCTCACCTCCGACTAGCGGGGGACGAGCGGGGCCGCGGGTCGGGGCCTCTCTCGGGAGCGGGAAGCGTGCCCTAGGGTTGCGCTCATGTCGACGATCTCGCCTGACAACGTCAACGCGGTCTTCAAGGCCTACGACGTCCGCGGGACCGTCCCTGACCAGCTCGACGAGGACCTCGCCCGGGCCACCGGAGCGGCCTACGTCCAGGTGCTCGGCGTGACCTCGATGGTCGTCGGCTACGACATGCGGCCCAGCTCGCCCGGTCTCGCCGGCGCGTTCGCCGACGGCGCCACCGGCGCAGGGGCCGACGTGACGATGATCGGGCTCGCCTCGACCGACCAGCTCTACTTCGCCTCCGGCCACCTCGGCCTTCCGGGCGCGATGTTCACGGCCAGCCACAACCCGGCGCAGTACAACGGCATCAAGATGTGCCGATCGCACGCGCAACCGGTCGGTCTCGAGAGCGGGCTCGCCGAGATCCGCGACCTGGTCCTCCAGGGTCCGGCGCCGGCGTCGCCGCGGACCGGCTCGATCCGCAGCCACGACGTGCTCCAGGCCTACGCGGCGCACCTGCTGGCGCTCGCACCCGTCGCCGGGCGCAAGCTCAAGGTCGTCGTCGACGCGGGCAACGGCATGGCTGGTCACACGGCGCCCGCGGTGTTCGACCGGATCGCCGACCAGGTCGAGGTCGTCCCCATGTACTACGAGCTCGACGGCACCTTCCCGAACCACGAGGCGAACCCGATCGACGAGGCCAACCTCGTCGACCTCCAGCAGCGGGTGCTCGCCGAGAAGGCCGACATCGGCCTCGCGTTCGACGGCGACGCCGACCGCTGCTTCCTCGTCGACGAGCGGGGTCAGGCCGTCTCGCCGTCCACGCTGACCGCCCTCATCGCCGCGCGCGAGCTCGCCAAGGAGCCGGGCGCCACGGTGATCCACAACCTGATCACCAGCCGCGCCGTGCCCGAGATCGTCGCCGAGCTGGGTGGCAAGCCGGTCCGGACCCGGGTCGGGCACTCCTACATCAAGGCCACGATGGCCGAGACCGACGCGATCTTCGGCGGCGAGCACAGCGGCCACTTCTACTTCCGCGACTTCTGGCGGGCCGACTCCGGCATGCTCGCCGCGCTGCACGCGCTGGCGGCGCTGGCCGGATCCGACCAGCCGCTCTCGGAGCTGCTCTCCACCTACGAGCGCTACCCGATGAGCGGGGAGATCAACTCCGAGGTCGCCGACCAGAAGGCGGTCCTCGCCGCGCTCGAGGAGACGTACGGCGGCCGGGAGGACGTCGAGGTCGACCACCTCGACGGCCTCAGCGTGACCTCCGCCGACTGGGCGTTCAACGTGCGCGCCTCCAACACCGAGCCGCTGCTCCGGCTCAACGCCGAGGGGAAGGACACCACGACCATGGCCGCGATCCGCGACGAGGTGCTGACGATCATCAGGAGCGGCAGGTGACCGGGGTGTCGCCGGACCTGCTGGCGATCATCGTCTGCCCGGCCTGCCACGGCGAGCTCGCGCTGTCCGAGGGGGAGACCCCGGAGCTGGTCTGCCAGGGCTGCGGCCTGGCCTACCCGGTTCGTGACGGCATCCCGGTCCTCCTCGTCGACGAGGCCCGTTCCACCCGCTGAGCAGCGAAGGGCGCCCGATGACCTGGTTCGACGAGTCCCGTCTCGATGACGAGATCGCGCTCGGCAGCGCGGACCTGCGACTGCGCACCCTCGCGGAGTCGGGGGCGCGCGTCCGGCGTGAGGCCGGCGCAGCCGACGACGCGATCGCCGAGGCGGTCGCGCGCGCGTCCGACGCCCGACCCCGCGCGGTCATCGCGGCCGGACCGGACTCGCGGCTGCTGCGCGCCGTCCTCGAGCCCTGGTGCCCGGTCCCGTTCGTCGCCTGGCCCTCGGCCGGGCTGCCGGGCTGGGCGGGCAGCCTCGACCTCGTCGTCGTACTGGCGCCCGACGGCTCGGACACCGGAACGGCGTCGGCGGCCGCCGAGGCGGCCCGCCGCGGCTGCCAGGTCGTGGTCGCGTGCCCCGGCGAGTCCAGCGTCGCCCAGCACGCCGCCGGTCGCTGGACGACGATCCTGCCGACGAGCACGAGCGACCAGCTGGCCACGGCGGTCGTGATGCTGTCGTTCCTCCACCAGGTCGCGCTGGGACCCTCGTGCGACCCGGCCGCCGTCGCCCAGGCCCTCGACGAGGTCGCCATCGCCTCCTCGCCCCAGCGCGACATCTCGATCAACCCCGCCAAGATGCTGGCGATCACCCTCGCCGACGCCGCCCCGGTGGTCTGGGGCGGCTCGGTCCTCGCGGCTCGCGCCGCGCGCCGGGTCGCCGAGTCGATCCGCCGCACGTCGGGCCGGACGGCGCTCGCCGGGGACGCCGAGCACCTGTTGCCCGTCCTCGAGGCGGCCCGGGTCCGCAACGTGTTCGCCGACCCCTATGCCGACAGCGGGGGCGAACGGCGCCCCGTCCTCATCGTGCTCGACGACGGCGCCGACGACCCCGCCAGCAACGAGCAGCGCGGCCGGCTCGAGGAGGCCGCCCGGAGCCGCGACGTGCGGGTCGAGCGGGTGTCGACCGAGGCCGACGGCGAGGTCGCGCGGTACGCCTCCCTGCTGCTCAACGGCACCTACGCCGCGGAGTACCTCCGGCTGGGCCTGGTGGAGGACTAGCCGGCGGGTCCCGTCCGCGCGTGAGCGTCGTCACCCTCCCCGGGTGGCGCCGGCCGTTGCGGGTACCGGGCGTGAGATGTCCTCACAACGGATCGCTCGGGACCCGTGGCTCGACAACGCCAAGATGGCGCTCGTCACGCTGGTCGTCATCGGCCACGTCTGGGCGCTCCTCCCCGCGGAGGGACTGGTCGGCGACGCCTACGACTTCCTGTACGCCTGGCACATGCCGGCCTTCGTCTTCGTCACCGGCTACCTGTCCCGGACGTTCGACTACTCGCCGGAGCGGCTGTGGAACCTGGTCCGGACGGTCGCGGTGCCCTACGTCGTCTTCGAGTGCCTGATGGCGCTGTTCCGGCTCTACCTGGGCGGCGAGCACCTCAACGACCTCTTCACGGACCCGCACTGGCCGCTCTGGTTCCTCACCGCCCTCATCTTCTGGCGGCTCGCGACCCCCGTGTTCCGGGCCGTGCCGGTGGTCCCCGCGCTGCTCGCGGCGGTCGTGCTGTCGTTGCTGTCCGGCACCGTCGACGGCGAGAACGCCGAGCTCTTCGACCTCACCCGGGTGCTCGGGATGATCCCGTTCTTCGTCCTCGGCGTGCACACGACCAAGGAGCGGCTCGAGCTGCTCCGGGCGCCCGGCCTGCGGTGGGTCGCGGTCGTGACGTTCGGGGGCCTGTGGCTGCTCACGACGAGCGTCGGCGACCTGGCCGGGACCCACTGGCTGTACTACGCGACGCCGTACGCCGACCTCGGCGCGTCGGACACGCGCGGTGCCGTCACCCGGCTGGTGCTGCTGGTCGTCGGGCTCGTGGGCACCATGGCGTTCCTCGCGCTGGTGCCGCGGATCGGCGGCTGGTTCGCCCGGATGGGCGGCGCGACCCTCGTCGTCTATCTCTGCCACGGCTTCGTCGTCCGGGGCCTGGAGTACGGCGGCTACACCGAGTGGGCGACCCGGAACCCCGCGGTCGCGCCCGCCACGACCGTCCTCGTCGGGCTCGCGCTCGCCCTCGTGCTTGCCGCGCCGCCGGTCGCGCGTCGCCTCCAGGTCCTCGTCGACCCGTTCGGTCGGGCTGAACAGCAGGTGAAGGAGGCAGTGGAGCTGACAGCCGTCGCGCAGGACACCGGTAGCCTTCGGGGCATGCGGACCCAGGTTCTTGCCCGATGAGCGCGGGGCTCTTCGGCCTCCTCGACGACGTCGCTGCGATCGCCCGACTGGCTGCGGCGTCGGTCGACGACGTGGGAGCGGCCGCCGGGCGCGCGACCGCCAAGGCGGCGGGAGTCGTCATCGACGACACCGCGGTGACACCGCAGTACGTGCACGGGCTCGCGGCCGACAGGGAGCTCCCGATCGTCAAGCGGATCGCGATCGGCTCGATCCGCAACAAGCTGTTCCTGATCCTGCCCGTGGCGCTGCTGCTGAACGCGGTGCTGCCGTCGCTGCTGCCGATCATCCTGATGCTCGGTGGGACGTTCCTCGCCTACGAGGGAGCCCACAAGGTGTGGGGGCTGGTCGCCGGCCACCACGACCACGACGCCCCTGTGGCCGAGGTCGGACCCGAGGCCGAGAAGGAGATGATCAGCGGCGCAGTCCGCACGGACCTGATCCTGTCCGCAGAGATCATGGTGATCGCCCTCAACGAGGTCGCCGACGAGAGCTTCTGGTCCCAGCTGGCGATCCTGCTCGTCGTCGCGGTGGTCATCACCATCGCGGTCTACGGCGTCGTCGCACTGATCGTGAAGATGGACGATGCCGGCCTGCTCCTGACCCAGCGCGAGTCCGGGGCCGCGCAGCGGCTCGGGCACGGCCTGGTCGCAGCGATGCCGAAGCTGCTCACGGTGATCTCGTTGGTCGGCACGGTCGCGATGCTGTGGGTCGGCGGCCACATCCTGCTGGTCAACATCGCCGAGGTCGGCTGGTGGCACGCGCCGTACGACTGGGTCCACCACCTCGAGGAGGACGTTCACCACGCGGTCGACGTGGCCGTGCTCGGGCCGACCCTCGCCTGGTCGGTGAACACCTTCTTCTCGGCCCTGGTCGGGCTCGCGGTCGGTGCGGTCGTCCTCGCGGTCGTCCAGGTGCTGCCGTTCGGGCACGGCAAGGGGCACGCGAAGGAGCACGGGGACGAACGGGCGGACGGGCCCGCGGCGCCGACGACCCAGGACGGTCCCTAGTTGCGCTGAGATTCCTCTCAGCTCACCCACCGCTTGTAGGGTGGGGTCAGTCCTGCGCGGGAGATCCCGGCGTAGCGCAGATGCGCCGCAGAGACAGCCTCCGAAAGTCATCGAGGAAGAGCTTTTTTCATGGACTACAAGGTTGCTGACCTGAGCCTGGCCGAGTTCGGCCGCAAGGAACTCTCGCTCGCCGAGCACGAGATGCCGGGTCTGATGGAGATGCGCGCACGTTACGGCGACTCCAAGCCGCTGGCCGGCGCTCGCATCGCGGGCTCGCTGCACATGACCATCCAGACCGGTGTGCTGATCGAGACGCTGACCGCCCTCGGCGCCGACGTTCGCTGGGCCACCTGCAACATCTTCTCCACCCAGGACCACGCGGCCGCTGCGGTCGTCGTCGGCCCGAACGGCACCGTCGACGCTCCCGCCGGCACGCCCGTCTTCGCCTGGAAGGGCGAGACGCTCGCCGAGTACTGGGACGAGGCCGAGAAGGTCTTCGACTTCAAGGACGAGGCCGGCAACGTGATCGGCCCGAACATGCTGCTCGACGACGGCGGCGACATCACCATGCTCCTCCACAAGGGCGTCGAGTTCGAGAAGGCCGGCGTGGTGCCCGGTCAGGACTCGACCGACAACGAGGAGTACAAGGAGGTGCTGCGTGTCCTGGCCCGGTCGCTCGAGAACAACGGGACGTACTGGACCAACATCGCCAACAGCATCCTGGGCGTGACCGAGGAGACCACCACCGGTGTGCTGCGCCTCTACGACCGCTTCAAGGAGGGCTCGCTCCTCTTCCCGGCGATCAACGTCAACGACTCCGTCACCAAGTCGAAGTTCGACAACAAGTACGGCTGCCGCCACTCGCTGATCGACGGCATCAACCGCGGCACCGACGTCATGATCGGTGGCAAGGTCGCGGTCGTCTGCGGCTACGGCGACGTGGGCAAGGGCTCCGCGGAGTCGCTGCGTGGCCAGGGCGCTCGCGTCATCGTCACCGAGATCGACCCGATCTGCGCGCTCCAGGCTGCGATGGACGGCTACGAGGTCAAGCGCCTCGAGTCGGTCGTCGACTTCGCCGACATCTTCATCACCACGACCGGCAACTTCGACATCATCAAGGTCGAGCACTTCGAGCGGATGAAGAACCAGGCCATCGTCGGCAACATCGGTCACTTCGACAACGAGATCGACATGGCCGGCCTGGCCAGGATCCCGGGGATCGTCAAGGACGAGATCAAGCCGCAGGTCCACCAGTGGATCTTCCCGGCGTCCGATGGTGGGCAGGGCAAGAAGATCATCGTGCTGTCCGAGGGCCGTCTGCTCAACCTCGGCAACGCGACCGGCCACCCGTCGTTCGTCATGTCGAACTCCTTCACCAACCAGGTGCTGGCGCAGATCGAGCTCTTCACCAAGACCGACGACTACCCGGTCGGCGTCTACGTCCTGCCCAAGCACCTCGACGAGGAGGTCGCCCGGCTGCACCTCGACGCCCTNCACCCGTCACCGGGTGCGGGGCTTCGTGATCGATGCCGCATAACATGGAGAACGTGAACTCATCGGGGGCCGCGTCGTCGTACGCGACGAAGGGGCGTGTGCTCGCCGTCGACGACGACGCCCCGCTCGCGGAGATGCTGGGCATCGTGCTGCGGCAGGAGGGCTTCGACAGCCAGGTCTGCCCACGGGGCGACCTGGCGCTGGAGGCGTTCCGCGACTACCGGCCCGACGTGGTGCTGCTCGACCTGATGCTGCCCGGCCGGGACGGCATCGACGTGTGCAAGCAGATCCGGGCCGAGTCCGGCGTTCCGATCGTGATGCTGACCGCCAAGGGCGACACCGTCGACGTGGTCGTCGGGCTGGAGTCCGGCGCTGATGACTACGTCGTCAAGCCGTTCAAGCCCAAGGAGCTCGTCGCGCGGATCCGGGCCCGGGTACGACGGACCGACACCGTCGCCTCCGAGACGCTCACCCTCAAGGACCTCACCATCGACGTCGCCGGCCACAGCGTGACCCGCGACAGCACCGAGATCCCGTTGACGCCGCTGGAGTTCGACCTGCTGCTCTGCCTCGCCCGCCGGCCCTGGCAGGTGTTCACCCGGCAGGTGCTGCTCGAGGAGGTGTGGGGCTACCACCACGCCGCCGACACCCGGCTCGTCAACGTCCACGTCCAGCGATTGCGCTCCAAGGTCGAGCACGACCCCGAGCACCCCGAGATCGTGCTGACCGTGCGGGGCGTCGGCTACAAGGCCGGCTCCTCGTGAGCCTGAGGCCGTAGGTGGTCCGGGTCGGCCGGGTCGCTCTCCCCACCGGGCTCCGGCGGGCGCTGACCTTCTGGCGTCGTTCGATCCAGGCCCGGGTGGTCGTCAGCACCCTGCTCCTCTCGGCGATCGTCATCAGCGCGGTCGGCTGGTTCCTCCTCCAGCAGACGCGGGACGGTCTGCTCCGCCACCGCGCGGAGGTGGTCGTCGGCGAGGTCGAGGCCGAGGTCGCCGACACCCGGGACCGGCTCTCGGCCGCGTCCGGCACCGAGGTCAACGCGAGCCAGCAGCGCTCCGACCTCATCGACCCGATCATCGAGGCCGGCGACAGCCGCGGCTTCGGCGTCGTCCTCGGCGGCCCCGAGGACGGGGAGACGAGCCTGGACGACGGCGGCGCCCACCGCACGAGCGGGCTGGAGCTCGCCAGCGTGCCCGACCGGCTCGAGTCGCACTTCGACGGCGTCAACCGCTCGATGGCGTGGACCTACACCGAGATCGTGCGGACCGGCCCCGACGGCGAGGTGTCGACCGAGCCCGGCATCGTCGTCGGCTCCCAGGTCCAGCTGCCGGCCGACGGCCAGACCTACACGATCTACTTCCTCTTCCCGCTCACCGAGGAGGAGGAGACCCTGGGGCTGGTGACCCGGGCCCTGCTCACCGCCGCGGGCCTGCTGCTCGTCCTCGTCGCCGGCATCACCTGGCTGGTGACCCGCCAGGTCGTCACGCCGGTCCGGATGGCGCGCCGGGTCGCGGAGCGGCTCGCCGCGGGCCGCCTCCAGGAGCGGCTGCGGGTGACCGGCGAGGACGACCTCGCCCGCCTGGCGACGTCCTTCAACCAGATGGCCTCCAACCTCCAGCGCCAGATCCGCCAGCTCGAGGAGCTGAGCTGGGTCCAGCGCCGGTTCGTCTCCGACGTCTCCCACGAGCTCCGCACCCCGCTCACGACGGTGCGGATGGCCGGCGACGTCCTCCACGACGCGCGCCGCGACTTCGACCCGGCCACCAAGCGGGCCGCCGAGCTCCTCCAGGCTGAGCTCGACCGCTTCGAGACGCTGCTCGTCGACCTGCTGGAGATCAGCCGGTTCGACGCGGGCGCCGCCGTCCTCGACCTCGAGGACATCAACCTCCTCGACGTCGCCCACCGCGTCGTCGACGCCGCGCGCCCGCTCGCCGACCAGCGCGGCGTCCTCGTGATCGTCGAGCAGCCCGACCGCCCGGTACGCGCCGAGGTCGACGCTCGCCGGGTCGAGCGGATCCTGCGCAACCTGGTCGCCAACGCGATCGACCACGCGTTCCCCGACGACCTCGACCACCCGATCGTCGTACGGATGGCGGCCGACGACCAGGCCACCGCGGTGACGGTCCGCGACCACGGCGTCGGCCTGGCGCCCGGGGAGTCCGCCATGGTCTTCAACCGGTTCTGGCGCTCCGACCCGGCCCGCGCGCGCAGCAGCGGCGGCACCGGCCTGGGGCTGGCGATCTCGCTGGAGGACGCCCACCTGCACGGCGGCTGGCTCCAGGCGTGGGGGCGCCCCGACGAGGGCGCGCAGTTCCGGCTCACCCTGCCGCGGCACGCGGGGACGCCGTTGCGCCGCAGCCCGCTGCCGCTCGCGCCGGCCGACCAGGTGGGACGCGAGCCGAGCCACGGGGTGCCGTCATGAGGCGCGCGGCCATGGTCGCCGCCGGGATCCTGGCGACGACCCTGCTCGCCGGCTGCATCGACCTGCCCGACAGCGGCCCGGTCGTGACGGCCGACTCCGGCGCCGAGCAGGACAACGAGCGGGCCTCCTCCATCGACGCGCGCCCGCCCCAGCCGGGGGACTCCCGGCTCGAGATCGTCAACGGCTTCCTCGAGGCGATGATGGCGTGGCCGATCTCGACGAGCGTGGCGAAGGAGTACCTCTCCGAGGACGCCGCCGAGGAGTGGGAACCCGACGAGACGATCATCTACACCGACCTGGCGACGCCGCGCGAGGACGGCAGCACCGTCAGCATCCGGATGCGTGGCGCGGCGATGCTCGACGAGTCGGGCGGCTGGCGCGACTCGGTGCCGAGCGACCGCAGCCTGCTGGAGTTCCGGATGACGATCGAGGAGGGCGAGTTCCGCATCCTCGACCCGCTCGACGCGCTGGTCGTCCGTACGTCGTGGTTCCAGCAGCGCTACCGCCAGGCCTCACTCTTCTACTTCGACCGCGCGGCCCAGGTCCTCGTGCCCGAGCCGGTCTTCGTCCCCGTGGGGGAGTCGTTCGCGACGACCCTGGTCACGGCCCTCGTCGCCGGCCCGCCCGCGCGGCTCGACGGGGTCGTCACGTCGTTCGTCCCGCCCCGGCTGAGCGTCGGACTGTCGGTCCCGGTCGTCGACGGGGTCGCGACCCTCGACCTCCACGGCGACGCCCCGCGGAGCCCGGCCGAGACCGAGCTGATGATGGCGCAGCTCGCGGCGACCCTCGGCCAGGACCCGGCCATCACCGCGCTGCGGGTCACCATCGGCGGGCAGGAGATCGTCCTCCCCGGCGCCGGCAGCCTGTACGCCGTCGGCGCGGCGGACGCGTTCGACGCGGCCGACACCGGCTCGGCGGGTGTGCTCTACGGGCTGCGCCGCGGCCGGCTCGTCGTCGGCGGCTTCCCCGAGCTGCGCCCGGTCGACGGCCCGGTCGGGCGGC
>NZ_JACEFC010000088.1 GCF_014180715.1 Nocardioides stalactiti | reverse complement strand
GGCCGCGTCGACCGTGAGGACGGCCGGCACCGCGGCGGCTCCCGCCGACACCGGAGGGGGTGCCTGCGCCGCCGTCGGCGTCGTACCGAGGAGGGGAGTGAGGAGCAGCGACGCGGCAGCGGCTGCGGTCAGCACGGCGGAGCGGGTGTGGAACACGTTCCACTCAACGAGGGTGGCGAGGGCGGGTCACTCCGGGCGACCTGTGGAGGGCCGGAGCGGCCGTCGGCGATCGCGGCTAGCGTCGTTGGCAATCGAACAGTAAAGAGCGCAGACTGGGAGGGTGATCGACTTGTCGCTCGACACCTGGATCTCGCTGGTGGTGCTCGTCAGCGCCCTCAGTGGGTTCTACGTCGCGCTGCGGCGGGAGATACGAACGGAGATCGGTGCTGTCCGCGCGGAGATGGGTGACCTCCGCACCGAGCTGCGGTCGGAGATCGGAGACGCGCGGGCCGAGCTCAAGTCGGAGGTCGGAGGCTTGCGGGCTGAGCTCAAGTCGGAGGTCGGAGGCTTGCGGGCTGAGCTCAAGTCGGAGATCGGAGGCTTGCGGGCTGAGCTCAAGTCGGAGATCGGAGGCTTGCGGGCTGAGCTCAAGTCCGAGATCCGGGCAGAGAGCGCGCGGCTGGAGTCCTTGATCCTCCGCGTGGACGACCGCGTCTTCGACCTCGCGCAGCGCATGCAGCCGGTGCCCGACGACCGTTCGTGAGCCGTGGCCCGGCGCTGGACGCTCGTCACAGGCGTAGTGTCACAGGACGGGGCCACTCAGGCTTCCTCTCAGAGAGCACCCACATGAGCGACAAGTCGCCACGCCAGAACATGTCCAAGAAGGCCGGGAAGTCCATCAAGGAGAAGCGCGCCGACAAGCGTGCGAAGGGTTCGGCGGAGCAGACGCTCTCCGAGCAGATCCACCCGAAGAAGAAGTGACGCTGCTGACGCTCGGCGTGGTCGGGTCGTCAGCGAAGGAGAACGAGCACCGGCTGCCGCTCCACCCCGAGCACCTGCCGCTGCTGGACCCCGACCTGCGGGCGCAGATCACGCTCGAGCACGGGTACGCCGCCCGGTTCGGCATCAGCGACGGAGCCCTCGCCGAGCACGTGGCGGGCTTCGCCACCCGCGAGGAGATCCTCGCCCGGTCCGAGGTCGTCCTGCTGCCCAAGCCGCAGCTCGCCGACGTCGCTGCCCTCGGGCGCGGCCAGGTCTTGTGGGGCTGGCCGCACTGCGTGCAGGACACCGAGCTGACGCAGCTCGCCATCGACCGCGAGCTCACCCTGATCGCCTTCGAGGCGATGAACCACTGGACCCGCGACGGTGCGGTGGGGCTGCACGTGTTCCACAAGAACAACGAGCTCGCCGGCTACTGCTCGGTGCTGCACGCCCTCGAGCTGGCCGGCCTCACCGGCGACTACGGGCGGCGGTTGAGCGCGGTGGTGATCGGGTTCGGCGCGACCGCGCGTGGTGCCGTCACCGCGCTCAACGCGCACGGGATCCACCAGGTCGCGGTGCTGACCAACCGCGGGGTGGCCGCCGTCGGGGCGCCGATCCACTCGGTGCGGATCCGGCAGTTCGAGCACGACCCCGACGAGGGCAAGCCGAGCCACGTCATCACCGAGCGGGGCCGCGAGCCGCTCCCGGCGTACCTCGCCGAGAACGACATCGTCGTCAACTGCACCCTGCAGGACACCGCCCAGCCTCTCGTCTATCTCCAGGACGACGAGCTCGGCGCGTTCCGGCCGGGCAGCCTCATCGTCGACGTGTCCTGCGACCTCGGCATGGGCTTCAGCTGGGCCCGCCCGACGACCTTCGAGGAGCCGGCGTTCGTCGTGGGGGACAACGTCCTCTACTACGCCGTCGACCACAGCCCGTCGTACCTGTGGAGCTCGGCGACCTGGGAGAACAGCCACGCCCTGATGCCGTTCATCCGCACGGTCCTCGAGGGCGCCGGGTCGTGGGACGCCGACGAGACCATCAGCCGAGCCATCGAGATCCGCGGCGGTCGCGTCGTCAACCCGGCGATCCTCGCGTTCCAGGGACGGGAGCCCGAGCCGCCGTACCGCGTCGGGTGACGGACGTCATCTCGGGCGGGGGCAGATTAGTTCGATTGGAGGATTACGACAGGGGGTGAAGGGGCGCAGGCTCTTCACCAAGCTGGAGTGTCGGCAACCCTGTTGGCTCCTGGATCGGCGCCCAGTCTCGGATTCTCGGAGGTGTCGTCATGCAGCGGATCGTCGCGCCCATCCCGCCCGCACAGGCCCGGCAGACCAAAGGCTGGCGGCGGTTCCGGAACGGTCGAAGGTCGAGGCTGGCGATGGCCGCCGCCGCGGTCGTCGGCGCCACCGGTCTCGTACCGCTGACGGCATCGCCGGCCGAGGCGCTCTCGGTCGACGTCCGCGTGACCATCGCGCAGGTCGACGCCCTCGACTCGTTCGAGGAGCCCGGTGACGCCGACTTCTACGGCGTCGTCACCATCGACGGCACCACCCGGACCTCCGACCAGTGCCAGTTCGAGGACGACGACAACATCACGCCCGGGTGGGAGTTCAAGAAGGAGGGCATCGACCTCAGCGAGGGCTCGGTGACGGTGTCCATCGAGATCTGGGACGACGACGACCCGTGCGACGAGCCGTTCTCGTTCCGCGGCGACGACGACCAAGGGGACATCACCCCGAACGGCGACCGCACCCTGACCTTCGACGTCGCCCTCGCGCCGTGCGCGATCTCGGGGGGCATCAGCGGCAACTGCATGACCAACATCCAGTCCGCCGGTACGTCGGACGACGACAACGCGAGCATCGTCTTCCAGGTCTCCGTCGCCGAGCCGCCGTCAGCGCCGGGCCAGAACATCCGGTGCCTGCACGACCCGCTCTGGCCGGACCCGGGCGAGACGGTCGACATCAGGGTCGAGTACCTCGACGGCAACCTCCAGCCCGACGTCAAGATCGCCGACCGGATCCAGGTCTTCACGGGCAACAACCTGGCCACCCCCGCCGGTGAGGTGCTCGGCGACGAGGAGTTCACGTTCACCACACCACCCGTCAGCGGGCCGTCGTTCAGCTATGCGTGCCGGCTCGTCGACGACGGCAGTCCCATCTGGACCGGGTGGCGCACGGTCAACGTCGGCCCACCGCCCGTCACCGGCGGCGCCGTACCGGTGATGCTCACCGGCCCCATGCGCAGCCGCATCGACGTCGTGCTGATCCCTGACCGCGACGACTACCCGAACGGTCCGGGCAGCCAGGCCTTCCAGGACGACATGGCCGAGCTCGTCGACCAGGCCTACTTCGCCCAGGGCGACAACACGGCTGACGCGTCGATCCTGCTGACCAACCAGGACACCTTCAACTTCTGGCTCGCCGGCGCGTCCGGTGATGCTCGCGGCGTCGTCGACGACAAGTGCGAGAAGGACCCACCCGCCAGCTGGGACAGCCTCCACTCGTTCGCCGACGTGGGCGCGATCATCCACATCGCGTCGTTCCGTGACTGCGCGAGCGGCAACACCTTCTCGGCCGAGCAGAACGACTTCCGGGTCTTCCGCCACGAGCAGGGGCACCGCCCGTTCGGTCTCGCCGACGAGTACTGCTTCAAGCGGCCCGGTTCCAACTCGATGCTCTGCGACGGCGGCTACTTCCAGGCCGACCCGCACCCGAACATCTACGAGGACGGCGACGCCTGCGAGGCGGACCTCGCCAACCTCGGGCGCGCGGGTGGCAGCTGTCAGCAGTGGACCGAGGACGGCGGCGGAGAGGACGACTGGGAGACCTCCGAGCCGGTCAACGGCGACCTGATGGTCAACAACACGACGCCACAGGCAGCCGACATCAGACGGATCGACTGGATGCTCAACACCCAGTGCGCTTCCGGGAACTGTTGAGAGGAGCGGAGCGATGAACACCACGAACCTGAAGCGCTTCGCCGTCATCGGCGGTGCCGCGGCCCTCGTCGGGCTCAGCATCCACGCCGCCGACGCCGACCACAACGCCGACCCGGCGGCCCACCCGCCGCCGGTGATCGACTACAACCTCGACGAGAAGGCCCTCGTCGTGAAGCTGCGGATGACCGGCGACAGCACGGCGGTCATGCAGGACGCCGAGGTGATCTACGGGCAGGCCCGGACCACCGCAGGCAACCCGCCGCTGCTCGACATCAAGGTCATCACCGACAAGGGCGTCCAGGCCCAGCACTTCGACGAGTGGGATCCCCGCTGGGTCGAGCTGGAGGGTACGACGCCCGGGCAGATGTCGACGAGGATCGCGCCCGCCGCGACGGCGTCGATCATCTTCCCGTTCGAGCCGGACCTGCGGGACTTCCGGGTCACCAACCAGGACGCCGGTGTCTTCGTCGGCAGCTATGACCTGGCCCCGGCGGTCCTCGAGTTCTGCACCGAGAACCCGGACGACCCGGACTGCGCCACCGACGTGGGGATCGCCAAGAGCGACGACCCCGACCCGGCGGTCGCGGGGGAGAGCGTCACCTACACGCTCACCGTCACCAACCACGGGCCGAACCCGGCCCAGGCCATGAGGGTCACCGACACCCTCCCGGCGGGTCTGACGTTCGCCTCGGCGAGCCCGGGCTGCAGCGCGGCGGGCCAGCAGGTGACCTGCGACCTCAGCGCCCTCCCGGCGGGTCAGTCGCGGCAGGTGTCGATCACCGCGGACATCGCAGCCGACCTGGTCTACAACGCCGGCGCCCCGGTGACGGTCGACAACCAGGCCTCGGTGGCGATCACGGCCGGCAGCGACACCAACGCCGCCAACGACCAGGACACGGAGTCGACCCTCGTCGTCGCCGTGGCCGACGTCGCCATCGACGGGGTGAGCGCCAACGGTCCGCTCGAGGTGCTGATCGGCCAGCCGGCCGACTTCACCGCCCTGGTCGAGGTCTCCAACGCGGGTCCGTCGTCGCCGATCGACGCCGTCCTGTCCCGCTCGGCGTCGACGTCGTCCGGTCTGACGGTCACCCCGTCCGACCGCACGATGGCGGTCGACGCGCTGGCGATCGGCAGTCCTCGCACGGTCGGTGACGACTACCGGTTGACCTGCACCACCCCCGGGGTCAAGACGGTGACGTTGTCCTACG
This sequence comes from Nocardioides stalactiti, assembly GCF_014180715.1. Lineage (GTDB taxonomy): Bacteria > Actinomycetota > Actinomycetes > Propionibacteriales > Nocardioidaceae > Nocardioides > Nocardioides stalactiti. The sequence goes on along the minus strand of NZ_JACEFC010000088.1, from coordinate 15,463 downwards.
AGCTCACGCTCAAGAACGACGAGGACACCGACCCGGACCTCAGCGACAACACCGCGTCGGCGTCGTACGACATCGACTGCGTGGTGCCGATCGCGATCAACATCCGGCCGCAGGGCTTCCCGAACTCCATCAACCTCAACACCGACGCGACCCTGGCGGCGCTGACGACCGAGGCGGGGGAGTACGGGCTGCCGCTGGACTTCGACGCATCGACGATCAAGATCGGCACGGTCCGGTTCGGCGTCCGGACGCTCCTCTTCGACGTCGGTACCACCGGCGGGGCGGCGGAGCAGCACGGACGCCTCCACCTGGAGCGGTCCTACGAGCTCGACGAGCGGACGCGTGACGCCGACAAGGACGGCGTCCTGCACTTCAAGCCGCCGGGCAGTGGGCTCGCGAAGGGTGTGACCGAGGGGTGCCTCAAGGGCAAGTACGACGCCGGTGGCGGCGTGACGTACACGTTCTTCGGCTGCGACTCGGTGCGGATCGTCCCTTAGCAGCGCCGTTGGGGAACCGTGGGCGCGGGACTGCACGCCAGTCCCGCGCCCACTGGGCTGTGCCTGGCCGGGCGGACGGGTCAGCAGTAGCCGAGCATGTCGCGCAGGGCGTCGACCTCGCTGGCGTCGACCTCGAGGTCGTAGCGGTGCTTGACCCGGATCCAGCGCCGGGCGTACGCGCACTGGTAGCTCTTGCGCGGCCGCCAGGCGGCCGGGTCGTCGTCGCTCTTGCTCGCGTTGGTCGGGCCGTCGACGGCGAGCAGCTCGGTGAGGTCGTTGGCGAAGGTACGGCGCTCGTCGTCGGTCCAGCCGTCCGCGCCCGACACCCACGCCTCGGCGAGCGGGACGACGTGGTCGATCTGGATCGCCTGGGCCTGGCCGAGGTCCTTGAGGTCGTCGAAGACCAGGGTCGTGCCTGTGTAGGGGTCGATCCAGGTCCCGGCGAGGACGTCGTGGTCGCACGCGCCCTGCTCGGCCACGGTCGTCGTACCGTCGACCGCGTCGCGGAGAAGGACGTCGTCGCGCTGGTTGCACCCGTTGCCGTCGGTGTCGACCCAGTCCGACCCGAACGCGTCGCGGTCGTAGTCGTCGGGCTGGCGACGGTCGGTGACGCGCAGGTCGGCGAGGAGCTGGGCGGGCTTCGCCGGCGGGTCCGCTTCGGTGCTCGCGTCCGTGGGGGCTGGCGCGGCCGGGTCGTTCGTCGGGTCGTTCGTCGGGTCGCTCGACGGGTCGGTCCCCGCGCAGGCCGAGGTCAGGAGCGCCAGCAGGAGGAGGACGGGCAGGCGCACCCGAGGATCCTGCCGCGCCGCAGGCCGCTCTCGCTCCCGAATGCCGCGATCAGGCCGAGGGCGAGCGCGGGTCGAGCAGGTGGGGAACCGACCGAGCGAAGTCGCGCGTGTTCCGGGTGACGAGGTCGAGCTCGTGGACGATTGCGGTGGCGGCGATGTAGGCGTCCTCCGCCGGCATCGGATCAGGTACGTGCAGTGCGCCCGCCCGGCGAGCGATCACGCTGTCGACGTCGCAGGTCGCTCAGCACGTTGGTGTCGAGAAGGAATCTCACAACTGGTCAGCCCGTTCGCTCACTCGTCGCTCGTCCAGCGGAAGTTCGCCGGCGGGCAACGCAGCCAGACGGTCGGCCATCCGGCCGGCGCGCTCCACCAGCCTCTGGTAGTCGGCGATCGACATCAGCACGTGGGCCGGTTGGCCGTGGTCGGTGATGGTCACGGGGCCCGACACCGCAGCGCGCTTGGCGGCGCTGACGTCCCTGTTGAACTCTCGGCTGCTCATGACGGTCATGGCGGTCACCTCTGTAGGTACTGTGCCTACAGGGTACGCCGGGCGGAGCGCCGCGACGTTCGTCGTACCTCGGACGCGGCTCATGGGTCGACTCTCCGACGTCCGCCTCGACTTCGCACCTGATCGTCCACAGGCACGGACGGGTGCGCCGTCCACGGGGTGGCGGGTGAAGGTGTGAGAGCGCTCAGCCCACGATCTTGTCGATCGCCATCTGTGCGACCGGGTGGTACGACGCCCGCGCGTCGGCGTAGATCTCGCGGGCGCGGTCGAGGCCGGTCGGGGTCGCGGCGAGCTTGAGGTAGACCTTCTTGATGTAGAGCGCGCGGCCGTGGCGGGTGAGGAAGTCGGCCATCGCGGTGTCGACGGCGGGGCGCTCGAAGAGGTAGCCGGCATCGATCACCTTCTCCAGCCAGGCGGTCGCGATCTCGATGTTGCCGCTCCCGCTGAACCCGAAGAACGCATCGGCCTCGTCGAAACGGTCGTAGGGGAGGTCGTCGGGGAGGGCGCGGACGAAGTGCCAGCGCTGCTGGCTCACCCAGTCGGCGGCGTCCAGGTCGGCGGCGGGCCGACCGGCGAGGAACGCCGCGACCTCGGCGTCGACCCGGTCGAACGCGTCGGACGCGAAGTGCGGCTCGTTGCTCGGGACGCCCGGACCGCGGACCCAGGCCTCGACCTGGAGGTCCTCGTCGGTGATCCCGAGCGGCGTCAGCAGGGCCTCGCGCAGGTGGGCGAGGAACGTCTCGGTGTCCATCGACTCGAACGCGAACCGGTCGAAGTAGTCGCGCAGGAACGCGTCGAACCGCTCGCGGCCGACGGCCGCCTCGATCGTCCGGAGGAAGAGCGAGCCCTTCTCGTAGGGGATCTTCGACGGGCCCTCGTCGGGGTCGCTGAGGTCGAGCTCGAGCCAGGTGTCGCGCGGCTCCTCGATCGCCAGCCACTGCTCGAGCTCCTGGCGGCCGAGCCGCAGCAGCATCGCCGTGAAGTCGGCGCCGTACAGCTCCTCGTCGATGCGGGTCTCGAAGTAGACGGTGAAGCCCTCGTTGAGCCAGATGTCGTTCCACGTCGAGTTCGTGACCAGGTTGCCGGACCACGAGTGCGCGAGCTCGTGGGCGACGACGGTCACCAGCGAGCGGTCGCCGGCGAGGAGGGTCGGCGTCGCGAAGGTGAGCCGCGGGTTCTCCATGCCGCCGTACGGGAAGCTCGGCGGCAGCACCAGCAGGTCGTAGCGCCCCCACCGGTAGGGGCCGTAGAGCCGCTCGGCCGCCTCCATCATCTTCTCCGTGTCGGCGAACTCCCACGCGGCCGCGTCGACCACCGTCGGCTCGGCATAGACGCCCGCGCGCTCGCCGAGCTCGCGGAACTCCAGATCGCCGACGGCGAGCGCGACGAGGTACGCCGGCACGGGGGTCGGCATCTCGAAGCGATAGACGCCGTCGGCGTTGCGCGCGGTCGGGTTCGTGGCGCTCATCAGGGCGAGCAGGTCCGCAGGGACCCGCACCTCGGCGTCGTACGTCGCCCGCACGCCGGGGCTGTCCTGGCACGGGATCCAGCTGCGGCCGAGGATCGGCTGGTTCTGGGTGAAGAGGAACCGCTTGCCCGACGCCGTCTGCTGCGGCTCCAACCACTGCAGGGCCCGGGCGTCGTCGGTCGTCGCGTAGTGGACGACGACGCGGTCGGCCCCGTCGGTCGTGATGGCGAGGCGCTGGCCGAAGACCGGGTCGTGGTCGGCGAGCTCGTAGGGGAGGGCCGTCCCGTCCGGCGTGGTCACCGCGCGGACGTCGAGCCGCCAGGTGTCGAGCACGACCTCACGCGCGTCCGGGTCGCGTCGGTCGAGCGTGAGCGTCGCCGCCCCCGCCAGCTGCCGCGCCTCGAAGTCCACCGTCAGGTCGAGCGAGAGGTGGCTGACCGCGATCTCGTTCGGGCGGGCGTAGGAGTGCGGGTCAGCGGCGAACGAGCGGGGCATGGCGTCACGGTAGTCGGGGTGCGGTGGCGTCCGGGCCGCAGGCCCGCGGAGATTTCTTCGGTCGTGGCGTAAGGACGGCGGGGTTTCTCACGTCAGTGGGGCATGACGACATCTGAGGTCCCGGACGCGCCGTTCGGGGACGGTCCGCCGGTCTTCGCGCTCGCGGGCGCCGTCGCGCTGACCGAGCGCCCGCTGCAGCCGGACGAGGTCTGGATCGGCGACGTCGACGGGGAGGCGCACGCGATCCTGACGACGTCGCACAGCCTCTCGATCCGGCTGATGAGCGAGGTCGAGCGGCTCCTCCACCACATGATCAGCGCGATCGAGGTCTGCTGCGGCACGGATGCCTTCGTCGCCCTGCTGGGCGTCACCGACGCGCGCCTCGACGACGTCTTCGAGGAGCTGGCGTGGCTGTTCCTCGCGCCGCCCCCGCAGGCGAACGTCGCCGTCGACGTCGGCGGCACCCCCGTCCGCTGCCTCGCCCTGTCGTACGGCGGCGTCACCTTCGCCGCGCCCACCAATGCCCGCCGCTGGCCGTTCCTCGTGGCCCGCCCGACCGGCGAGGACCCCACCCGGCCCTGGCCGCGCGTGGAGCGCTTCAGGCGTGGGTGACCCGCGGACCGTTGCGACTTCCGGCAATTTTCGCGTTTCGCCGTAAGGAAGCGGGGCGTTCTCACGTCTATCGGGTGACGCGCTGTCCAGGCGCCGACTAGAAGGAGTGGTGGAGTGGGACTTCGAGCCGACAAGAGGAGGAACCGAGCGGCGCGACGAGGGGCGCTTCTCGTGCTGGGAGTGTGGCTCTCTGCCACCTCGGGATGCACCCAGGCGGACCACGGCGTCGAAGCCGACCCCGTGGTGACGGGGGAGTGGATCCCGGTCGAAGTGGACGGTTACGACTTCGAGGCGGGTTTCGAGCCGACCACCGCGGAGCTCGGCCTCGCCGACGACGGGACCTGGACGGCGAGCGACGGGTGCCATCCGCTGAGCGGGACCTATCGGATCGTCGAGGACCAGCTGACGATCGAGCAGGAAGTCCCTGAAGGGTTCGTCATGGGCACGGGGTGCGCCCGTGGCGAGATCCCTTACGCGCAGATCCTGCCGCGCGTGACCGAGGTGCAGCAGGACGACCCCGACGAGATGCTGCTCCTCGACGAGGACGAGGACGTCGTCCTCCGCCTCAGGCGGTCGTGAACAGGGCGCCGCGTTCGTGGCGCCCGACGTGCCGCCGCTCATGGGGGATCCGCACCATGGGGCGGAGAGCGGCGGCACCGTCGGGGGTCGGGATCTCGGCGGTGACGCTGAAGCCGAGGCGTTGGTAGAACGGCACGTTCTTGGCGTTGGTGGACGTCAGCGCGCAGGGGACGCCGTCGCGGTCGACGGTGGCGAGGCCGATCTTGGCGACGGCGACGCCGAGGCCGGCGCTCTGGGCGGCGCCGCGGACCCCGATGTACTGCAGGCTCCAGTGCGGCTCCTCGAGCACGTGACCGCGCGCCGCCATGATCACGGCGAGGGCCTCGCCGGCGCGCTCCTCGCCGGCGTACGTCGCGAGGATGCCCTGGGCAGTGGCGACGTCGTCCGGTCCGATGAGGGACAGGTCCGGCGGGACCCAGGCGACCGCCGCCTCGTCGCAGAGGTAGGTGTGGCCGCGCTCGAAGCAGAGCCCGGCGATCAGGCCGAGCCAGTCCGTCGCGAAGCCGCCGTAGGTGTCGTCCTCCGGCGCGATCCAGCGGAAGAACGGGTCGGCGGAGAAGGCCTCGACCCAGGTCTCGACCACCGCAGGGAGGTCGTGCCTGAGTGCGTGCCGCAGCATGTCGTCAGTGTGGCGCTGCGACCGCCCGGGCCGCAGCCGCTCGCGAAGAATTGGGACCCCCGCCAGGGACCAAAGATCCTGATTCCCCGGTGCGGGACGCCCCTGCGCTGTTAGAAACGAGACTCAGTCCAGCTCTGGGGGAGTCCCGTGCGTCCACGTCTGGTGCGCGCCTGCGCGGCCGCAGCCGTCACCTCGTCCGTCCTCGCGTTCTCGACCGCCGTCACCGGCACCGCCACCGCCGACCCGGATCCCGACCCCGGCAGCCGTACGAAGGCAGCAGCCCCGACGGCCTGCGCCGGCGTCGACCCCCTTCCCGCGCGACGGGCGGCGCGGCTCGCCCACGACGACTCGTTCCACCTCGACGCGTGCGGCAAGGGCTACTACGTCGAGGAGGCTGCGACCGCCCGCCAGCGGGCCGCGGCGCGGCCGGCGGCGGGGCGGCTGTTCCCCAACAGCCAGACGTTCCTGCTCGAGTCGCGCGCCGGGTCGCAGCGCACCCTCTACCTCGACTTCAACGGCGCCACCCTCACCGGCACCGCGTGGAACGACGCCGTCGAGATCGACCCGATCGTCCAGCCGGCGTACTCCATCGACGGCGACCCCAGCACCTTCTCCGCCGCCGAGCACGCCGAGATCCAACGGACCTGGCAGATCGTGGCCGAGGACTTCGCGCCGTTCGACGTCAACGTCACGACCAAGAACCCCGGCGCCGCCGCGATCGACCGCACCGACGAGAGCGACCTCGCGTTCGGCACGACGGCCGTGATCACCGACGGCGGCCCGGTCTGGGACCACTGCGACAACGCCTGCTCGGGCATCGCCTACCTCGACGTGTTCGCGACCACCTTCCGGCACGCCTACTACCAGCCGGCGCTCGCCTTCACCGACGGCATGACGCCGTACGCCGTGGACATGGGGACCACGATCTCCCACGAGGTCGGCCACAACCTCGGTCTCGACCACGACGGCTACAACGTGCCGGGCGGCGGCCACCAGGACTACTACCAGGGCGTGGATCCGTGGGGCGCACTCATGGGCAGCCCCAACAGCCAGGCCGTCACCCAGTGGTCGAGCGGGGAGTACCCCGGCGCCGACAACAAGCAGGACGACTTCGAGATCATCGCGCGGTCCGCACCCCGGGCCCCCGACGAGCACGGCAACAACGTGCCCACCGCGACGCCGCTGGTGCCGGGCCCGCCGGTCAAGGGCATCATCGGCACCCGCCGCGACGTCGACGCGTTCAGCTTCACCGGGTCCGGCCCGACCACCGTCACCGTGGCGCCGAGCGTGTACGCCAACCTCGACGTCCAGCTGGTCGTCAAGAACGCCGGTGGCACCACCGTCGCGACCGTCAACCCGCCCGTCGCCAGGGTCGCGACCGAGCGTGCGAGCGGCCTGGGCGCGGTCTGGACGATGGACCTCGGTGCCGGCGGGACCTATCGCCTCTACGTCGACGGCATCGGCTCCGGCGCTCCGTCCACGGCGGGCAAGTACAGCGACTACGACTCGTTGGGCGCCTACACGATCGACCTCGAGACGACCCCCGCGCCGCTGGCCGTCAAGGTCGGCGCAGCGACGGAGGGCGTCGTCAACCGCGCCTACGCCGCCACCCCCGTCGTCCCCTCCCACGGCACCGCGCCGTACAGGTTCAGCGCGACGAACCTGCCCGCCGGTCTCACCATCAGCCCGACCACCGGCCGGATCACCGGCCGCCCGACCACGGTCGGCACCAAGGCGGTCGCCGTCACGGTCACCGACGCGACCGGCGCTCTCCTCACCCGCACCGTGTCGATCCCCGTCCTCAGCGCCACCAGCCTGACCACGACCTCGGTCGCGCTCCCGCGGCTCACCGTCGGCACCAGCGTGTCCGTGACGCCGTTCACCGCGGTGGGCGGCACCGCGCCGTACACCTACAGCGCCACCGGCCTCCCCGCCGGACTCGTCATCAACGCCGGCACCGGCCGGATCACCGGCATCCCGACCACCGGCGCGACGTACGCCTGGACGATCACGATCGCCGACAGCGCCGGCACCACCCGCACCCGCAAGGGCACCGTCGGCGTCGCCGCGGCTGTCCCGGTGGTCGCGATCTTCGGCGCCGGCGCCCCGGTCGGACGGATCGGTGAGCCGTACGCCGCCGCTGCGCCGGTCCGCGGCATCGAGGGCGTGCAGCCCTACACCTACAGCGCGACGGGCCTCCCGGCCGGCCTCAGCATCAGCCCGACCACCGGTGCGATCAGCGGCACGCCGACCACCCAGCAGGCCAGCAACGTGACCATCAAGGTGACGGACGCGAAGGGCGCCAGCGACTCCCTCGGCGTCGTGATCGACGTGCAGGCCGAGCTGTTCGTCATCTACTACCGCCACTTCGTGGTCGGCAAGGTCGGCCAGGCCTACAGCGACCGGCCCGTCTACGGCAGCGGCGGCGAGCCGCCGTACGTCTACACCGCGACGGCGACGACCACCCCGGCCCTGCCAGCAGGCCTGTCGATCAACGCCGCGACCGGCTTCGTGACCGGGACCCCGACCGAGGCCGGGACGTTCAAGCCGCGGATCACGGTGACCGACCAGTCGGGCACCTACATCTTCGTCACGGTGACGCTGACGATCGACCCGTAGGCCGGGTCGGAACCGGTCAGAACTCCTGCTCGGCGAGCGAGCCCATCTCGGGCGGCTCGTCGGTGCCGTCGACGCACACCCAGTCGGTCTGGTCGTCGTGCTCGTTGTAGCCCTTGACGCAGACGCCATCGTCGCCGGTCTCGACCTCGCCCGCCGGGACGACCTGGATCGTGATCCCGGGAAGCGCCTGGAACGTGGTGTCGCCGACCACGACGGGGCCGGTGTCGCGGTCGATGACCATCGCGACGCCCTCCTGGCCCTCGTTGAGGAGGGTCCACTGGAGGTCGGCCATCAGCAGCACGTCGTGATACATCGCGCGCCGGCGGTCCTCGTACTGGTTGAGCGCGAACGTCCCGCCGACGATGCCGGCGATCGCCACGACGGTCACCAGCCAGATCAGCAGGATCTTCCCCCAGCGGCGTCGCTTCGCCGTCTCTCGGACCACGCGCCGCATCCTACGAGGGGATCACGAACCTCATCCACAGTCCCACGCCCGCGAGGTGGCGGCGCCCCGGACCGCGGGGGGAGGGTCGCGCCATGACGGAATGGGGCATCTCGACGGCGGTCACCGTGCCGCGCCGGCCGCTCGTGGTCCCGCTGCGCCCGATCCTGCGCCACCACCTGGTCCACTCGCGGCTGATGGGGCTGCTGCTCGCCGCCTGTCCGGACGGCCTGGAGGTCCTCAGTGCGCCGGCCGACGTGGTGCTCGCCGACGACACGGTCCTCCAGCCCGACCTGCTGGTGCTGCTCGCGGCCGACCTGAGCCGCCACCGACTCGCGAGCCCGCCCCTGCTGGCGGTCGACGTGACGTCGCTCCGGGCGCCGCCGCTGGACCTCCGGGTCCGGCGAGCCCGCTACCAGGAGGCCGGCGTGCCGTCGTACTGGGTCGTCGACCCGGAGGCGCTGCGGCTCCGGGCCTGGGCGCTGCGCGGGAGGTCGTACGACGAGGTGGCCGATGTCGCGGCCGGTCAGGAGTGGCGCTCCGACCTGCCGTTCCCCGTCACCGTCCGGCCCGCCGACCTCGGGGAGTGAGGTGCGGAGGGCGAGGCTCAGACCCGCGCGGTCCCGCCGAGGTGGGCGGGGGCGATCGACGGCCCCCGGAAGAACTGGGCGGCCGCGAGCAGCATCGCGTGCTCGTGGGTGAGCTCGAGCCCGGTGACGTCCTCGGCCATCACCAGGCCGACGGAGAAGCCGTCGGGGGAGGCGTCGTCGGACCCGCCGTGGCGGGCGCACCCGAAGCGCAGCGGCGCCTGGGGGTTGCTGCGGACCACGGCGGCGGCGTTGCCGCCGCGCGCCATCACCTCGAGCGCGGTGACCGCCGGGTCGCCGTAGCCGGTGTGCTCGACGCCGATCACGCCGCCGTCGATCTCGACGAGCGCCCACGCCGAGTAGTCGGTGTCGTCCTTCTCGTCCCACGGGTGGGCGACGGGCTCGTGCAGGTCGACGTCGAGCGCGCGGGCGACGCAGTCGCGGGTGGCGCCGGCGACCACGAGCAGCGTCAGCGACTCGGGGTCACCGAAGGCATCGACGAGGTCGTCGTAGTAGTCGGCGGAAGCAGCCACGTCTGGGACTGTAGAACCGATCCCACCGGTCCGTCACCCGATCGGGGAAGACTCCTCACCCGGTCGGGGAGAGGGCTGCGCGGAGGGCGCCGATCGCCTGGAGGTCCGAGGGCAGCCAGTCGACGCTGTCGAGCTCGTCGTCGGCCCCGCCCACGGCGAGCCGACGGAGCTCGTCGTGGTCGGCACTGCTGTGGAGCACGCCCTCGGTGACGACCGCGAAGTAGAGGCGCAGCACGTACTTCTCCGAGATCGGCCAGCCACCGGACGGACCGACGAGCTCGGCCCCGACCGTGATCGCGACCCCGAGCTCCTCGCGCACCTCCCGCGCCAGCGCGCCTTCCGGGGTCTCGCCCGGCTCGACCTTGCCGCCGGGGAACTCCCACTTCCCGGCGAGCTCGGCCGGCGTCGTACGACGGGCGGCCACCACCGACGACGCAGCGTCGAGGGAGTCGACGAGGATCGCGCCGACGACGGTCTGGGGCACGACCGCGACGCTACGCTGCCGGGATGCAGGTTCTCCGGACGCCCGCCGAGCGGTTCGCGTCGCTCGCCGACTATCCCTTCGACCCGCACTACGTCGAGGTGGCGGCGTCGGACACCGAGCCGGTCCGGATGCACTACCTCGACGAGGGTCCGCGCGACGGCCGGCCGGTGGTGCTGCTGCACGGCGAGCCGAGCTGGAGCTATCTCTACCGCACGATGATCCCGCCGCTGGTCGAGGCCGGCTACCGCGTGCTGGCTCCCGACCTGATCGGGTTCGGCAAGTCCGACAAGCCGGCGAAGGTCGAGGACTACACCTACCTGCGGCACGTCGAGTGGACCACCGCATGGATCGAGGCGCTCGATCTCACCGACATCACCGTCTTCGTGCAGGACTGGGGATCGCTGATCGGCCTGCGGATCGCCGCCGAGCAGGAGCACCGCTTCAGCCGGGTCATGGTCGGCAACGGGTTCCTCCCGACCGCGGAGCGCGGCGTGCCGGCGGCGTTCAAGATCTGGCGGGCGTTCGCGCGGTGGACGCCGGTGTTCCCGACCGGACGGATCCTGCAGGCGGGGACCGTGACCAAGCTCAACAAGGCGACGGTCCAGGCGTACGACGCGCCGTACCCGTCGGCCAAGTACCAGGCCGGTGCCCGCGCCTTCCCCGGCCTGGTCCCCACCGACCCCGACGACGTGGCGGTGCCGGCCAACCGGGCGGCCTGGGAGGTGCTGGGTCGCTGGGAGAAGCCGTTCCTCTGCGTGTACGGCGCCAACGACCCGATCCTCGGCAAGGCCGACAAGCCGCTCATCGCCCACGTCCCGGGCGCCCAGGGCCAGCCGCACGACCGGATCCGGGGTGGCCACTTCGTCCAGGAGGACGCCGGTCCGGAGCTCGCCCGTCGGATCATCGCGTGGGAGGCCTGAGCGCCGCCACTAGGCTCACCGCCCGTGACCTACGAGAACGTGACCCTCGACCCGCAGGCCAACATCTACTTCGACGGGAAGTGCGTCAGCCACACGTTCCTCCTCGCCGACGGCACGAAGAAGTCCGCGGGCGTGATCTTCCCCGCGACGCTCACCTTCGGCACGGCCGCGCCCGAGGTCATGGAGCTCAACGCCGGCAGCTGCCGGATCCGCCTCGCGGGCGCCGACGAGTGGACGTCGTACGGTGCGGGTGAGTCGTTCTCGGTGCCGGGCGACTCCTCGTTCGACATCGAGGTCACCGAGACGCTCGGCTACGTCTGCCACTACGGCTGAGGCGCAGCCCTCGCACGTAGCCGGCGGCGGACGAACGCGAACGGGATGAAGAGCATCGGCACCCCGAGCACCAGCAGCGTGACCGGCAGGGTCAGCGACCTGCTGTAGAGCTCGTCGCCGCGCAGCGTCGCCTCGATCGTCTCCCCGACCTCGTGGTCGCCCGACCCCTGGATCGGGCCGGTGTGCTCGACGCCGTCCTCGGTCCACCGGGCCATGCAGTACTGCGCCGTCGACTTGTAGTTGTGCTCGAGCTCGCAGCCGATCACCTCGGCCTCGACGACCTCACCGCGCTGCCGCTGGACCAGCAGCCAGACCGCGGCGCCCACGAGCACGAACGGCACGACGACGATGAACACGACGAGGGCGTTGACGACGACCCGCATCGTCATCGTCTCCTTCGCGCGCGGCTCGTGCGGGTGCTCCGGAGGCGGCTCGTCGGTCACCGGCCCATCGTGGCGGGTCCGACGTCACCGGGTCCAGGGTCAGGTCCAGAGCCGGGCCGGGGAGGTGGGCGTCAGCCGCAGTTGTCGCAGACGCCCGTGGCGGGCAGCGCCATGAAGCAGCGCGGACAGACGTTGATCACCGGCTCCGGCTTGCGCGGGCGGGCGGGGGCCTTCGGGGTGGAGGTGCGGACCCGGGCCGGCTTCGGCGGGACCACCGGGGCGACCGGCACCGGCGGCGGGGGAGGCGGCTCCCAGCCCGGCGGCTCCGGCGCCTCGATGCCGAGCAGGGCGAGGACCTCGCGGGCCGCGTCGGTGGGACGGTGCTTGGGGATGGTCACGATGTCGTGCGGCGACGCACCGCCCTCGAGGAACGCCTGGGCGTCGGGCCGCATCGCGGGCGGGAGGCGGCGGTGCCGCCAGCGTGCCGCCGCGGTGCCGCGCTGGGTGATCGTCACCAGGTCGGGGCGCGACCAGGCGACGAGCGTCCAGTCGTTCTCGCGGCTGATCGCCCAGACCCCGACCGTCGCGTCGCCCGCCTCGGTCGCGGCGCGCAACGCGATCCGCTCCGGGTTGAGGAAGCGGCCCTGGACGAGCAGGACGTCCGGCAACGGGCGGCTCACCGTGAAGCCCTCCGCCTTGAGGGTGTGCGTCGGGTCGGCGAGGGGGTCGGGTGCTGAGTCGGGCGCGTCCATTGCTCCTCGGACGCTACCCGAAGTGCGTCAGATGAGCGTCCCGGGGTCGTCGGGCACGTCGACGGAGCTCTTCCGCAGCGCCTCGATCGGGATGACCTCCAGCGCCCGCTCGTTGGTCGACGCGAGCACGACCGGCGCGGCGACCCCGTCGCCGTACGCCTGGAGCCAGCGGAGCGCCACCACGCACCACCGGTCACCCGGCTTGAGGCCCGGGAAGGACCACTCCGGCCGCGGTGTCGAGAGGTCGTTGCCGACCGCCTTCTGGTGGGCGAGGAACTCCTCGGTCATCACCGCGCAGACCGCGTGCAGGCCCTGGTCCTCGGGCCCGCACGAGCAGTCGCCGTCGCGGTAGAAGCCGGTCACCGGGTCGGTCCCGCAGGGCTCGAGCTCGCCGCCGAGGACGTTACGTTCGCTCACGGGTCCGAGCCTGCCAGACCGCGGCGGGCCGCGGGGATGACCCGGCGGACTTGCGGGTACCACGTCGCCATGGACAACGCGATCGACCTCGGTCGTCCCACGTCGGGCGACGTCATCGACCTCATCACTGCCGACCACCGGCTCTTCGAGCGGCTGCTGGCGCAGCTGCGGGACGCGACCCAGGACCGCGACGCCGTACGCCGCGCGTTCGCGGACGTGCTCATCGCCCACGGCGAGGCGGAGGAGGAGCTGGTCTATCCCGTCCTGCGCAAGCAGGCCGAGGACATCGGGCAGCACGAGGTGGAGCACGGGCGCGAGGAGCACGCCGAGGGCAACGAGGCGCTGCTCGCCGTGCTCGAGCTCAAGGGCACCGACACCCAGGCCTTCGACGACGCGGTCGAGGAGCTGAGCAACCTCGTCGCCCACCACCTCGCCGAGGAGGAGCTCACCATCCTCAGCCCGGCGCGCGAGGAGGTCGGGCCGCGGGTCCGGGCCGAGCTGGGCGAGAAGTGGGCCGCGCGACGCAACGCGCTCGTCGACGAGCACGTCGGTGCCGTCGAGAACGTACGACGGATCGTGGCGAAGGCGCGCCGCGAGGAGCTCATCGAATCCTGAGCCGTCGGCCTCAGAGCACCATCGTCGAGCCGCTCTCGACGGCGTCGCGTCCGATGGTCTGGCGCACGATCCGCCGGTAGCGCCAGATCTGGAGGGCGCCGACCCCCCAGAGCACGAACTGCACGCCCATGGCGACCCGCCAGGCGCTGTCGGGGTAGTCCGACGACGACCCGGGCGTCATCAGGTCGAGCACCGCGCCGACCGAGAACACGGCCACCACGGCGGCGAAGAAGCCGGCGACGTTGATGATCCCGGTGGCGCTGGCGAGCCGCGCCGGTGGGTTGGACGTCCGGGCCACGTCGAACCCGATCATCGACGCCGGACCGCCGCAGCCGACGGCGACGATCATCAGGACCAGCGCCCACAGGGGTGCGTCCCCCGGCCACGCGAGGACCAGCGCCCAGGTCGCGGCCATCGCGACGATCGTCGCCAGGGCGACGGTGGAGCGGTGCCAGGGGTGGTTGCCGACCAACCAGCCCAGGACGGGGCCGGCGAGGACGACGATCACGATGATGAGGCTGAGCAGCGCTCCCGCCGTGGTCTCCGAGACTCCCTCGCTGACGACGAGGAACGGGAACCCCCAGAGCAGGACCAGCACGTGCGCGCTGAACGGCGTCGCGAAGTGCACCCAGAACCCCAGGCGGGTGCCGGGCTGCGACCACGACGCGCGCAGGCTCCCGACCAGCTGGAGGCGCGACATCGGGTGCCCCCGCTCGTGCCTGCGCGCGGGGGAGTCGTGGACGACGAGCAGGAGCGCCGCGAGGAGGACCGGTCCGATCGCCGCGGCGACGAGGTACGACGTCGTCCAGCCGAGCTCGGTGAGCGCCCAGGTCATCGGGACGGCGGCGGCGATCGCCCCGATCTGGCCCGAGCTGCCCGTGAGCTGGGTGATGAGCGGGATCCGGCGCTGGTCGAACCAGGTGCTCACCAGGCGCAGGACGCAGATGAACGTCATCGCGTCCCCCATTCCGACGAGGGCGCGCGCCGCCAGCGCGGCGGGGTAGGACTCGGCCAGCGCGAACCCGGCCTGGCCGAGGCTGACCGTGATGACGCTCGCGGTCAGCACGGTGCGTGGTCCGAGCCGGTCGATCAGCAGCCCGACGGGGATCTGCATCGCGGCGTACACGAGGAGCTGGAGCATCGTGAACGTCCCGAGCTGGCTGGCGGTCAGGTCGAACCGCTCGGTCGCCGCGAGGCCGGCCACGGCGAGGCTGGTCCGGTGGAAGACCGCGACCACGTAGATCGCCAGGGCGACGCCCCACACGAGCCAGACGCGTCGAGGGGTGGTCACAACGGGACGCTACCCGGTCGAGTGGGGCTAGGAGTGCCTGACCTGAACGTGCCATGGTCCGGGACCGCTCCCGGTGCCACCATCGCCTCATGGCGCTCTTCGACGTCGCCGCCGACTCCTACGCCCGGCTGATGGGGCGGTTCGTGGAGCAGCTCGCCGACCGCTTCGACGAACCGCCGGTGATCCTGGACGCCGGGCCCGATCCCGTCGCGGTGGTCCGTGAGGTGGCGCGCGCCAAGGGCCCCGGCGGTCGGGTGACGGCCTGCGCGTGGGACCACGCCGGCGGGTGCGCGCCGTCGTCGGGATTCTGGGACGTCGTCTGGCGCTACGACCCGGCCGTCGACGGGGAGGGCGAGCCGCCGGGGTCGGCCGCGGGCGACCTGACGCGGATCCTCACCGAGGCGGGACTGCGCGAGGTCGAGGAGACGCGGCTGACGGTGGAGCTGGTGTGCGCCACCTTCGCTGAGTGGTGGCACCCCTACACCCTCGGGGTCGGCCCGGCAGGCGCCTACGTGGCGCGT
>NZ_JACEFC010000087.1 GCF_014180715.1 Nocardioides stalactiti | reverse complement strand
GCCGCGGCGGCGTGCCCCGGGGCGACCGGCGTCACCGTGGTCGTCGACTACAACGAGATCGGCGAGCCCACCCGCGCGGGCTGCGATGCCGACGGCGGTGGTCAGTCGGCCGCCCAGGTCTTCGCCGATGCCGGCTTCCCGCTGGAGTACCACCCGCGGCAGCCCGGCTACGTCTGCCGGGTGACCGGCCTGCCGACCGACCGGCCCTGCCTGGAGAACGACTCCTTCTGGAGCCTGTGGTGGTCCGACGGCGAGTCGGGACGCTGGGTCTTCTCCAACCAGGGCGTCGGCGGGCTCGAGGTCCCTGACGGCGGCTACGTGGCGTTCGCCTGGCACGAGGGTGCCGGCAACGCCCAGCCGCCCGACGTCGTACCGACGGCCCACGTCGAGCCCTCCCAGGACCCGACCGACGACGGGGGCGACGGCGGTACCAACGGAGGGAACGGCAACGGCGGCAGCACGGGCGGCAACAACGGTGGCCAGGGCGACGGCGACGACCCGACCACGACCGACGCCACGACCAGCAGCGCTCCGGCGACGACTGCGCCGGCCTCCGCGTCCTCCGAGGCGGCGTCGGAGTCAGCGTCCGGCCAGGGACGCAAGCCGAGCGACCAGCAGTCGGACCGTGCCACCGACCCGACGTCGACCGGCACCGACCTCGTCGCTGCCGGCGACATCACCGCCGGACCGCCCCCGAGCGACCTGGCCACCGACACCTCCGGCGACGGCGGCGACGCGTTGCCGACGTGGATCGGGCTGGGCCTCGCGGTCCTCGTGCTCGGTGCCGCCGGCGCCGTGACGGTGCTGCGGCGCCGTACCGGGTGAGCGGGGAACGGTGAGACCGTGCCGGTGAGCGTGGCCCGCGACCTGCATCCGGTCGCCTGGTGGTGCTGGGCGGTCGGCCTGGCGGTCGGCGCGTCCTGCACGACCAACCCGTTCGTCCTCGGGCTGCTCGTCGCGGTCGCGACGACCACCGTGCTCGCCTGTCGCGGCGACCAGCCGTGGGCGCGCTCGTTCCGTCTGTACCTGTGGCTCGCCGTGATCGTCCTCGTCGTCCGGGTGCTCTTCCGGATCCTCGTCGGCGGCAACGACGCCGGGCACGTGCTGGTCGCGCTGCCCGAGCTACCGCTGCCCGACTGGGCGGCCGGGATCAGTGTCCTCGGGCCGTTCAGCCGGGAGGAGCTGCTCGCCGCGCTCTACGAGGGCCTGCGGCTCGCCACCCTGCTCCTCGCGGTGGGCGCTGCCAACGCGCTCGCCAACCCGAAGCGGCTGATGCGGTCGCTGCCGCCCGCGCTCTACGAGATCGGGACGGCGATGGTCGTCGCCATCACCGTCATCCCGCAGCTCGCCGACAGCGCCCGCCGGGTCCGGGCAGCCCAGCAGCTGCGTGGGGGAGAACGCGGACGAGTGCGCGGGCTCCGGCGCTTGCTGGTCCCGATCCTGGAGGACGCCTTCGAGCGGTCCCTGTCGCTCGCCGCGGGGATGGACGCCCGCGGCTACGGCAGGTCCGGTACGGCGAGCGCCGGCCAGCGCCGCAGCACCGGCGCGCTGATGATCGTGGGCCTGCTCGGGATCGTCGTCGGCACCTACGCCTTCCTCGACTCCACCGCGCCGCGGGTGCTCGCCTGGCCGATGCTGGTGCTCGGCATCACGGCCGCGCTCGCTGGCTTCGTCCTCGCTGGTCGGCGGGTGCAGCGCACCCGCTACCGCCCCGAGCGGTGGCGGGCTGCCGAGGTCGCGGTGGCGCTCTCCGGGGCGGCCGTCGGCGTCGGCCTCTGGCTGGTCCAGCGCCACGACCTCACCGTCGCCCACCCGAGCGTGCTCGTCGTACCGACGCTGAGCCTGAGTGCGGTCGTCGCAGCGCTCGTCGGGGTGCTGCCGGTCTTCGTGGCGCCGCCGCCGCTGACCGCGCAGAACCGTGCGGCCGCGGCAGTGGTGCCGGAGCCGACGACGGAGCCCACGCCGGAGGTGGTTGCCTAGTGTTCGAGCTGCGCGACGTCTCCTTCGCCTACGGCGACCGGGCCGTCCTCGACCACGTCGACCTCGCCATCGACCACGGCGAGCTGATGCTGCTCGCGGGGCCGACGGGTGTCGGCAAGTCCACGCTCCTGGGAGTCCTCGCCGGTCTGGTGCCGGCGTTCACCGGCGGCGCCCTCACCGGTGACGTCGTCATCGACGGCACGAGCGTGCTCGACGTCCCGGCGCGCGAGCGGGCCCACCAGGTCGGCTACGTCGGGCAGAACCCACCGGCCTGGTTCGTCACCGACACCGTGGAGGAGGAGCTCGCCTTCGGGATGGAGCAGCTCGGGCTGGCTGCGCCCACGATGCGGAGGCGGGTCGAGGAGACGCTCGACCTGCTCGGCATCGCCGACCTGCGGCACCGCGACCTGCGCACCCTCTCCGGCGGCCAGCAGCAGCGGGTGGCGATCGGCTCCGTGCTCACCACCCACCCGCGGCTGCTCGTCCTCGACGAGCCGACGTCCGCGCTCGACCCGACCGCGGCCGAGGACGTGCTCGCGACGCTCACCCGGCTCGTCCACGACCTGGGCGTCTCCGTGCTCGTCGCCGAGCACCGGCTCGAACGGGTGGTGCCGTTCGCGGACCGGCTGTGCCTGCTCCGCGCCTCCGGACAGGTCGCCGTCGGCGAGCCCGCCGCGCTGCTCCTCGACTCCCCGATCGCCCCGCCGCTCGTCGAGCTCGGCCGGCTGGCCGGGTGGTCGCCGCTCCCGCTCACCGTCCGCGACGCGCGTCGTCGTACGGCGGACCTGAAGGCACGGCTCGGCAGCCGGCCGGCAGCAGAGGACGCCGGAGGCTTCGGGGTGCCCGCCGTCGAGGTGCGCGGCCTGGTCGTCGCCCACGGTGCCGTGCCGGCGCTGCGGGAGGTCGACCTCTCGCTCCGCACGGGCACGGTCACCGCGCTGATGGGCCGCAACGGCGCCGGGAAGTCGACGCTGCTGTGGACGCTCCAGGGCCGGCACGGTGCGACCCGCGGCTCGGTCCGGGTCGGCGGTGACGACCCGCACCGGCTCAAGCCGGAGGCGCGGCGGTCCCACACGGGTCTGGTTCCTCAGAGCCCGGCCGACCTGCTCTACCTGGAGACCGTGGCCGACGAGTGTGCGGCCGCCGACCGGACGGCGGCCGCCGGGGCCGGGACCTGCGCCGGCCTCCTCGAGCGGCTCGCTCCGGGCATCGACCCCGAGCGCCACCCCCGAGACCTCTCCGAGGGGCAGCGGCTCGCGCTCGCGGTGGCGATCGTGCTGGCGGCCGGCCCGCCGGTGCTGCTCCTCGACGAGCCCACGCGCGGCCTCGACTACCCGGGCAAGCACGCGCTGGCTGGGATCCTGCGCGCGCTGGCGAGCGAGGGGCGCGCCATCCTCGTCGCCACGCACGACGTGGAGTTCGCGGCCCAGGTCGCCGACCGCGTCGTCGTGCTCGCGGAGGGGGAGGTCGTCTCCGACGGTCCCACCCGGGAGGTCATCGCCGCGTCACCGGCGTTCGCGCCGCAGGTGACCAAGGTGCTGGGCGCCGACTGGCTGACCGTCGACGAGGTCGCGTCCGCTCTCGGCGTGGAGGCGCGATCGTGAGCGCCACGATCGACCGGCCCGGGGTCGCCGTACCGCTGCGGCTGCGGTCGGCCGTGGTCCTCGGCCTGGCCTCGCTGATCGGGCTGATGATGCTCGGCTGGCCCCTGATCCTCGAGGCCGACCCGACGACGCGCGTCGACCCGCCGTTCCTGTTCCTCGCGCTCCTGCCGGTGATCCTCGCGGTGGTGCTGGCGGAGATCAGCGAAGGCGGCATGGACGCGCGGGTGCTCGCGATCCTCGGTGTCCTGAGCGCTGTCAACGCCGTCCTGCGTGGCGTGAGCGCCGGTACGGCGGGCCTCGAGTTGGTCTTCTTCCTGCTGATCCTCGGCGGGCGGGTGTTCGGTCCGGGGTTCGGGTTCGTGCTCGGCTGCACGTCGCTGTTCGCGTCGGCGCTCATGACTGCGGGCGTGGGGCCGTGGCTGCCGTTCCAGATGCTCGTCGCCGGGTGGGTCGGCATGGTCGCCGGCCTGTTGCCGCGGCGGGTCTCGGGGCGCTCGGAGATCGCGATGCTCGTGGTCTACGGGATCCTCGCGGCCTACGTCTACGGGCTGCTGCTCAACCTGTGGGGCTGGCCCTTCATCCTCGGCATCCAGGTCCCGGGCCAGGACTCCAGCGAGCTCTCCTACCTCCCGGGAGCGCCGGTGCTCGAGAACCTGCACCGGTTCCTGCTCTACACGCTCCTCACCTCGACCGGGGGCTGGGACACCGGGCGGGCGATCACCAACGCGCTCGCCATCGCCCTGCTCGGACCCGCCGTCCTCACGACACTACGGCGGGCCGCACGCCGCGCACGGGTCGAACGGCGTTAGCGTCGGAGGGTGCAGTACGGCCAGTATCCCGCCCCTCGGTTCACCCTCGCCCACCTCAGCGACGTCCACCTGCTCGCGCACGACGCGCGGCAGTACGGCGTCGTGGAGCCCGAGGCGGGGCTGCTGCTCACTCTCGAGCGGCTGCGGCGGCTCGACCCGGTGCCGCAGGCGCTGGTGTTCACCGGCGACCTCGCCGACAAGGCCGAGCCGGAGGCCTACGCGCGGCTCCGCGAGCTCGTCGAGCCGTTCGCCGCGGACCTCGGCGCCGCGGTCGTGTGGGTGATCGGCAACCACGACGAGCGGGCGCCGTACGCCCGCGGCCTGTTCGACTCCGACGACGACGGGCCGCAGGACCGGGTCCACGACCTCGGCGGGCTGCGAGTCGTCGCGCTCGACACGAGCGTGCCCGGCTACCACCACGGTGAGCTGTCCGACGACCAGCTCGACTGGTTGAGCGACCTGCTCGCGGTGCCGGCCGAGCACGGCACGATCCTCGCGATGCACCACCCGCCGATCCCGCTCCCGACGATCGAGGTGGGGGCGATCCTCGAGCTGCTGGAGCAGGACCGGCTCGCGGAGGTGGTGCGGGGCAGCGACGTACGCCAGCTCCTCGGCGGCCACTTCCACTACACGTCGCACTCGACCTTCGCGGGCATCCCCGTGTCGGTGGCGTCGGCGAGCTGCTACACGACCGACCCGGCACCGCTCGACCGGGTGATCTCCGGCGTCGACGGCCACCAGGCGTTCAACGCCGTCCACGTGTACGACGACCGCATCGTGCACACGGTGATCCCGCTCGCCGAGGCGCCCGAGGTGAGCGGTCAGCCCGGCGAGGCGCGGGCGCTGCTCGACGCCCTGTCGCCGGAGGAGCGGCGGGAGATCATCAGCCGCAAGGACTCCGACTTCAACAGCGGCGTCGGCGCTCGCGACCCGCTCACCGACCTCTGATCGTCAGTCGAGCGTCGGCCAGGGCGCGAACCGGCGGACCTCGTGCGGCCAGCCGCAGGCCTCGGCGATCTTGCCCGCCCACCGCTTGGCCTCCGCCTCGTCGGGGACGTCCACGATCGCGAACCCGCCCAGCCACTCCTTGGTCTCGACGTAAGGCCCGTCGGTGACCACCACCTCGCCGCTGGTGGCGTCCGCTGCGTAGACCGGGGCGTCCTCCTCGAGGCCGCCCGCGAACACGAAGACCCCGGCGGCCTGCATCTCCCTCACCACCGCCATTGCGAGCGGTGCGCGCGACTGGAACCACTCCTCGGTGTGCTCGCCGACCCACTGCTGGTTGAAGTACAGGAGGTACTCAGGCATGTCTGCTCCTTCGTGTCCGGGCAGCCCCATTGGACCGCGTCCACCCTCTCCACGAACAGCACCCACCGAATACGACAGGGACGGAACCGCCGACCGCAAGGGGCTGTCGGGCTGGGTCGATCTCAGCTGGCCTTCTTGGCCGCGGCCTTCTTCGCGGGAGCCTTCTTGGCCGTCTTCTTGGCGGCGGCCTTCTTCGCGGGGGCCTTCTCCGACGACTTCTCCGACGACTTCGCAGCGGTCTTCTTCGCTGCGGTCTTCTTGGTGGCGGTCTTCTTCGCGGGCGCGTCGTCGGCGGGCTTCTCGCCGCGTGCGGTCTTGGCGGCGTCGACGGAACGCTGGAGCGCCGCGAGGAGGTCGACGACCTCGCCCCCGGTCTTGGTGGACGTGGGGGTGCGCTGGACCTCGCCCCCCTCGATCTTGGCCCTGACGACGGCGTCGACGGCGGCGGCGTAGCCATCCTCGAACTCGTCGGGGTCGAAGTCGCCGGCGAGGGTCTCGACGAGCATCTGGGCCATCTTGACCTCGGCGTCCTTGATCTCGCCGGTCTCGATCGTGAAGTCGGGCTGGCGGATCTCGTCGGGCCACATCATCGTCTGCATGACGATCACGTCGCCGCGCACCCGCAGCACCGCCGTCGTCGTCCGCTGGCGCAGCGCGACCGTCACGACCGCCATCCGATCGGCCTCGAGGAGCGCCTGGCGGAGCAGCGCGTAGGGCTTGGCGCCCGTCGACTCGGGCTCGAGGTAGTAGGACTTCTCGAACAGCATCGGGTCGATCTGCTCGCTCGGCACGAACTTCTCGACGGCGATCTCGCGCGAGGAAGTCAGCGGCAGCTCGGCGAGGTCGTCGTCGGTGAGGACCACCATCTCGCCGTCCTCGGTCTCGTAGCCCTTGGCGATGTCGGCGTAGGGCACCTCCTCGCCGTCGATCGAGCAGACGCGCTGGTACTTGATCCGGCCGCCGTCCTTGGCGTGGACCTGCCGGAACGACACGTCGTGGCTCTCCGTCGCGGAGTAGAGCTTCACCGGGACGCTCACGAGGCCGAACGAGACGGCCCCCTTCCAGATCGCACGCATGGCTCCAGCGTACGGCGCACCACCGACCTGGGACCATGAACGCGTGGGTGACCAGAGCGTGGCCGTCGTCGGAGGCGGCATCGTCGGGCTCGCCGTCGCCCGCGAGATCACCCGCCGCCGGCCGGGCACGACGGTCACGGTCCTGGAGAAGGAGGACCGGGTCGCCGCCCACCAGACCGGTCACAACTCCGGTGTCGTGCACGCCGGCCTCTACTACCGGCCCGGGAGCCTCAAGGCCGAGCTGTGCACCCGCGGCCGGCTCCTGCTCCGGGACTACTGCGCCGACCACGCGCTGCCGTACGACGAGTGCGGCAAGCTCGTCGTGGCCGTCGACGCCGAGGAGATGAGCCGGTTCGACGCCCTCGAGCGCACGGCGACCGACAACCGGGTGCCCGACCTGCGCCGCGTCGGCCCCGAGGAGCTCCAGGAGATCGAGCCGCACGCGCGCGGGTTGGCCGCGCTGCACTCGCCGCGGACCGCGATCACCGACTACGTCGCGGTCGCCGAGCAGCTCGGCCGCGACGTCGAGGTGGCTGGCGGCCGGGTCCTGCTCGGCACCCGCGTCGCGACGGTCCGCCGGTCCGGCCGCGGCAGTCGCCTCCAGGTCGTCACGGCCAGCGGGGAGGTCCACCACGCCGACCACGTCGTGCTCTGCGCCGGCCTCCAGTCCGACCGTCTGGGTCGCGCGGTCGACGGCGAGCGCGAGCCGCGGATCGTCCCGTTCCGCGGCGAGTACCTCGACGTCCCCGGCGCCAAGCGTGACCTCGTCCGCGGCATGGTCTATCCGGTCCCGGACCCGCGCTACCCGTTCCTGGGCGTCCACTTCACGCGTCGGGTCGGCGGCGGCCTGGAGATCGGCCCCAACGCCGTCCTCGCCCTCGACCGGGAGTCGTACGGCGTCCGCCCCGGCCTGCGAGCACGGGACGCCGCCGCGACCCTGGCCCACCCCGGCTTCTGGCGGATGGCACGCACCCACTGGCGCACAGGGGTCCGCGAGGTCCGCGGCTCGCTGTCCGTGAGCGCCTACCTGCGAAGCGCCCAGCGCTACGTCCCCGGCATCGGCCCCGCCGACGTCGTCCGGCGGGGTGCGGGGGTCCGGGCCCAGGCGGTGGCCCGCGACGGATCGCTCCTCGACGACTTCGCGATCGTCCAGGGCGACGGCGTCACGAGCGTGCGCAACGCGCCGTCCCCGGCGGCGACCTCGAGCCTGGCCATCGCCGCGTACGTCGTGGACCGGATGGAGCTGGGGCGACCTGGATGAGCCGGGCGGACCGGCATGATGGTGCCGTGCCCTCGCTGCTGCCGATGCTCGCGACCGCGGGCACGCACGTCCCGGTGGGTGAGGAGTGGTGCCACGACGTCAAGTGGGACGGCGTGCGCGCGCTCGCGTCGGTCCAGGGCGACGTCCGGCTGACGAGCCGCAACGGCAACGACATCACCGGCGCCTGGCCTGAGCTGGCCACGCCGCCGGACACCCCCGACCTGGTCGTCGACGGCGAGATCATCGCGCTCAACGAGCGCGGCCTGCCCGACTTCCGTGTCCTCGCCGAGCGCATCCATGTCCGCAAGGCCGTCACCGTCGCCCGGTTGGCCGAGCGGATCCCGGCGACCTTCATGGTCTTCGACCTGCTCCGCTGCGACGGCCAGGACCTCACGGGCCTGCCGCTCCACGAGCGTCGCGCCCGGCTCGAGGCGCTCGACCTCGGCGGGTCCGGGTGGCAGGTCCCCAGCACGTACGACGACGGCGCGATGCTCTTCGACGCGACCCGGGCCCAGGGGCTCGAGGGGGTCGTGAGCAAGCGCCTCGACTCCCGCTACCGACCGGGGGAGCGCAGCCACCACTGGCTCAAGTTCGCCCACCGGCACCGGGCGTCGTACGTCGTCGGCGGCTGGCGTCCGCAGACCGGTGGCAGCCACCTCGCCGCGCTCCTCGTGGGCGAGCCGACGGCCGCGGGCCTGCGCTACCGGGGCCGGGTCGGCAGCGGGATCGGGCCGAAGCAGTCGCGGGTCCTCGCCGACCTGGTCGCCTCCCTGACCACGGGTGCGAGCCCGTTCGCCGACGAGGTGCCCCGGGTCGACGCCGACGGGACGACCTGGGTCGAGCCGGTGCTGGTGGTGGACGTCGACACCCACGGGATCGGGTACGAGCGGCTCCGCCAGCCGTCCTACCAAGGGGTGCGCGCGGACCTGACCGCCGCCGACCTCGTCGCGACCAGCGGGGGAGCGCGATGACCGAGACCTACGTCGACGTCGAGGGCCGCACGCTCAAGCTGAGCAACCTGGAGAAGGTGCTCTATCCCGCCACCGGCACCACCAAGGGTGAGGTGCTCGACTACTACGCGCGCATCTCGCCGGTGCTGCTGCCGCACCTCGCCGGCCGGCCGGTCACCCGCATCCGATGGCCGCACGGGGTCCAGACGATGAGCTTCTTCGAGAAGAACGTGCCGCCGGGCACGCCGTCGTGGGTCCGGACCGCCGAGGTGCCGACCACCGGCTCCCGCGGACCGAGCCGCAACGGCGACACCCTCGTCTTCCCGATCGTGGAGGACCTCGCGACCCTGATGTGGATGGTCAACCTGGCGGCCCTGGAGCTCCACGTCCACCAGTGGACGGTCGACGCGTCCGGCGAGCCGCTCGGCGCCGACCGGCTGGTGATCGACCTCGACCCGGGGGAGCCGGCGGGGCTCCACGAGTGCTGCCAGGTGGCGCTGCGCGCCCGCGACGCCCTCAACGCGCGCGGCCTCGACGCCCGGCCGGTGACCAGCGGCAGCAAGGGTCTGCACCTGTACGCCGACCTGTCGTCGTACCTGCCGTCGGAGGAGGTCACCTCGGTCGCCAAGGAGGTCGCGGAGGAGCTGGCCCACGAGAGCCCGGCGCTGGTCACCGCGACGATGACCAAGGCCCGTCGCCGCGGCAAGGTCTTCATCGACTGGTCCCAGAACGCCGGCTCCAAGACGACGATCGCGCCGTACTCCCTGCGCGGGCGCGACCGCCCGACGGTGGCGACGCCGATCTCGTGGGACGAGGTCGAGGCCGGCGCGGAGGACGAGCTCGGGCTGGATCAGTTCACGATGGCCGAGGCGTTGGCGCGCGTCGACGAGCTCGGCGACCTGTTCGCCGTCGAGTACGACGACTGACCCGCGGTCGCCGCGATCAGGGGAGCTCTCGACGCATCCCGTAGACGTCGAACTCGTTGACGGCGCCGGAGTCGGCGTCGCTGAGCGAGCCTCCGTCGACCTCGTCGAGGGTCGCGTCGATCAGGAGCTGGAACTCCGGTGACGGTGCGGTGACCCGGATCGGCGTGGTGTCGATCCGCCAGCCGTCGCGTCCGAAGTCGTTGAGCACGCCGATGAGCGTGGTGTTCTTCTCCGCGACGATGCCCTCGAAGCCGTCGGCCGCCTCGATGAGGAAGACGGGGCGCGCGACCGAGAGCGTGTTGGCGTCGTAGAGCGGCACCCAGAGGCGCGCGTACTCGTACGACAGTGTGCTCATGACTTCAGTCTAGGACCGGGCCACGACACCCGCGCCAGTGTTTCTTCCGGGTCGAGCCCTTCCGGAGGTCGACACCACCCGTTCGGGTCAGGCCGAGCGGAGCGGTCGCACGGCTGCCGGGTCGACCAGGTTGGCCGGATCGGTGCTCGCGCCGACGACCAGCCCGTTGGCTGCGAGGGCCGGCGCGTCGACCACGTCGGCGACGATCGCCGTGACGTTGTCGCGGCTGCCGCCGTCGAGCGCCGCCTGCACCAGGTGCGTCGCCGCGAGCCGGAGCGAGGGCACGTCGAGGATCATCGCGATCGCCGCCTCGTGGAGGACGTCGCTCACGCCGTCGCTGCACAGCAGCAGCCGGTCGCCCGGCCGCAGGTCGAGCCAGAGCAGGTCCGGGGTCGGGGTGCTGGTGGCGTCGAGGGCCTGCAGCACGACGTTGCGGTGGGGCGACGCCGCGGCCTCCGCGGGCGTGATCCGGCCAGCGTCGACCATCGCCTGGACCATCGTGTGGTCGTGGCTGAGCTGGGTGAAGCCGCCGTCGCGGAGCAGGTAGGCCCGCGAGTCGCCCAGGTGGGCGAGCGCGGTGCGCTGGCCGTCGGTGAGGACCGCTGTCAGCGTGGTCGCCATCCCGAGCCGGCGCGGGTCGGCCTCGACCCCGCGGACCAGCTGGGCGTGGGCCTCCTCGGTCGCGCTGGCGAGCAGTCGGAGCGGGTCGCGGCCCGGGTGCGCGAGCGCTCGCGCGCTGACGACGTACGACGTCGTGGCCGAGGCCACCTCGCCCGCTGCCGCGCCGCCGACCCCGTCGGCCACGCACAGCAGGTAGGGACCGGCGAACCCGGCGTCCTCGTTGTGGTCGCGGACCCGGCCGGTGTCGCTCTCGGCCGCGAAGCGGAACTGCAGCATGACCCTCACCTCTTCACGGGCGAGGTTGCCCGTGCAACCTGAGGAACGCCTGGGAACCGCCGGAGAGTTCCCGGCGGGATCAGCTGCGGAAGCCGACCTGACCGACGACGCTGCGGCCGATGTGGACGTAGGCGAGCTTGTCGGCCGGGACGACCGTCTTCTGGCCCTTGTTGTCGGCGAGGACGAGGACGCCGCTGCCGGCGATGGCCTCGGTCACGAGCTTCTCGATCGCGTCGGAGCTCTCGTCGGTCTCGACGGTCAGCTCGCGGGCGGCGTTCTGCACGCCGATCTTGACCTCCACTGAGGCTCCTTCGTGTCTGTGGTGCGTGGTTCGTGGTGCCGGTGTCGTCGACACTAGTCGGTCTTGGGATAACCCCGGATGCCGCGCCAGGCGAGGGCCGAGACCAGGGCAACCGCCTCCTGCCGGGCGATGCCGCTCGGGTCCTGCAGCCAGTAGCGGGCGCTGACCTGGCCGATGCCGACGAGAGAGACGGCGAGCAGGCGCGAGGCGGCGTCCGGGAGGCCGGTGTCCTCCTTGATCACCTCGGTGATCAGCGCGGCACACTCGGTGGTGACCCGGTCGACGTGGTCGCGGACGGCCGGTTCGCTGGTGAAGTCGGACTCGAAGACCAGGCGGAACGCGCCGGCGTCGTGGGCGACGTAGCCGAAGAACGCATCCATGGTCGCGGCGACGCGGAGCTTGTTGTCGGTGGTCGACTCCAGCGCCGCCCGGCAGTTGGCGATGATGTCGTCGCACGCCTTGTCGAGCAGCGCGAGGTAGAGGTCGAGCTTGCCGGGGAAGTGTTGGTAGAGGACCGGCTTGGACACGCCGGCGCGCTCGGCGATGTCGTCCATCGCCGCGGCGTGGTAGCCCTGCGCGACGAAGACCTCCAGCGCGGAGGCCAGGAGCTGGGCACGCCGCTCACGGCGCGGCAACCGGATCCCGCGCGGACGGCGCGGGTCCTCGACGTCGTACGACCTACTGACCACGGCCTCGAGCCTACTCCCGAGTAGATCTCAGGCACGGGATGCCCCCGAGGCGAGTCCGGAGGGCTCGGGTCCGGATCGCGGGACGTGTCGGGTCGGGTGGGGGCCGCCAGGAACCATGGAGGGTGGGAACACCCGGGGCCTGAGCGATGTTCATCCCAGAGTTCCGCCCCGACGTCCCGCAGGAATCCCAACCGATCCAGGAGCAACCGTGAGTCTTCCGCCGCTGGTCGAGCCGGCCGCCGAGCTGACCATCGACGAGGTCCGTCGCTACAGCCGCCACCTCATCATCCCCGACGTGGGCATGGCCGGGCAGAAGCGGCTCAAGAACGCCAAGGTCCTGGTGATCGGCGCGGGCGGCCTCGGCAGCCCGGCGCTGCTGTACCTGGCCGCCGCCGGTGTGGGCACGCTCGGCATCGTCGAGTTCGACACCGTCGACGAGTCGAACCTCCAGCGCCAGATCATCCACGGCGTCAGCGACATCGACCGTCCCAAGGCCGAGTCGGCCAAGGAGTCGATCGCCGAGGTCAATCCCTACGTGAACGTCATCGTCCACAACGAGCGTCTCGACAACGACAACGTCTACGAGATCTTCAAGGGCTACGACCTCATCGTCGACGGCACCGACAACTTCGCGACCCGCTACCTGGTCAACGACGCGGCGTACTTCCTCGGGATCCCCTACGTGTGGGGCTCGATCTACCGCTTCGACGGCCAGGCCTCGGTCTTCGCGCCGAAGCTCACCGACGACGCGCCCTGCTACCGCTGCCTCTACCCCGAGCCGCCTCCGCCGGGCATGGTCCCCAGCTGCGCCGAGGGCGGCGTGCTGGGCGTGCTGTGCGCCAGCATCGGCTCGATCCAGGTCAACGAGGCGATCAAGCTGCTCGCCGGCATCGGCGACCCGCTCATCGGCAAGCTGATGATCTACGACGCGCTGGAGATGGAGTACCGCAAGCTCAAGGTCCGCAAGGACCCCAACTGCGCGCTGTGCGGCGAGAACGCGACCGTCACCGAGCTGATCGACTACGAGTACTTCTGCGGCGCGATCTCCGAGGAGGCCGCCGACGCGGCCGCCGACGCGACCATCTCGGTCTCGACCCTCGAGCACATGCTCAAGGAGCGCGAGGAGGGCACCCGTGAGTTCGTCCTCGTCGACGTGCGGGAGCCGGTGGAGTACGACATCAACAAGATCCCGGGGTCGGTCCTCATCCCCAAGGGGGAGTTCCTCAACGGCACCGCGCTCGAGAAGCTGCCGTCGGTCGACTCCGGCACGCAGATCGTCATGCACTGCAAGACCGGCATCCGGTCGGCGGAGACGCTCGCGATCGTGAAGGGCGCCGGCTATGCCGATGCCGTCCACGTGGGTGGCGGGGTCGTGGCCTGGGTCAACCAGATCGACCCGAGCCAGCCGGCCTACTGATCCGCCGGGTAAGGCAACCGTAACTCCGCTTCCTGCTCCTCGTTGAGAAGGTCACCTCGACTTTCGGCGTGGAACACACCGAGGGAGCACCTGAGGGCCCCGTCGTCACGACGGGGTCCTCGGCGTTTTTGGCCCGTGCCCGGGGAGCCGTTGCCGGATCGGACACCGTAACGAGACCGGACGAGAACTCGTTCTCCTCGTATGCGCACCCGCCCACCTCGTCGAGCAGCAGTCCTCCTCGCCCTGCTCGCTCTCGCCGCCCCCGGCCTGTCCTCGGGCGACGCCGTCGCGCGTGGGCGCTGGGCCCCCGCCGACGAGGCGACGATCCACCCGGGGGTGCAGATGTACACCGACGGGGCGCAGTGCACGGCGAACTTCGTCTTCACCGACCGTCGTGGCCGGGTCTACGTCGGCTACGCGGCGCACTGCGCCGGCCGGGGCGGCCAGACCGACACCAACGGCTGCGACACCCCGTCGTACCCGCTGGGGACGCGGGTGACCTTCGGCGACGGTGGCAACGTCCTCACCGAGCCGACCGTGGTCGGTCACGGGCGGCTGGCGTACTCGTCCTGGATGACGATGCAGCGGATCGGCACGACGCGGTCCGCGCCCTGCAACTACAACGACTTCGCGCTCGTGCGTGTCGACCGCGGCGACGTCGCCAAGGTCAACCCGAGCGTGCCCGTCTGGGGTGGTCCGACCGGCGTCGACCGCGACGGCGTGGTGGCCGGCGACACCGTCTACTTCTACGGCAACAGCGGCCTCCTCGGCGGCGGTGGCCAGGTGTCGCCGCGCACGGCCACCGTGGCCGGCTCGATGGGCGGAGGGTGGTCGCACCAGGTGCGCAGCACCGTCTCGGGTGTCCCCGGCGACTCGGGGTCGGGCTACCTCAGCCCCGAGGGCCTCGCCGTCGGCGTCCTCTCGACGATCTCGCTCTTCCCCGACACGGGCAGCAACAACATCAGCGACCTGGCGCACGTCCTGGCCTTCGCGCGGCGCCACTCGGGCATCGAGGGCCTGCGGCTGATCAGCGGCACCGAGGCGTTCACCGACTGACCGCGCGGAGGGTGGCGTCCGGCACGATGGGGGCCGTGACCACCGCTGCCCCCGACGACGCCGAGGACGACTACGTCGAGCGCGTGCTGGCGTGGGTCGAGCAGGTGCCGGCCGGGCGGGTGACGACCTACGGCGCGATCGCAGCCGTCGTCGGCGGCGGTCCGCGCCAGGTGGGCTCGGTGATGTCCCACCACGGGGGTCCCGTGCCGTGGTGGCGGGTCGTGCGCGCCGACGGCTCGCTCCCGCCCAGCCACGACGGGCGGGCGCTGGCCCACTACGACGACGAGGGCACGCCGTACAGCCAGAACGGCCGGGTCCAGATGCGCGAGGCGTTCTGGGACCCGGCCGACCCGGATTGATCGGGGTGCAGCAGGAGGCTCAGCCCAGGGCGGCGACGGCCGCGTCGTAGTCGATCTCCTGGCCGATCGCGGGGGAGAGCTGGGCGTGGATCACGGACCCGTCGGTGTCGACGACGACGACGGCGCGGGCCAGCAGGCCCGCCCACTTGCCGTCGACCATGCGGACGCCGTAGTCGTCACCGAAGGACGAGCGGAAGCCCGACGCGGTCGTGACGTTGGCGATGCCCTCCGCGCCGCAGAACGCGTCGAGCGCGAACGGCAGGTCGTTGGAGACGCAGATGACCGCGGTGTTGTCGAGGCCGGCCGCGAGCTCGTTGAACTTGCGGACGCTGCCCGAGCAGACACCGGTCGCGATGCTGGGGAAGATGTTGAGGACGGTGCGCTTGCCCTCGGGGAGGGTCACGGCCGAGAAGTCGTTGCCGACCAGTTCGAACGCCGCAGCCTTGTCGCCGGGAGCCGGCAGCTCGCCGGAGGTCGAGACGGTGGAGTCACCGAATGCAGTGGTAGCCATGAGCCGTTTCTAGCAGGTCGCTCCACCCTCAGCGCAGCGCGCCCAGCAGGCCGACCGCCTTGCGGACCTCGAGGAGGCGTCGCTCCCAGGTGATCCCGACCGTCGTGAGAAGCGCCCCTGCCAGGCCGATCCACACCCACTGGGGCACGTCGCCCGCATAGGGACCGAGCTCCCGGAGCACCACGACGGCACCGACGGTGGCCCCGACGAGCAGGGGGGCGCTCCACCGGAGGGCGGCGCCGGCGATGGTGAGGACCAGGCACGCCGCGCCGAGGACCAGGGCCCGCAGCGACAGCGGGTCGCCGAGCACCCACAGCAGCGAGGGGACCGTGCCGAGGAGCAGCCCGGGAAGGAGCGACAGCTCGGTGCCGGCGTCGGGGTTGCGGCGCAGGTGGACCAGGCCGAGCACCGTCAGAGCCACGGCGATCGGCAGTGTGTAGGGCTCGGGCGCCGTCACGTCGCGGCTGCCGAACCAGACCCACGACGCGAGCCCGAAGACCGGCACGGCCGCCCAGACCAGCCCGCGGCGGGCCTCGTGGACGAGTGCCGAGGCCGACAGGACGGCGCCGAGCAGGACCAGGTGCAGCGGGAGCGAGCTGCCGGGGTCTCCGGCCGCCGCGACGGCCGGGGTGACCGCGACCAGCGCGACGAGGAGGGCAGGGAGCTCGATCTCCGGCCGCGGGCGGGCGACCGCGAGCACGCCGAGCAGCGCCAGCAGCGGCGCGCCCAGCCAGGCCGCGTCGACGTCGAGGCTGGTCCCGCTCGCCCAGATCAGCACGGCGATCGCGGGGGAGACGGTGACCGCCGCGAAGCCGCGCAGGCCTGGCGTGCGGCCGGCGAGGTGCGCGACCAGCCCGGTCGTGAGGACGACAGCGGCTGTGGCGGCGACCATCGAGGTGCTCGGCAGGGCGAGCAGGACGGCGGCGCCGCCGACCAGCAGCGACGCGACGCCGAACCCGGTGTGGCGGGCTCCTGAGTCGGCGAGCGCGATGACCAGGCCGGCGACTGCGGTGAGGGCGATCGCGCCGACCGGCAGCGCCAGGGCGACGTCGTACGACGCAAGGGTGGCGGCCGCGAAGACGCCCGCGACGAGAGCGCCGATGCGCCACCACGGCAGGGGAGCCTTGCCCGTGGCCGGCCGGAACGCGAAGGCGGCGAACGCGAGTGGGACCAGGGCCGACGGGACGACGAGCAGCGGCTCGGTCAGCGGGTCGGCGCCGTCGAGGACGACGGTGAACGGCTGGTCGGTGCCGAGCTCACCGATCCGGACCAGGGCCGTGACCCCGGCGACCACCTCGAAGCCGAGGAGCGCCAGCGACCCGATGGTCGCCGGGGCGACCGCGACCGTCCGCACCTGCGCGGGCAGCAGCCGGTAGGTGGCGACCCAGACAGCCGTGACGAGGAGGGTGACGACGCCGGCGGTCCGGGCGGACTCGTCGACGGCCGGGGCGACCAGCGCGATGGTCACGAGCAGGGCGCCGACCGAGCCGCCGCCGACGGCGAGGTCGGGCTTGCGGAGCACGAGGCCGGGCAGCAGGAGGGTGGCGGCGGACACGAGGAGCGACCAACCGGTGCC
Organism: Nocardioides stalactiti; assembly: GCF_014180715.1. Lineage (GTDB taxonomy): Bacteria > Actinomycetota > Actinomycetes > Propionibacteriales > Nocardioidaceae > Nocardioides > Nocardioides stalactiti. The sequence goes on along the minus strand of NZ_JACEFC010000087.1, from coordinate 3,748 downwards.
GTCGACCCAGAGCCCGTCGATGGTCGGGTCGGCGAACGTCAGCAAGAGGCCGAGCAGGGCGGTGGAGCTCCACACGACCGCTGTCGCGAGGCCGACGCTCCACGCGCGGACCGGGAGGGCGGTGCGCGACAGCCAGGTGACGCCGAGGCCGAGCGCGACCAGGGCGTGACCGGCGATGAGCTCGTGGTCGGTGGCGATCATCAGGCCGGCCCAGCCGAACAGGTAGCCGACGCCGACGAACACCTGCGGGGCGGCCAGGCGGGGGCCGTCGCCGAAGCGAGGCAGGGCGAGCCCGGTGCCGCCGAGCGCCATCACGGCGCCGGTCGCGGCGATCGCCCAGCCGTCCGAGGAGTCGCCGAACCACCCGGCCGCGTGTGCGCCGAGCACGTCGAGGCCGAGCATGCCGAGCGCGACCACGCTCATCGACTCACCGGCGATCCGCAGCTCGAAGCGGTTGAGCAGGAGCGCGCCGCCCGTGGCAAGGGCGGTCAGGGTGACCAGCACGGCCGTACGGCCGCCGACGCCGAGGATCGACCAGGAGACCGCGAGGAACACGATCGCCGCGACGAGCAGGCAGAGCGCTCCGAGTCCGAGCAGGATCTTCGGGATGGTCGCCACGCCGAGGCCGCTCCCGGCCCTCGTGGGAGGAGGGGCCGGGAGCGGCGAGGCCGCGACGGCGGGGGGAGCCACCGGCGCAACCGCACCTATCGGCGAGGGAGGCGGGGGGAGGAGTGGTCCGGGCGGAGGAGGTGGCGTCGTACCGGCCGGCACCGCCGGTGCCCCCGGAGCGGCGGGCGCGGCGGGCGCGGCGGCGCTGGGCGCGGCGGCAGGCGCCGCGACGGCGGTGTCGGCGACCGACCGCAGCTGACCGACGAGCTGGTCGGCCCGCTGCAGGGTGGCGAACAGCTCGACCGCGAGCAGGTGCCGGACCGGCAGCGCACAGGTGGGGCAGGTGCGGACGTCCTTGGGCAGGTCGGAGCGGCAGTCGGGGCACAGGTCCGGGTCGGCGTAGCGCATGTCATCCATCTCCCCACACATCTCCCGAGCCGCCCATCGCGGCGCTACTCGACCCGCGTGAGTACGAGTACTCAGCGCGGGTCGTCCCGACTCCATCATCCACAGGTCATCCCCACAGTTGGGGATGAAGCGCCGTTCCTCTGTGGACACGCAGGGGGTCCTTGTGGACGACACGCCGGAACCAGCGAATTGCTCGAAGTTCCTGCCGCCAACCCCTTGCGCAGCCTTGCGCTTCCGGCATAGAACTTCTCCCACGCCCTCCTCCGGGAAGGCGGGATCAGCCGGAAGGCGAGGATCCACACGGGGCTCAGAACCTTCGGGGGACGAGCACCGCACGGGCCGGGTGACGAGGTCCGTGGGAACCTGGCAGCTCGGCCGGATCGATCGGGAGCGTCACCAGTACCGGTCACCTTGAAGGGGCTCTTGCAACTCATACTTGTAAGAGCCCCTTCGCCCATTTTGATGGCGCGAGCGCGCGGATTCGCCGGACCGGCCGGTAACCCCTAGCGTCCTTGCCGTGCTCTACCAGGCGCTCCACACCGTCGTACCGCCGGCGGCGAAGGCCGTGTGGCGGCCCGACGTGCGCGGTCTCCACCACGTGCCGGCCACGGGTCCGGTGATCCTTGCGAGCAACCACCTCAGCTTCGTGGACTCCGTCGTCATCCCGATCGTGGTGCCCCGCAAGGTCGTCTTCCTCGCGAAGTCCGACTACTTCACCGGGTCCGGCATCAAGGGTGCGCTGTCGAAGGCGTGGTTCGAGGGACTCGGCATGCTGCCGGTCGACCGCGACGACTCGGCCGCCGCCATGGGCTCCCTGGTGACGGCCCTCGACGTGCTCGGCCGCGGCGAGGCGTTCGGCATCTATCCCGAGGGCACCCGGTCGCGTGACGGCCTGCTCTACCGCGGCCGCACCGGCGTCGCCCACCTCGCGCTGACCTCGGGAGCGCCGGTCGTCCCGGTCGGCCTCACGGGCACCGAGCAGATCCAGCCGATCGGCACCCGGCTGCCTCGGCTCGCCAAGGTGACCGTCGCCTTCGGTGAGCCGATCACCGTCGCCGGGGAGTACGACGGCATCGCCCTCGGCAAGGCCCGCCGCGACCTCACCGACCGGATCATGACGGCGATCCAGGTCCTCTCCGGCCAGGAGCCGGCCGGGATCTACAACGACCGCCCGGTCCTCGAGGACTGATGCGTCCGCCGCTCGCCGAGGTCCTCGACCTCGACCCGCACCCGGAGGGCGGCTGGTACCGCCAGACGTGGGTGTCGCCGGTGACGGTGACGTTGCCCGACGGTCGGGTGCGGCCGACGGCGACCCTCATCTACTTCCTGCTGCCTGCGGGGGAGTCGTCGGCCTGGCACAAGGTCGCCTCCGACGAGATCTGGCTCGCGCACACCGGCGCGGTCACCGTCGAGCTCGGCGGGACCGGACCGCAGCCCGCGGGCGCTGGGTCGTTCGTCGTGGACGCGGCGTCGCCGCAGGGCCTGGTGCCGGCGGGTGTGTGGCAGCGGACGGTGCCGTCGACGGCGGACGCGCTCGTCAGCTGCCTGGTGTCGCCCGGCTTCGACTTCGCCGACTTCGAGCTCGCCTGAGCGGTGCCGGGCTCGGGCTCACCGGGGTTCTGTCGGGCGGGGATGGTTGGCTGGGCGCTGACATGACGACCAGCACCTCGACGCCCCGCTACCGCCTCGCCGCACCGCCGGCGCCCGCCGCGCCGCCGCAGCTCGACGGGCACCAGCAGCAGGTCGTCGACCACGCGAGCGGACCGCTCCTCGTGCTCGCCGGTCCCGGCACCGGCAAGACCACCACCATGGTCGAGGCGATCGTCGACCGGATCGAGCGGCGCGGTGTCGAGCCGGACGCAGTGCTCGCGCTGACCTTCTCCCGCAAGGCCGCCGAACAGCTGCGCGACCGGGTCACCGCCCGGCTCGGGCGCACGATGTCGAGCGGGCTGTCCTCGACCTTCCACTCCTTCGCCTACGCCCTCGTCCGCCGCTACGCCCCGGCGGAGCTCTACGCCGCGCCCCTGCGGCTGCTGTCCGCGGCCGAGCAGGACGTCGTCCTCCAGGAGCTCCTCACCGACGCGCCCGAGTCGATCCGCTGGCCCGACGCGCTGCGGGCCGCCGTCGGCACCCGCGGCTTCGCCCGCGAGGTGCACGCCGTGATCTCCCGCGCGCGCGAGCGGGGACTCGACCCCGCCCAGCTCGTCGAGCTCGGTCGTGCCGAGCGGGTGCCCGAGTTCGAGGCGGCCGGGTTGTTCCTGGAGCAGTACCTCGACGTCCTCGGCGACCAGTCCGCCATCGACTACCCCGACCTGATCGCGCGCGGGGTCATCGAGGCCCGGGTCCACCAGGCCGAGCTGCGGGCGCGCTACTCCTGCGTCTTCGTCGACGAGTACCAGGACACCGACCCCAGCCAGGTCGCGCTGCTCCGGGCCCTGGCCGGCGACGGTCGCGACCTCGTCGCGGTCGGTGACCCCGACCAGTCGATCTACGGATTCCGCGGCGCGGACGTCCGCGGCATCCTCGAGTTCCCCCGCGAGTTCGCGACGGCGTCCGGCGAGCCCGCTCCGGTGCTCGCGCTCGGCACCACACGGCGCTTCGGCTCGCGGCTGCTGCGGGCCTCCCGCTCGATCGCGGCGGGCATCGGCGTGCGCGGTGCGATCCCGGCGGCGGCGTACGACGCCTTCCGCAACCCCGAGCCGGCGCCGTCCGGGCTCGGGCCCGGCACGAT